>DASVHQ010000455.1:0-2733 GCA_036382515.1 Polyangiales bacterium | reverse complement strand
CTCGCTCAGCACACCATAGCAACGTACCAGGCTCGGAGGCTTGGCGCCGTTGCGCTCGTGGCCCACCTGCTCGCGTGCCTACGCATCGCCGTTACCGTCACCGTAGCAAGGCTGGCTTCCGGCGTGGGCTGGCTGGCCCTTCGCCGAGCGGGTTTCGCACCCGCGGGACAACAGACGAGGTTTCATGAGGTCATCGCAGCCTCCAATCCTCCTCGACCAGCATTTCCTGGTCGCACTATAGGGACTACCGGCCGATCAAGCACGGGGTCACGGTGGCGAACGCGCCCGGCACCATCGACGAGGACTACCGAGGTGAGGTCAAAGTGCTGCTGATCAATCTGGGGAGAGAAGCGCACGTGATCGCACCTGGGGACCGTATCGCGCAGCTCGTGGTGGCACCGGTCACGCGTGTCGACGTGGCGGTCGTGGAAGACGCGACGGCGCTCGGAAGCACCGAGCGCGGGACCGGCGGCTTCGGCAGCACCGGACGCTAGCCCGTGCAGCAGCCAGCGCGGTCCCCACTGCGAGCGCACGCCGCTGCTGTAGGCCGGCCACGCCGTGGCAAGCCTGGCCGGGCTCGGCTCGCGCTCCGGCACAAGCTGGCACACGTGCAGCGCGAGCGTGGCGCGGCAGCGCTGCCAACCGCATCACCAGCGGCTCACAGCCGTTTCACCGTCGATTCGCCCGCTGGCACGTCGCGTGCTTAGTTTAGGCCACGCATCCAACCGACGTGGAGGTTCGCATGGGCTCGCAGTGGAACAATCGATGGCTCGCGGCAGGTCTGCTGACCGCCGCCTGTCTAGCGTCTGGCGCGCGAGCGCAGGCACAAACAACAACTTGCAGCAGCGACACAGACTGCGACAAAGGCCTCACCTGCCAGGCGGTTGGGGCCACGGCCTGTGCCGGTGCCACCGCCTGCGAGCCAGGAAAGACCTGCCCGGCTCCAGAGCCCTGCACGCCGACCGAGCTGAAGGAATGCGTGCCCGGCCCGTGCAAGACCGACGCGGACTGCGCCACCGACATGGTCTGCTACACGCAGAAATCCGAGCAGTGTTCCGGGGGCGGCCAGACTGCGTGCAGCAAGGAGCCCTGCCCTTCACCCGAGCCCCCCACCTGCCAGACGATCACAACCCAGGAGTGCACGCCCCGCTATCTGCTGCCGTGCACGGTCGCCGCGGACTGCGGCGATCATTTCACCTGCGTCGAAACCCAAGAGTGTGGCTGCTCCGGTAGCAGCGGTTCCGGCAGCGGTTCCAGCGGCAGCGCCGATCCCGGCGGCGCAGGTGCCAGCGGCACACCGAAGCCTCTGCCAGCGGCGCTCGATGCCGGTGCACCAACGACACTAGACTCCGGTCCAGCTGACGGCGGCGGCGGCTGCAGCTGCAAGCCCTCGGGCGTCAAGCGCTGCGAAGCCGAGAAGATCGACTGTACCTCAGCGACCAACTGCCCAGACAAGTGGACCTGCGTGCAAGAGGTACGCGGCGCCGTGGCCTGCACCGCGCCTGCGGACGGTGGCGACCCGAGCACCTGCGTGCAGGTAGATGCCGGCTCCGTGACCCAATCGGGCACGTGCATGCCTCCCTACGCTCGGATTCCAGATTCGAGTTCGAGCAAGGGCGGCGTCAGCCAGGATCTCGGCACGGGCGCAGCCGGTAGCACCAGCGCCGCGCCAACCGCCAACTCCGGCCACGCCTCGGATGCGGGAGTGGCCAGCGGCAACGCGGCCACGGGCCAGAGCAAGAGCAGCGGCGGCATCTGCAGCGTGTCGTCGGTCGGACAACGCTCGGGTACAAGCTCGGCGCTGGTGCTGCTCGCGCTCGTGGGCCTCGGGATCGCCGCACGCCGCCGTCGCCAAAGCGCGCTGCGCTGACGCAGCCGCTCATCCAAGCCACACCCCAACACCGCTCGGCGAGCCACGCGTCGCCGAGCGGTGTTTTGCTTTGCCCCGAGCAACGCCCCGACGCAGCGAGCTGTGCAAGACAGCGCGAGCGGTGGCACGGCGGCGAAGGTTGCCGAGCAGGAGTCGGATACCAGGCAGGGGAGCGAGTCGGATGGACTTCAGCATCAGCGAAGAAGACAGGTTGCTGCAAAGCTCGGTGCGCGACTTCGTCGAAGAACAAGTCAACTCACGTTGCCGCGAGATCGAAGAGGCGCGCGAAATCCTAGATTCTGTGATCGAACAAGCGCGCGACTTGGGCCTCTTGGGCTTGAGCGTCCCGGCGCAGTACGGTGGCCTCGGACTGCCGGTCGTGCAGAAAGCGCTCGTGCACGAGATGCTCGGGCGCGGACCCTGGGGCTTGTCGATGACATCAGTGTGCACACTGGCCTCGGCTGCGTGGGCCTCGTGCGCTTCGGCAGCGACGCACAGAAGCAGAAGTACCTGCCCGAGATGGCGAGCGGTGAGTGGATCGGCTCCTTCGCGCTCACCGAACCCAACGCCGGCTCGGATGCCGGTGCCATGACCTCCGGCGCCGTTCGCAAGGGCGACGAGTGGATCTTGAGCGGCACCAAGACCTTCATCACCAACGCATCCAAGGCGCCGCCGCGCGGAGGAGCCAGCGTTTGTCCAGGCTACCGCCACACCTTGATGCGCACGGAGCCGACGATTATGGTAAGGCGCAGCGCCGTGGTGGCGGGAGCGGGTTTGACGGGAGTAGTGCCCGAAATGCGCGAGACCTTGGCCTGGGTCGCGAGCAATGACCCGGAACCGAAGATGCGTGAGCTCGCTGGAGG
>DASVHQ010000454.1:0-3202 GCA_036382515.1 Polyangiales bacterium | reverse complement strand
CGCCACTTGCCGCCGATCGAGCTTGACTTCGGCGGCGATGTCCTTGTTCTGAGCGCCCTTGGCGGCCAGCAGGATCACGCTTGCGCGCTGCTGCACTCGGGCCTCCACGCGCCTGCGTTTGGACAGGATGCGCAACTCGCGTTCGACTTGCGCGTCCAGTACGATCTTGTGAGCAACTCGCATCGCTCCAACCTCCTGCCAGGTTGGAGCGATGCCCGTCGATATAAGTTCATTCAATTTCGGCGCACACCACTAGCTTCACGCTACGGTAGACAGGAGCCGCCCCGCTCCGGTGGTTGAGCTGGTCGTAGAACTGCTTCAAGTACGCGTAGTCCGAGGCGAACAGGCCCTCGATCACCCCGGGAGTGACCGCTTCGAGGGTACCGAGCTTCGTTACGACGCGCGAAAGGAGCACGACCGGCAGGTACGCGGCCTGCTCGAGCACCCGCAGGTCCTTGGCGGCCGACAATTCGTCCCCCGCGATGGCCAGCCGCATCACGCCATCGGCGTGCACCGCGCCATCGGCCGGGACATAGCCACGAGGCAGATGAAATTCGAACGCCGTCGTCGGACGAGCGTCCTCGTTCTCCACGGGTTTGTTGACCATGCTTTACCGTCCTGGGGTGGCGGATTGGTTGCTCTGGCGCCTGAGCGCTGGCAACGACATTGAGAGGGCCGCGACACTGAGAATTCTGGATGGGTGCATGAGTTCGTGCGACTGGCATGTGGCGACGGGAACATGGGGAGTCCACTGTACCTACAACGGAGCCGCCAGCATGTCCGATGATTCGAGCCCGGCGCGGTGACGCAGACATTCGGGAGTCCAGCGATTGGCTGACCGGTACGGTCCGCCACGTCGTACGACGCGTTCTCCAAGTCGTCCGCGCCTGCACCGCGTAGCGATGACCGCTGCCTATGCCCAGCCCGCGCGCAGCCTCGCCCCTATGTCCAGCTTCGTCCCAGACAAGCCAGTCAACGCCACGGCAGGTTCCTGGGCGGGTCGGGAGGGTCCCACCTGCTCAAAGAGCTCTGCGACCGCGGGAGGAATGAACCGCGTCAGAGAACCATAGACATGCCGGTCCCCGGAACCGGCCTGCTGCGAGACGTAAAACCGCTGCGGCACAAGCACATGCAGGTGCTGCTTTGCACGGGTCAGCGCAACGTACAGCAGGCGGCGCTCCTCTTCGATTTGCGCCATCGTGCCCGTGGACATGTCCGACGGGATGCACCCGTCGACCGCGTGGAGCACGTGAACCGATTGCCATTCCATGCCTTTGGCGGAATGAATCGTCGACAAGATGAGGTAGTCCTCATCCAGCAGCGGTGGCCCGGATTCGTCGCTTGTGGCAGCCGGGGGGTCGAGGGTCAAGTCGGTCAGAAACTGCTGCCGCGTTGACGTGCCGTTGGCCATACGGGCAAGTTGCACCAGGTCTGCCTGGCGAATACGGGCGTCCTCGTGCAGCCGCTCCAGGTGCGGCTGGTACCAGCGGATTGCGAGTTGAATGTCCTCGGGCCATACGCTTCTTCTTGAGCTCAGCACAGCCAGGAGCTTCGCCAAGTCCTTCCACTCCATCTTTGCTCCCTGGGGGGGCTCGAACCGTTGGAGCTCAGCCGCCGGGTCCGGCACCGCGTCCATCGCATCAAGCAGACGCTTGGCCGTTGCCGCACCGACCCCCGGTACCAGCTGCGCGACCCGGAAGCCCGCGAGCCGGCTGCGCGGGTTCTCGGCCCAGCGCAGCACCGACAGCACGTCCTTCACGTGCGCGGCCTCGAGAAACTGCAGTCCGCCGAACTTCACGAAGGGGATGTTCCTGCGAGCCAGTTCGAGTTCGAGGCTCGCGCTGTGTTGCGACGTGCGGAACAAGACGGCCTGCGCCTTCAACTTCAGACCGGCCTCCCGATGCTCGAGCACTCGGTCGGCGACCCAACGGGCCTGTGCGGCGTCGTCTTCGACCGTCACCAGCTCCGGCCGTTCCGACGACAGGCGGTCGGTCCAGAGGATCTTGGTGAACCGCTCTTCGGCAAGCGCGATGACCGCATTCGAGGCGTCCAGGATAGGTTGCGTCGAGCGGTAGTTGCGCTCGAGCGTGACAACGCGAGCGGGCGGATCGAACCGTCGCGGGAATCCGAGGATGTTCTGTGCCTCCGCAGCCCGAAAGCTGTAGATGCTCTGCGCGTCGTCACCGACCACGGTCAGCCCACGACCGTCGGGCTTGAGCCCCAGTAAGATGGCCTCTTGAATGCGGCTCGTGTCCTGGTATTCGTCAACGAGAACATGGTCGAACCGTGCCCCGACATGGCGGGCAAGCTCTGCATCGCCCATCATTTGGGACCAGTAGAGCAGGAGGTCGTCGAAGTCGAGAACGGCCTGGCGCTGCTTCTCCGCGATGTACGCTGCGAACAGCCGTTTCAGGTCGCCTTCGTGCTGCGCGCACCAGGGATAGATGTCCAGTAGTAATGCATCGAGAGGTGCCTGGCTGTTGACGGCGCGCGAGTAGATGCCAAGGCAGGTGCCTTTCTGCGGAAACCGACTTCTGGACTTGGTGTCACCGAGGCCGAGTTCGTGCCGGGCGAGACCCATCAGGTCTTCAGAGTCCCCGCGGTCGAGGATGGTGAACGCCTGGCTCAGGCCGATATGCGGCGCATAGTCACGCAAGAGGCTTGCGCCAACGCTGTGAAATGTGCCGGACCAAGGCATCGTCGGCGGCTGTTGCGTTGACGAGAAGCCGAGCGCTTGATGCAGGGCGCGCCCGACCCGTCTCTCCATCTCCTTGGCCGCGCGGCGCGAGAACGTCAAGAGCAAGATGCGTTGCGGGTCGGCGCCTGCCAGCACGAGGCGGGTCACGCGGCTCGCGAGCGTCATCGTCTTGCCGGAGCCCGCGCCGGCGATGATGA
This sequence comes from Polyangiales bacterium, assembly GCA_036382515.1. Classification (GTDB taxonomy): domain Bacteria; phylum Myxococcota_A; class Polyangia; order Polyangiales; family JAFGIB01; genus JADGRF01. The sequence goes on along the minus strand of DASVHQ010000454.1, from coordinate 307 downwards.
GCAGTGCTTCGCCCTGATGGCGTGGCCGGTCCATGCCATGTTCGACTGCGTCGCGTTGCTCCTTGTTGAGCGAAGCGAAGGGGTCTTGGCGGGGGGGTTGGGACACGTGCAGGCGGGCAGAACGAAGCGGATGCCTCCTTCTAGCATACTGTATATTCATCCAGCTTAGACAAAAGGGAAGGCCGCGCGTTCGCGCGGCGAGTCGCTTGTAGGGGGTGACCGTGTCTGTGCTGGTTGGAACGTGTTCGTGGACCGACAAAACGCTCATTGCTTGCGGCCGGTTCTATGCCAAGGGTTGTTCGACCGC
>DASVHQ010000453.1:0-5988 GCA_036382515.1 Polyangiales bacterium | reverse complement strand
GTCTACTTCACCGTGAAGGTCACCGCCAAGACCGATGGCAAACCGCTCAAGGGCGCAGACACCAAGCCCGACGTCTACCTGAACGACACGCACCCGGGCATGACCGAGAAGTCGAAGACCACCGAGGGCCCGGACGGCACGTACAAGGTCGGCCCGGTGCGCTTCGATGCCGCAGGCAAGTGGAACGTGCGCTTCCACTTCAATGGCAACTGCGAGGACCTCACCGAGGACAGCCCGCACGGACACGCAGCTTTCTTCGTCGACGTCCCGTGAACGTCATACCCCCCGGCGCACGCGCATGACGCGCACGCCGGGGTCTCTCTCGCGCCACGACCGGGGGACGCGGCTGCGCCTTGACCCGTTCGTGGCGTTTGTACAGGCTGGCTCATCGTGGCCGAAGCACTCAGGTCTGCAGGCAACCCATGACGCGCGACGCAGCCATGCCCGCCGCCAGCGGCGCGCTCGACTCCGAGGCGCAACGCATCAACTTTGCGTGGCTCGTTCGACTCCGCTGGGGCGCCGTCGTCGGCCAGCTCGTCACCGTATTGCTCGTCGACCTCGGCATGCACATCAAGGTGCCACGCGCATCGCTCTTGGCGGTTATCGGCACCGAGGCGATGAGCAACGTGGCCTGCACGCTCTGGGCTCGCAAGCGCACGGTCGTCGGCCCATCCACCATCGGTGCGCTGCTCGCGTTCGACATCGTGCTCTTGTCGGTGCTGCTTTTTCTCAGCGGCGGGCCGTTCAATCCCTTCTCGTTTCTCTACCTCGTACACATCGCGCTGGCGGCCGTGGTCTTGCCCACGGTCTGGACCTGGGGCCTGGTCATGCTAGCGCTGTTCAGCTTCGGCTCGCTCTTCGTGCAGCACGACTGGCTGCCCAGCGACATCCGGACCCACATGAGCCACGCCGACCAGATGCGCATGCACATGCAGGGCATGTGGATCGCCTTCGGGGTCGCGGCGGTCTTCATCTCGTACTTCGTGACGCGCGTGCGCCAGAGCCTGGGACAGCGTGAGAACGAGCTGATGCGCGCGCGAGCCCTCGCCTCGCGCAGCGAGAAGCTAGCCTCGCTCGCCACACTCGCGACCGGTGCAGCCCACGAGCTGTCCACGCCGCTGTCCACGATCGCGGTGGTAGCAAAGGAGCTGGAGCGGTCACTGGCGAAGGCCGGGGCGCACGCGCAGAGCGTGAGCGACGCGCAGCTGATCCGTCGTGAGGTCGATCGCTGCCGCGACATCCTGCAGCTGATGGCGACGGATGCCGGGCACAGCTCCGCGGAGGGTGTCAGCTCGGTCAGCGTCGCGGAGCTCATCGAATCGGCGCTGCAGGGCCTGCCGCGCCGCGAGCAGGTGAGTAGCGAGCTGACAACCGAGACCGCTCGGTGCGTGCTGCGCGCCCAACCGCAAGCCACCGCTCAGGCCTTGCGCAGCGTGCTCAAGAACGCGCTTCAAGCCTCGCCGACGGGGCAGACCGTGGCGGTCGACGCAAGCGTGGTGAACGGCACCTGCCGCCTCCAGGTGCGCGACCGCGGCCCCGGCATGGTCGACGACGTGCTCACGCGTGCGGGCGAGCCCTTCTTCACCACCAAGCAGCCCGGAGAGGGCATGGGCCTTGGGCTCTTTCTCTCGCGCATGATCATCGAGCGCCTCGGTGGCCGCATCGAGCTCCACTCGCGTCCCGGAGCCGGAACCACCGCCGTCGTGAGCATCCCGGTCGCAGCCGCGCCACCCCCCGGGCGCGACGCCAGCTGAGCACCCACCCGAGCAGTCGAGGGAGAGCCGCGCACCGTGACCACCGAAACCCCCAGCGAGCCGAGTGAGTCGACCGCTGTAGCGTCCATGCTGATCGTCGACGACGACGCCACTCTGCGCGAACGGCTGGCGGTTGCCCTGCGTGCGCGCGGCTTCGATACGCGCACCGCCGCCAACTTCGACGAAGCGCTGGCGCTGGCGCAAGCCGAGTCGCCCGAGCTGGCGGTGCTCGACCTACGCATGCCCGGCAACTCGGGGCTCGAGCTGCTGCGTGAGCTCAAGCGCATCGATCCCGAGACGAAGATCGTGGTCCTCACCGCCTACGGCAGCATCGCGACCACCATCGACGCCATGAAGCTCGGTGCCGTCTACTACCTGCAGAAGCCCGCCGATGTAGACGACATCCTGGCCGCCTTCCAACACGGCGCAGCCGACGCGCACCCCGTGCCGAACATGGACTTTGCTGCGCCTTCGCTGGAGCGCGTGCGCTGGGAACACATCAACCGCGTGCTGGCCGACTGCGAAGGCAACATCTCGGAAGCGGCCCGCCGCCTGCAGCTGCATCGGCGCACGCTGCAGCGCATGTTGCAGAAGTACCCGCCACGGCAATAGCCGCGCCGCCTGCCCTCACTGCAGCGGCAACGTGAGCTCGTTCTCGCCGTCGGTCAGCGGCGCATCGAGGTATGGCGAATAGGTGCTGACGCGGATGTTCTTGCCGTCCTGGTCGAACTCGAGCCCGCGCAGGTAGCCGTCACCGCCCATCACCTGCTGACACGGGCAGCTGGCACAGAGCTGATAGTTCGCCAGCACCTGTTGCACCTGACTGCCGCTCTTGCGCGTCGCCGTGGAGCGCGCCGTGCCATCGGGGATCACCTGACCCGAGAGCAAAAGGCGCACGTTCTCGTGCGGCTCCACCAGCTTCTGCCAGATGTCTTCGCCGTCGTTGATGCCCTCGCTCGGCGTGTACTGGTACGTGTCTGGATGATAGGACTGGCGCGGGCTGATCGAGCGGTCGTAGCGCTTGCCGTCACTATACAGATACGCATGCGTGAAGAGCACGCTGGGCAAGTCCGCGTTCGTCGAGAGCACGTCGGAAGCCCACTGCAGCACCGCATCGCGCGGTGCGAACTCGATGCAAAAAAAACAACCAGCGCTTGCCGGTGCATCCCGACGTCCGCGTGACCTACCTCTCGACGTGAGCATCGGCAGCAGTCACTGCCAGCAAGTGTTGTCGTCGGCGAAGACAACACTCGTTGCGACATCGCGCCGCCTGCTCACTCAGCCATGACATTGAAGCGCTTGGGGTCGGCAGGTCGCTCTCGGGCTCGTTTCGCAGGCCCGAGGCGCTGCGCGCGAAGCCGTGGCGGTCGTGCCGAGGACACTCTCCCGAGCCCGAGAGCGACCTGCCGACCCCAAGCGCCCCGGCAGGTAGCGATGAATGCACAGATCCCAGAGGCGCCCGTTCGCCAAGCCTGCTCACCCCGCCTGCTCACCGGCCAGGTGCACCGCCACGCGCGGCGGCCCCTGGATCTCGGTGCCAATCAGCGAACAGATCGCCGCCGTCTCGTCGACCACGTGCGTGAGCAGCTTGTGGATCCGACCCACCTCGAAGCCCTGCTCCTGGTCGGTCAGCCATGCCAGCAGCGTCTCGATCCGCGCGCGCGACGGTGGCAGCGCGCCACCTACGCCCATGTCGGGCCACACGCGACGCAGGATCTGCGCCCCGGTCTGCAGGCAGTAGCGCAGCGAGCGCGGAAACGCTGGCTCGAAAAGCAGGAACGCCACCATGCTGTGCGCCGTGACGCGCCCCTGGTGCTTCTTCATGAATGCCTCGGAGCCCGAGCACGCACGCAAGAGCGACATCCACAGCGCCACCTGCACGATGTCGTTGGTGACACTCTCGTGCTCCATGGTGTGATGGTGCATGTCGAGGATGCGCGCGGTCTGTCCCGCGCGCTCCAGCATCACGCCCATCCACAGGAAGTTCATGGGTGCCTCGTGCAGCATCGTGCTGCGCACCAGACCCATGGTGAGCTGCGTGGCGCGCCGCACCGTACGGTAGAACTCCTCGCGGTTCTCCATGTAGAGGTCGCGCGTGCTCTTGCGGTCGAGCCACAGATACAGCTCGTTGATCTCCTCCCAGGCATCGAGCGAGAGCTGATCGCGAATGCTGCGCGCGCACTCGCGAGCGAAGCGGACCGAGCTCGACAGGCTCACCAGGCTCTCGCGACTCCAGGTGAGCTGCTCCTGCACCAGCTCGCCGTCGCCGAACGCGTCGCGCCCGTAGAGCTTCACGAAGGGCTCTTCTTCGCCGGCCACGATCACCAGCGGCTGCCAACAGCGCGTCACGGCCAGCTCGGCATCCGAGGCGAGCGAGCGCGTGGCCTGCAACAGACGCGCGGTGCTCTCCGCACGGTCCAGGTAGCGCCCAAACCAGAAGCAATGGTCGACGATGCGTGAGATCACGACACGTTCCCGCGTTCGACCCAGGTGTCCTTGGAGCCACCGCCTTGGCTTGAGTTCACGACGTACGAGCCCTCGACCAGCGCCACGCGTGTGAGCCCACCGGGCAGCACCCACGAGCCCTGTGGCCGCGTCAGGATGAACGGCCGCAGATCGACGCGCCGCGGCGAGAAGGTCTCGGTGCTCGGATCCCAGGTTGGACACGTGGAGAGCTCGATGCGATGTTGCGCGATGTACTTGCGCGGCTCCGCGTTGATGCGGCGCCGGAAGTCGTCGCGCTGCGCAGCCGTGGATTGCGGCCCCATCAGCATGCCGTAACCGCCCGCCTCGTCCACCGCCTTCACGACCAGATCGCCGAGGTTGTCGAGCACGTACTGCTTGTCCTTCTCGCGCGCGCACACGTAGGTGTCGACCTGCGCCAACACCGGATCCTCGCCGAGGTAGTAACGAATTATCTCGGGCACGAAGGCATACACGGCCTTGTCATCGGCGCAGCCGTTGCCCGGAGCATTCGCGAGAGTCACGCGACCCTTCCGGTACGCGCCCATCAGGCCCGGCACCCCGAGCAAGCTGTCCGAGCGGAAGAACTTCGGATCGAGGTAGGAGTCGTCGATGCGACGGTAGATCACGTCTACGCGCTTGGGCCCGTGCGTGGTGCGCACGAACACGGTGTCGCGATCCACGAACAGGTCCGAAGGCTCGACGAGATCGATACCCATGTGCCGGGCCAGAAACGAGTGCTCGAAGTACGCCGAATTGTAGACGCCCGGCGTGAGCACCACCATGCACGGAGCATCGACGCCGCGTGGCGCGATCGCACGAAGCGTGTTTGCCAGCTCGATCGGATACTGCTCCACCGACCGCACGCCCGTCGACTCGAGCGCTTCGCGGAAGATGCGCTTGGTGACCAGGCGGTTTTCGACCACGTACGAGACGCCCGAGGGCGTGCGCAGGTTGTCTTCGAGCACGCGAAACACGCCGTCGGGTCCACGGATCAGGTCGATACCTGCGATCGGAATGCGCACGCCGCCGGGCGCGGCGATGCCGCGCAGCTTGGGCTGGTAGGCCTGCGCTGCCAGCACGAGATCGGCGGGCAAGGTGCCGTCACGCAGGATCTTCTGGTCGCCGTACATGTCATCGAGGAACAAGCTCAGCGCGGCCACGCGTTGCACGAGGCCTCGCTCCACGCGCGCCCACTCCGCTGCGCCGATCACGCGCGGCACCAGACAGATAGGGAAGATCTTCTCCGTGCCCTGCTGATCGGAGTAGACCGAGAACGTCACGCCCTGGTTGTAGAGCGAGCGCTCTGCGAGCGACTGGTTGCGCGCGAAGTCGCGCGGGGGCAGACGATTGAGCACGGCGTGAACACGTCGCGCGTGCGCGCGTGCCGTGCCATCGGCGGCGACCATCTCGTCGTAGGTCCCGACCAGCGCCTTGTACGAAGAGAAGAGGCCGGCAGACAGATTGGAAACGAGATCGGGCATACCTGTGATGTACGCACCGCGGACGGCGAGCGGTAGGTAAATACAGTTGAGTTACGCGCAATTGACTGCCGGGAAATAAGCCAGAAACATGCCGCGCCTACTTGTGAACACGCACCCATGGCGATCCGAGTAGCCCTACGTCACGTGACTCACTACACCTATGACCGTCTGGTCGAGCTGGCCCCGCACGTGGTGCGGCTGCGGCCCGCGCCGCATTCGCGGACGCGCGTCACGGCCTACTCGCTGAAGGTCACTCCGGCCGAGCACTTCCTGAACTGGCAGCAGGA
>DASVHQ010000452.1:0-3762 GCA_036382515.1 Polyangiales bacterium | reverse complement strand
CGGGTGTTCATCGATGGCTTCATCGATCGCCGCAGCTGGCTGGAGAGTCTCGACGCGGTCTGGGAGCTGATGTGCGCCTCTCGCGACGCGCGGCCGGGTTATACGAGCGTGGTCGCGACCAGCGCGATTCGCGCTGCCTCCAATGGGCCTGCCCTGGTGCGAGAGATCGAGCGCCGGCACCTGGTCAAGGTGCGGATCCTCGACCCGAACGACGAAGCGCGCTTGGCGTATCTCGGGCAGAGCACGACGCCGCTGGTCGGCGGCCGGCGCGTGGCGGTGGTCGACCTCGGGGGTGGATCCGTCGAGATCGCGGTGGGCGAGGGCACTCGTTGCATCCACGCCGCGAGCTTGCCGATTGGGGCGGTGCGCATGCGCGCGCAGGCGCGCGCTGCGGCGTTCGACCGGCAGGCCGCTTCGGCGCTCGCGTTGCACGTGCGCGAGCAACTCGACGGCGCGCTCAGCGTCGTGCGAGAGCTGAAACCTGAAGTGATCGTCTTCGGCTCAGGCAGCGCGCGTGCGGCCCGCAAGCTGCTCATGCGCGGCACGGCTCACCCCGGCAAGACCGGGCCGATCGTCCTCGGTGACCTGCGCTGCGGCCTCGACGAGCTCATCGGCCTGTCGAGCGACGAGCTCATCACGTTGGGCGTCGAAGCTCCGCGGGCGGATACCGTGCTCGTCTCGGCCACGATCATGATCCAGATCCTCGACGCGCTGGGCGCGATCCATGCGCACGTCTCCGACCGCGGTCTGCGCGACGGAGTTGCGCTCGAGCTCTACAGGCAAGAGGTCGTGTGTGGATCGACGAGCAAAGCGATCGCTGCCGCGCGCTGGCCGCTCGGCGCAGGCCCCATCATCGTGCAGCCCCGCAGCTGATAGTAGCGGAGGACGTTGGCGAGCAGCGCCAGCTCAGTCGCCGTCACGAACATGTCACGTGAGCGCGACGTCGTTGACACGGAGGTGCGCGAGCTTGCGCGCCCATGAGCCTCGTGAATGCGCGAGTAGTTCGCATGCGGCCCGAGGCCGCAGCTCGCACCAACAATCGCACACGCCACGCAAAGTTCGCGTCGCAGCCGCGCGCTCGTCACACACGGCTCCTAGGGTGCCGCCCAACCTCGGTCGCAAAAACACGCCGGGTACTACTAAGGAAGGAACAGCTGACTATGAAGAACCCATTTTGCCTGTTCGGCAAACGAGTTGCAGCTCCCGGCTTGGCCGTGGCTGCGGTGCTCGTTCTGGCGACGCAGGCGCATGCCGTTGCGAACCCGACCTGCGCCAGTCTGCCCAATCCGGTTTACATCGCGGGCTCGTCCGCGGTGAAGCCCTTCGCAGCGGTGCTCGCACAAGCGCTCGCCGCGCAGGCGACGCCCATCACGTTGATCTACTCGGGACCGGGGTCGTGCATCGGCGTCGGCTACATGACCACCAATCCACCGGGCAAGCTCACCGGCGGTGGCACGTACTGGGACACGACGCTCGCTACACCGGCGTTCACCGGCACGTGCACGACGGATGACGTCAACGGCGGCGACACGGTCAACATCGGTGTCTCGGACGTGTACGCGGCCAGCTGCAGCGCCACGCTCGACGCGAGCGTGCAGGACTTCCACGGGCCGATCCAGACGATGACCTTCGTCGTGCCGATCAGCAGCACCGGCGGCTCCACCCAGGGCGCGATCAGCGCGGAAGCGGCGTACCTGATCTACGGGTTCGGCGGGGTCACCCATCCTGTCAGCCCGTGGAACGACGCGAGCTACATCGAGCAGCGTGCGGCGACCTCCGGCACGCAGCAGATGGTGGCCGCGTACCTGGGCGTGCCTGCGGCGAAGTTCAAGGGTCACGGCAACGGGTCGAGCACGCTGCTCATCGGCTCGCTCGCAACGTCGCTGAATGGCGCCAACGCCGAGAAGGCGATCGGCATCTTGGGTGCGGACGGCGCCGACAAGAACCGCACGTCGCTGCGCGAGCTTGCGTACCAGCACTTCAACCAGAGCTGCGCCTACCTGCCGGACTCGAGCGCCATGAAGTTCGATAAGGCCAACACGCGTGACGGCCACTATCCGATCTGGGGACCGCTGCACCTGATTACGCCTGTGACGTCGGGCGTGCCGACCAATGCCAACGTCAAGACGGTGATCGACTATCTCACCCTGGCTGTGGCCCCGAGCTTCGACCTCATCACCGTGGAAGCCAAAGGCGGCGTTGTGCCGGAGTGCGCGATGAGCGTTGCGCACACCGAGGAGAAGGATGCAGCGCCGATGAAGGCGTTCAGCCCCACGCACTCGTGCGCATGCAAGTTCGACGTGGCGGCGGCTGCAATCGCTGGCGCATCAGCTCCGGCCTGCGCTACCCACACCTGCACTGCGGCGAATGGCACGACCGATGCCGCATGTCCCACGGGCGCGAAGATCTGCAACTACGGCTACTGCGAGGCTAAGTAATCATGACGACCAAGAACATTTGGCTAAAGGTTGCCATCACGGCAGTGTTGGTTGGCATGACGGTCTCGGGCTGCAAGAGCAGCAACAAACAGGCCGTGCCATCGAATGATGCAAGCGTCACCGACGCGAGCAACAACGGCGGTAGCGGCGGCAGCGGTGGCGCTGGCGGCAGCACGGCTGGCAGCGGCGGCGCTGGCGGCAGCACGGCTGGCACCGGCGGCAGTGGCGGTACGGCTGGCACCGAGATGGATGCCAGCGTGCCCGACGACAGCAGCACGGCTGTCAACTGTGACGGCCCCTCGGGCTGCTACTCCTGTGCACCGCAGACGGAGCCACAGTTTCTCAACTCCTGCTTGCCCAGCTTCACCTGCGTTCACTACGACAACGGCCCGCTGGGCGTCACGCCCACGACGCTGCCTCCCATTCTGTGATCCGTGACCGTCTCCCGGCGCGGCGGCGGGCTCGTCGTCGCGCCGGGGGTTGGTTGACTTCTTGAATCGACTTCACATGCCATATCGTCTCACGTCACTCAGTTCCGTCAGTCGCTGGCACATCGCGATCGCTTTGTGTGTGATGAACACGGCGGGCGCCGCGCTGGCGCAACCGAAGGGCGCGGCGCCTGCGCCTGCTGCACCACCTGCTGCACCACCTGCGCCAGCGGCAGCACCTGCGTCAGCACCAGCGCCAGCTGCACCACCTGCGCCCGCGTCAGCACCAGCGCCTGCTGCACCACCTGCGCTTGTCGCGACGCCTGGGCCCGCCCCTGCTGCGGCCACGCCCGCTGCGACCACGGCGCTCAGCACAGCGCCCGCGGTTGCGGCAGCCTCTGCGCCTGCGGCCACTGCCTCGACGGCTCCCGGCTCCGTGCCCGCTTCTGCACCCGCGCCCGCAAGCGCGCTGGCACCGCAGCTGACGGCGGCTCCGGTCACCGCGGCGACCGCCTCCGATGCGAAGCCCGCGGCCTCCAGCGCTCCTGTGGCACCGCCGCCGAGCCCTGCAGCTGCCGCCCCGGAATCCGCGAAGTCGGACGTTGCGCTCGCCCAAGACGCCAGTGCCTCGCGCCTCGCCGACGCCGGCTATCCGCTGACACCCGGTGTGAGCGTGTTGCCGGTGAAGCCTGACTTCGCTCTCTCCGGCTACGTACAAGCGCAATACGAGTCTCATCAAGATTCCGTGAACCAGTTGAGCCAGAGCGGCGCGCTCTTGAACCAAGATCGCTTCGTGCTGCGTCGCGGTCGCCTGCGCGTGACCCGCGACTGGGAGTGGGCGCAGATCCTCGTCGAGCTCGACGGCAACACCACGCGTGGCCCCACGATGCGCTTCC
>DASVHQ010000451.1:0-22505 GCA_036382515.1 Polyangiales bacterium | reverse complement strand
GGCGCGACCTCGGCGGGCAAGCGCAGCGGGATGATGAATGCGTGCTTGGCGCCGGCAGCTCGGGCGCGCGAGAGCAGCTCGGGCAGCGCGCGGTCGGTGAGGCCGGGAATCACGGGCGCGATGGCGATGCCCGTGTCGATGCCTGCGGCCGAGAGCGCGGCCAGGGCTTCGAAGCGCTTGCTGGGCGCGCTGGCGCCTGGCTCGATGGCACGGGCGTGCTCGTCGCTGGCGAACGGAATGCTGATCGACACACTCACGCTCGCCACCTGCGCCAGCGTTTGCAGCACGTCGAGATCGCGACGCACGAGCGCACCCTTGGTGATCACACTCACCGGGTTTCGGTATTGCGCGCACACCTCCAGGCAACCACGGGTGAGGCGGTGCGCGGCTTCGAGGGGCTGATAGCAGTCGGTGTTGCCCGAGAAGATCACGCGCTCGCCACACCAGTCGTTGCGATCGAAACGCTCGGCCAAGAGCTGCGGCGCGTTCACCTTCACGACGAGCTTGCGTTCGAAGTCGGTGCCGGCACCGAAGCCCCAGTACTGATGGCTCGGGCGCGCGTAGCAATAGGCGCAGCCGTGGTAGCAGCCGCGGTAGGGGTTCACGCTGTAGCGAAACGGCAGGTCGGGGCTGTCGTTCTCGGAGACGATGCTCTTGGCCCGCTCCTCGTACACCTCGAGCCCGGCGTAGGGCAGCGCCTCGTCGAGCCACTCGATCGCCTCCCGCTGGAAGCGGTTGGCCGGGTTGTCGACGCGACGCATCGGCCGACCGTAACCAACAACTGTACCGATGTACAGTCATCCGGGCTTCACACGCCCGGCCGCCACAGCTGTGTTACGAACCACGCGTGAATCTGGGACGTACCCGGCTGCGAGCTTGCCGGCTGGCCTTGTGGCTGTGCCTGTGGGCGGTTGCGGGCTGTAAGGTCCACGGCTGCACCGACAAGGCGCGGCAGCCAGGCGCACAGACTGCCGCGGAGCCCGCTGCGGCCACGGTAGCGCTGCGCTTTCGGCCACTCGATCGACTCGGATACCGCGAGCACTGGGTCTACGATCTGCAGGTGCCGGGCACGGGCATCGTGCGCAATGCGCTCTCGCTCGACGTCACGCTGCTCGCGAAGCTGCCGCAAGACAGCTTCGCGGTGCGTCAAACGATCCATCACCACCAGCTGTACGAAGACAAGCGACCCGTGCCGCTGCCGAGCGTGGTCGGCACCACGCTCACCTATCAGTGGGCCAAGGACCACTCCTTGGTGAACGAGATCGTGGCCGATGGCAAGGATCCGCTGACGGCGGCCGCCGCGAAGTCGGCGGCGCAGGGAGCACGCTTCGGCACGCTGATCGAGTACCCGGAACAAGCCGTGGCCGTCGGTGACAGCTGGAGCATCGAGCCACGCCGTCTACTGATCGGACCCGGCCATGACGCGACATTGCGCCCGAGCTACACGCTCGAGGGGCTCGAGCAGAACCCAAACACGCTGGGCAGCGAGGCGCTGATCAGCTCGGATGTGCAGGTCGATCTGGTGCCAACGACGCTCGCCGAGGGCGTGAGCATCGAAGGTGGTGGCACGGCCGCCGGCAACTTGCGGGTGCGCGTGCGCGACGGAGTGGTGCTCGAAGCGCGCTCGGTCATGCATTTCTCGCAGGAGACACACCTGCCCGGCAGCGAGACGCTCGGCTATCGCGAGTTCTCGGCCACGGCGCACGTGTTCACCACGGCAGGCAACGCCGAGCCGAACCTGGAGGCCGAGCCGTACACGATCGACCCACTCGGTGAAGATCGCGAGTGTGATCTTGCGTTGTCTTCCGTGGCGCAGCGCCTGAGCACGGCGCCGGTGCGTCAGCACATCTACCTGCAGAGCGCGGACCAGGGCACGGCCCTGCCCGAAGTCGGTGCCGGCCACACACTGCGCGAGCCCGGCGCGAGCGTGGCGATCTCCGCCGACGGCAAGCACGTGGTGATCGATGCGCTCACGCCGGAGCCCAAGGAGCTGGCGGCGAGCCTGCGTGCGGCAACACAGCAAGAGCATCCGATCATCTACGTGTACGCGCATGCGCAGACGCCGCTCACCACGTTGCGCAGCGTGCTTGCTCAGCTGCGGCCGCGCGGCGAGCTACGCCTCATGGTGCGCGATCCACGAGCGCGACCCGCCACACTCAAACCGACGCGCTGGCAAGAGCAGCAGCTGCGCACGGCTCTGGTCGCGCCAACGCAGGCCGAGCGTGAGCTGCGCCTGGCCGTGGTGCTGCACGCCCACTTGACGCTGTGCGAGCCGGCGATCCTCGCGCTGCAGCAGGCGCTGGTGCCGGGCGCGTCCGGCTGGGACAGCCTGCGTGCCGAGGTCGTGCGCGCGTTCGTGAGATGCGGCTGCAACGCCACGCAGCTCGATGGCCTCGAGAGCACGCTCTACGCGATCTTCGGCTCGCCCGACCTGCGCTGGCTGCCGCTCGACGGCAGGTGGCGAAACCCCGCGGCGAGCCTGCAAGACGTGGGTGATCTCGCCAAGCAACTCGGGGCTGCGGAGGCCGCCGCCAGCAGCAAGAGTCCGGCCGCGCAACCGGCGCGTTGACCGTTGCGGTCGGCCGCGCCGACCGGGTGTATAGTCCGGCACCATGACGTACGACCTGATGCTCATTCTTCACTTCCTCGGACTGGCGCTCGGTCTCGGCGCGAGCTTCGCCGGCTTCACGCTCGGCCTCGCCACCAAGGACCTCGAGCCTGCGGAGCGCACGAAGTTCCTGCTGCGCGCCTCGGCCGTCGGCCGAAATGGTAGCTACGGGATCTTGCTGCTGATCGTGAGCGGAGTCGGCTTCATGGTGCTGAGCAGCGCGGGCGCGGTGTTCGCACGCGGCGGCGGCATGTTCCACGCCAAGCTCGGGCTGGTGGTCGTGCTCAGCGGCTTGCTCGGCTACGTGCAGGTGTTGACGAAGCGCGCGAAGCAAGCGCAAGGCGGACCGACCATGGCGACGATCCCCAAGGTCGCAGGCGCGATGCTGCTGACGGGCGTGGCGATCGTGATTCTCGCCGTGCGCGCCTTTCACTGAGCAGGCGGCGACGCGCGAGACGCGCTCAGTCTTGCGTCACGTAGAAGTACCCGAAACACATCTCGTCGGTGCTGTGGATGCCGTAGCGTACGGGTGCGGTCTGGCTGGTGGTGTCGTAGGTGCAGCTGACGTCGAGCTCACTGCCGATCGCTAGCTGCACGGGTGCTTCGTAGAAATACATGAGCTGCCAGTTGGAGTCCCAGCGCGGGATCGACAAGAGGCAGTGATCGCCCTTGCCGTCGCGCAGGCTCACGCGCTCGGAGCTGCCCAGCGTGTGCATGTGGCCACGCACGCCCCACAGTTGATATGGCCGCGAACCGGTGACGGCGACCGAGCCCATCACGTTCACGCTCTTCTGCCCGGGCGCGAGGTAGATGTCCGGAGGCGAGACTGGCCACATGCTGGCCGGGTGTTTGACGTGATCCGAAAGCTCCAGCTCGATCGCGGTCTGATCCGAGCGGCCCTGCCCGTGATCGTGGTAGTGAAATTGCACGACCATGCGGTGGCCGCCAGTCAAGAGCATGCCGGTGTCGGGCGGATGCCGGCGGATCGGATCGCTCGGCGCCCACACGCTCACGTAGCGACCGTTCACGCCGATGCTGTCCGGACAGGCGTAGCCAGGGCCGCTGTCGGCGGCATCGAGCTGGTCCAGCTGCGCCTCGTCGGCATCGGTGTCGATCGCCCAGAGCTGGACGTGGTGGATGATGCCGGGTGCGTCTTGCCTCACGGCGTAAGCGGTCAAGTAGCGATCTTGCGCGTTGCTCGGGTGAACGATGAAGCAGCGGTAGTCGTCGGTGTTGGGCTTGGGCGTGTACGCTGCGTCCGAGCGCAGCACGGCGTCCACGTGATCGAGTGTGCCCCAAGCCGCGGGCAGCGCGGGCAGCACGGCAGGCACTGCGCCTTCGGGTGCACCAGCGCTCGCCCACGCACCGATCAGCGCGATATCGGCGGCATCGAGCCGACGCGCACCGACCTGCGGAGGACAGTCACCCTCCGTGACGGCCGGCCATGGTGGCATGCGGTGCTCGTGCGTGACGCTCGCAACCGAGGTGGCCAACGTGCGCACCGCGGTGTAGGTCGCGAGCGAAAACGGCGCCGCACCAGCCGGGCGATGACAGCCGACGCAGTGACTGCGCAAGATCGGCTCGACATGCTGGTAGTACGTGGGGTGCGCCACCGAACTCGTGCCGCCAGCGACTGAGCCGTCGTCATCGGCGTGCCTGGTCGCGGCGTCTGCCGCGTGCGTCGTGGTGTTGGGGCTCGCTTTCGACGCGCTCTGGCAAGCGCTGCTGGCGAACAGCGCCAACCACGCGAGAACGCCGCCGGCCCGCACGGCGTGCGCGTGGGTGCGCTGTGGCTTGCGCACGCGCCGCGCTTGCCCCGGGTTGGCTGCGATCACGGCTGCAGCGTACCACCCGCGCCGCCCTTGCGTTACTCTGCCCCCATGCCGCGTGAGCTCCGCTTCCGGTCGCAGGCCCGTGCTTGCGCCATCATTCTGTTGTCGGTGCTGGCACTTACGTCGGCCAGCGCGTGCGCCACGCACGCTGCGCAGCCGGCGACCCAGCCCACGCCCGCGTGCACGAAGCCCGACGCGCAGACACCGGCAGGCCACGGTGCCTACAGCGTGGTGCACGGCTGGCCCGCGCTGTCCGAGGGCTACGTGCTGGGGCAGGTCTCGGGGGTCGCGATCGACTCACGCGGCGACGTGTTGGTCTTCCATCGCGCCGATCATCCGTGGCTCGCCGCACCCGACACCGTCGTGATCACGCAGCCCACGCTCTTGCGCCTGGACCCGACCACGGGCCAGATCGTGTGGTCCTTCGGCGCCAACCAGTTCGTGGTTCCACACGGCCTGCGCATCGACGCGCACGATCACATGTGGGTGACCGACGTGGGCACGCACCAGGTGTTCGAGCTCGACAAGCAGGGCGCCGTGCTGCGCAGCTTCGGCACGGCGGGCCAGCCGGGCACCGACGCCACGCACTTCAACCAGCCCACCGACGTAGCCGTTGCAGCTGACGGCAGCATCTACGTGTCCGATGGCTACGGCAACAGCCGGGTCGTGCAGTATGCGGCCGACGGCAGCTACGTGCGCAGCTGGGGAACGCCGGGCAACGGTCCGGGCCAGTTCAACATCCCGCACTCCATCGCGCTCGACGCCAAGGGCCGCGTGTACGTGGCCGATCGTGGCAACGCGCGCATCCAGCGCTTCGACCCCAGCGGCAAGTTCATCGACCAGTGGCAGAGCACGGAATTGGGCCGGCCCTGGGCGGTTACGATCGCCCGCGACGGCTCGGTGTTCGTGGTGGATGGCGGCGACGAGAACCCCGTGCCGCCCGATCGCGGCCGGCTTTTGCGCCTCGACCAGGCCGGCAAGATCCTCGAAAAGTGGAGCTCCTTCGGCAACTACGACGGGCAGCTCTACTGGGGCCACGCCCTCGCGGTGGCCGACAACGGCGACGTGTTCGTGGGCGACGTGCACTACGGCATGCGCGTGCAGAAGTTCACGCGCACGCCCTGAGCCAGCGCGCGCGCAGCAGTTGCGTTCGATCACCGATAGGCACAGCGCTCACTCGCGTTCGCCGCGAACACCGGCTAGCATGCGTGCCCATGTCGATCCCCAAGAATCCTCGAGCGGTCGTGACCGGTGCTGCAGGTGGGCTCGGTCGCGCTCTGTGTCTGGCGCTCGCCCAACGCGGCGCGAAGATCATCGTCTCCGATCGTGACTTGCCTGGCGCAGAAGCCACCGCGCGCATGGTCGGTGAAGCCGGCGGCGTCGGGCATGCCGTGAACTGCGACGTCACCAAGATCGCCGACATCGAGCAGCTCGCGACCCTCGCCGACGAAAAGTTCGGCGGGGTGGATCTGCTGATCAACAACGCCGGCGTCGCCGTGAGTGGCCCGGTCGGCGCGATTCCGCTCAAGGACTGGGAGTGGATCGTGAACATCAACCTGTGGGGCGTGATCTACGGCTGCCACGTGTTCGCGCCACGTTTCAAGGCGCAGGGCTCGGGCCACATCCTGAACGTCGCGTCCGCAGCCGGCTTGCTCTCGGCGCCGGAGATGGGGCCGTACAACGTCACCAAGGCCGCCGTGGTCGCGCTCTCGGAAACGCTCTCCGGAGAGCTGCGACTGCAAGGCGTTGGCGTCACGGTGCTGTGCCCGACCTTCTTCCAGACCAACATCCTCCACAACTCGCGCTCGGAGTCGCTCGCGCAGAGCATGCAGGACGCGGCTGCGCAGCGCATGCAGCAGTCCAAGATCCAGGCCGACGACGTCGCGCGCATCGCGCTGCAGGGCTGCGACCGCAACGAGCTGTTCGTTGTGCCCATGGCCGACGGCAAGTGGGCATGGCGCATGAAGCGCCTGGCGCCCGAGAGCTACTTCGCGTTCATGCCGCGCATGATGAAGTACATGGAAAAGAAGACGGCGAAGTAGGCCGCGGCGCGTGGAGCGCGGAGCGGGCGCTTCTATTGGTGCGTAATCGGTCGTGCTGGGGTGGGTCCTGCGCGCGTTCCGTTCGGGGACCCCTCGGCGCACGCCTTCGCGTGCGCCTCTAGACGTGCAGCACGTCCCCCGTACGGTACGTGCTCGAACCCACCCCAGCACGACCTTGCGTTCGCGAGGATCTTGCTGGCCGGGTGGGCGACGGGAACGAGGGCGGCCTCATGTGGAGCTCCTCGCCGACGTCAGCGGGTGGCGTGGCCGCGCGCCCGCGACACCGCCTGTAGCCCGTCACAACTCGTCGCGGGCCCACCAACGCGGCGATTCAGAAAGTTGGCTGGCGTGCCTTCGTCAGCTGCAAGCGCAAGTTGGGCGCCCGCTCTTGCGGTCATGTACATCATGATGTACATTGCATGTGATGCCAAAACGATACTCCATTGCCGAGGCACGCTCGAATCTGCCGACCATCGTCGATCAGGCGGAAGCGGGTCAGGAGATCGAGCTGACACGACGCGGCAAGCCCGTTGCTGTCGTGGTCTCGCTTCGCGAGCTCGAGAGACTTCGAGGCGACAGGCCGCGTTTCAGCGACGCCTACAAGCGTTTCCTGAAGACGCACCCGCTACGTGAGGTCGGGCTCGACGAGGGCTTCTTCGATTCGGCTCGGGAAGGCGATGCGGGTCGCAAGGTCGCGCTGTGACGATTCGGTATCTTCTGGACACGAGCATCGTGTCTTCACCGATCTCGAAGACCCCGAGTCCCGAGATCGTGAAGCGCTTGGAGTCTCACGGACACGAGTGCGCGATCGGTGCGCCGGTTTGGCACGAGCTCACGTATGGGTGTCAGAGACTGCCGCGCGGGAAACGACGTGAGGCGCTCGAGACGTATCTCCAGGACGTGGTCTTGGCATCGTTCCCGGTTCTCGCGTACGACGAGCCGGCCGCGCACTGGCACGGCCACGAGCGTGCGCGCCTCGAAGGTCTGGGGCGCCCCGCTCCGTATGTCGACGGGCAGATCGCGTCCATTGCGCTCGTAAACGACTTGGTTCTCGTCACCGTGAACGTCAAAGACTTCGCGCGGTTCCGGGACGTCGAGGTTGAGAGCTGGAGCAAGCGTCGAAGCTAGGACTCTGGGCTCGGTCGGCCGAACGGTTTTGGGCTTCGACTGCGCAGATCCGCCTGAGGTCGGTAGCTGGTGCGGCACGCGGGCACGCGACGCAGGTTTCAGGCTATCACAATTTGTCGCGGGCACGCGTGCGTTGACCTTTCTGCTAGACGCCAGGCGGATTGTCGTCAGCTGCAATCCATCGTTAGGCGAACTCTTTGCACGACGGTCTACCCACTTTCGCTCGGTGAAGAAACGAGGGGGACTCCGGTTCATGGATACGCTCGTCTCCGTCGCACTCTTTCCCGGAGTAATCACGCTTCTCGGCTACTTAGCCGCGATGGACCGCATTCGTCAGGAGTCTGGTGCGCGTCGGGACGTGGAACGTGACCTCGCGTCGGTTAAGGCGCGTCTCGAACGGTTGAACCTTGAATACGAGAAGACACTTGATGAGGCGAGCACGGCGCGTTCGCGGTTTCTCGAGCTGGCGATTGAATCGGCAGGGAAGATAACGACGAACTTCCACGAGCTTCGAAACCACATTGGCGCGTTCCATCAGGGTGCCCGCCGTGGTGATCTCAAACGAGCGATTGATGCGCTCAACTCCCCTCAGCTGGCACGCCGCGAGCTACTAACAACGCGCGTGTACCTACCTCCGGACTTAGACCTCTGTTTCGACGAAGTCTTCGGGCTTGGCGCTGCGGTCGTGGTGCAACTGGGCGAGTGCGTGAAACGGCTCTCCGAAAAACAGGGATGCTCGCCCCTGAGCAAGAGCGATTTCGCAGAAGCGGCGCTCAAGAAATGGGACGCCGCGGTCGTCACGTGGAAGAACGAGGTCTGGCAGCGTGCGGTCTCTCGTTCCACCTAACCGGCATTAGGCCTCGACGAACTCTCCCGCTATAGCGAGAATTTGGCGCATCACGGCGACCGAGGCGCAAGCGGGCATCGGCGACTCGGGGCGGCGCAGCTGACGCGTCCGCCGAGGCCGGGCTGGTGGAAACTACGGTCGCGCGCTGCCAGATCGGAGTGATCACGCGCCGCGATCCGTCCCGCGACACACGAGCTCTGGATCCCACGACCCCCGTGCCAGCGCGTTCGTTCACCGACCCAGACCTACGCCACCCGCTCTCGCAACCGTCCAGTCCGGAACCCAGAACTCGACTCGCTCACGTCTCGCGTCCGACACCCCAAGCCCCTGCGTCGCACGCGCTCGAGCGCGAAGCCCGCGCCGATGCAAGGTCGTGCTGGGGTGGGTTCGAGCACGTACCGGTTGGGGGACGTGCTGCACGTCTAGAGGAGCACGCGTAAGCGTGCTCCGAGGGGTCCCCAAACGGAACGCGCGCAGGACCCATCCCAGCACGACCGATCAGCTCAGCACAGCGACAGACCGGCGGTTCGCTCAGCGCTTCCGCGGCCGAGGCGGCTCCGGCAGCGAGGCCACGCGTGCCTGCGCGTCGCGACGTAGCTTGCCGCAGACCAGCGAGCACAGCTCGAAGATCATCGGCTCGCTCACGCCGTAGCGCACGAGCAGGCCGTCGCGCTCGCGCGTGACGAGCCCGGCCTGGTGCAGGACGCCCAGCTGCTTCGAGACGTTGGCCTGTTTGGCGTCGAGCTGATCGACCAGCTCCCCGACGTACTTGGGGCCGCTCGCCAGCGCCTGCAGGATTTGCAGGCGCGTGGGCTCGGCCAGCACGTCGAACATGCGCGCCACGTCGCGTAGCGCGCCGCGGTCGAGGCTCTCGACCTCGCGCACTTTATCCATTGACATATTGCTACGCGGCGATATAGTCATGCCGCAATGATAGCAAGGAAGCGGTCGGGCGCCAAGCCTGGCCGACCCTCGGGAGTGCAAGCCATGACATTGGAACGTGCGATACGCCTTCTGGCCGGCAGCTTCGTGCTGACGGGCCTCGCCCTCTATTACTTCGTGAGCCCCTGGGGCCTTTTGCTGGTGGGCTTCGTGGGCCTGAACCTCGCGCAGTCCAGCCTGACCGGCTTCTGCCCCGCCGAGATCGTCCTGCGCCGGCTGGGCGTGGGCCGCACCGCCGCGGGCGGCTTCCACGGCACGGCTCCACACGAGGCCACACCCCGATGACCACCAAACCGCTAATCGTAACCAGCTTGCTCCTGGGTCTGCTTGGCGCTTGCGGCGCGGAGCCTGCCCCCAAGGCCGTGGCGCCGCTGCCGACGGCTCGGGTGAGCACCGTGGCCGTGCAGGCCTCGGCGCATGCGCAGAGCGAAGAAGTGGTGGGCACCGTGCGCGCCAAGACCGTCTCGGCGCTGTCGGCGTCGGTGATGGGTGCGATCGCGGAGCTGCGCGTGTCGGTGGGCTCGCACGTGCGTGCGGGCGACGTGGTGGTGCGCCTGACCGCGGGCGAGATCGAAGCCAAGGCAGCGCAGGCGCGTGCGCGCTACTCGCAAGCCGAGGTGAACCTACATCGCGTGGAGCACCTGCGCGCGACCGACGCGGTGGCGAGCTCCACGTACGACTCGATGCTGGCCGAGTTTCAGGTGGCGCAGGCTGCGCTCGCCGAGGCCGAGGTGATGCGCGGCTACACGGTGCTGCGCGCGCCGATCACGGGCGTGGTCACGGAGAAGCGCGCCGACGTGGGCGACCTGGCGCTACCGGGTCGACCTCTGATCGTGATCGAGAACGCGGACAGCTTGCGCCTGGAAGCTGCCGTCGCCGAAGCCACGGCCGCGACGCTGCGCGTCGGCCAAGTGCTCTCGGTGCGGCTCGATGCACTCGATCGCTTGGTCGAGGCGAAGCTGAGCGAAGTGAGCCCAACCTCCGACCCGACGAGCCGTTCGGTGGTGGTGAAGCTCGATCTGCCGAGCGATCCGGCGTTGCGTGCCGGCATGTTCGGACGCTTGCTCCTGGCCGGTGACAAGAGCTCCGCGCTGAGCATCCCGGAAACCGCGCTGACGCGTCAAGGTCAGCTGGACACCGTGTTCGTCGTGAACAACGGCGTCGCCAAGCTGCGCCTGGTACGCACGGGCCACCGCGAAGCCGCCGCCGTCGAGATCCTCGCGGGTCTGGGCGAGCATGAGCTGGTGGTGCGCGACGATCCGAGTCGGCTGCGCGACGGGCAACCCGTGGAGACGAGGTAAGTCAGGTGGATTCGCAAAGCAAAGCGCCGGCGGCGCAGGGCATCGCGGGGCGCATCGCACAGGCCTTCGTGGGCTCGAAGCTCACGCCACTGATCATCGTCGGCTCGGTGCTGCTCGGCCTGCTCTCGGTGGTGATGCTGCCGCGCGAGGAAGAGCCGCAGATCAAGGTACCGATGATCGACGTCATGGTCGCGATGCCCGGCGCCAGCGCGCAGGAAGTCGAGAGCCGCGTCTCCGGGCCGCTCGAGCGCCTGGTGTGGGAGATCCCTGGGGTCGAGTACGTGTACTCCACCAGCAGCCCGGGCCGCTCACTGGTGGTCGTGCGTTTCAAGGTAGGCGACGACATCGAGCGCTCGCTGGTCAAGCTCGACCAGAAGCTGGCGTCGAATGCGGAACGCATTCCGCACGGTGTGTCCGCGCCGCTGATCAAGCTGCGCTCGATCGACGACGTACCGATTCTGGCGCTGACCTTCCACGGCGCTGGCTACGATCACCTGCAGCTGCGGCGCGTGGCGACCGAGGTGGCGGCACGCATCAAGCGCATTCCGGAAGTGGCCGAGACGCGCGTCATCGGCGGTCTACGCCGGACGGTGCGCGTGAAGCTCGATCCCGCTGCGCTCGCCTCGCGGGGCCTGGCGCCGAGCGAAGTACGTGGCGCGCTGCAACAAGCCAACGACCAGCGCACGGTCGGGTCGCTGGTCACCAACAATGAAGACGTCGTGGTGCAGACTGGAGCGTTCTTCGAGGACGCGCACGCGGTCGCCTCCACCGTGCTGGGCGTGCACCGCGGCCTGCCGGTCTACCTGCGTGACGTGGCGACCGTCGTGGACGACGCCGAAGATCCCTCGCAGTACGTGTTCTTCGGCGAGGGCCTGCGCGCGTCGCCCCACGGCCAGGAAGAACCTGCGGTGACGCTCTCGATCGCCAAGCGACCTGGCACCAACGCCATCGAGGTGGCTGACCACGTGCTCGAGCACGTCGCGCAGCTGCGCGGCACGCTCTTGCCGGCCGACCTGCAGGTGACTACCACGCGCCACTACGGCGAGACGGCGAACGAGAAGTCCAACGAGCTCTTGTTCCACATGGGCATCGCCGTAGTCAGCGTGTCGCTGCTCATCCTCTTCATGCTGGGCTGGCGAGAATCGCTGGTGGTCGCGGTCGCGATCCCCTCCACGCTCGCGCTCACGTTGCTGGTCTTCTACCTGGTGGGCTACACGCTCAACCGCATCACGCTCTTCGCCCTGATCTTCTCGATCGGTATCCTGGTCGACGACGCGATCGTGGTGGTCGAGAACATCGTGCGCCACCGCGACTTGCCCGAGAACCGCGGGCGCAAGCTCGCTCAGGTGGCCGTGCAAGCGGTGGCCGAGGTGGGAAACCCCACGATCCTGGCCACGCTCGCGGTGATCGCGGCGATCGTGCCGATGGCGTTCGTGGGCGGCTTGATGGGCCCGTACATGCGACCGATCCCGGTGGGCTCCACCGCAGCGATGATATTTTCGCTGATCGTCGCGTTCATCGTCACCCCCTGGGCGGCTACGCGCATCTTGCGCGGCGGCAACTCGCACGGCGCCGAGCATGCACGCGAAGGTGCCAGCACCCGCGCCTACCGCTGGGTGATGTCGCGACTACTCACGCGCACCAGCGTGCGTTGGGGTTTCCTCGGCGGGATCGCCTTGCTGCTGATGGCGGCAATGGCCCTGGTGCCTGCCGGCAAGGTGCGCGTGAAGATGCTGCCGTTCGATAACAAGAGCGAGCTGCAGGTGATCTTGAACATGCCAGAAGGCAGCGCGCTCGAGCACACGGCGCGCGTCGCACGAGAGATCGCGGCCGCGGTGAGGATGCAGCCCGAGGTCGTCGACTACCAGGTCT
This sequence comes from Polyangiales bacterium, assembly GCA_036382515.1. Taxonomy (GTDB): domain Bacteria; phylum Myxococcota_A; class Polyangia; order Polyangiales; family JAFGIB01; genus JADGRF01. Next base: position 9,933 of record DASVHQ010000451.1, on the reverse strand, counting down.
ACGTGGGCACCGCGGCACCGTTCAACTTCAACGGTCTGGTGCGCCACTACGACCTGCGCAGCGGCTCGAGCGTGGCCGACATCCAGGTGAACTTGCTGCCCAAGGGCAAGCGACGTGCGCAGAGCCACGAGATCGCCAAGCGCATGCGGCCCGCGGTGGCTGCGATCGCCGCGCACTACGGCGCGCGCGTCGCGATCGCCGAGGTGCCACCTGGACCGCCGGTGCTACAGACGCTGGTCGCCGAGGTCTACGGCCCGAGCGCCGAGGCGCGCTGGGAGCTCGCCGACGAAGTGAAGAAGGAGCTGCGCGCGACGCCCGGCGTCGTGGACGTGGACGCTTACGTCGAAGACCCGCACCCCAAGACGCAGCTCGTGGTGGACAAGGAGAAAGCCGCGCTGCACGGCATCACGGCAGACGCCGTGGCGGAGACGTTGCAGGTCGCGGTCGGCTCCGAGCCGGTGGGCCTGTTGCACGTGCCGGGCGAGCAGGAAGACGTGAACGTGGTGCTCGAGATCCCGCGTGCAGCGCGCGGAACGACCGATGATCTGCTCTCACTGCGCGTGCGGGGAACAGGTCAGAACCTCGTGCCACTGCGCGAGCTGGTACACATGCAAACGCTGCTGGAAGATCGCAGCATCTACCACAAGAACCTCTTGCCGGTGGTCTACGTCACCGCCGACATGGCGGGTGTCTCGGAGAGCGCCGCCTACGCGATCTTCGCGATGAACGATCAGCTCGCGAAACTGAACGCACGCAGGTTCGGCGGGCTGCCCGGCAAGATTGCGGTCTTGAACGCAAGCATGCCCGAGAACGATGCCCAGCCATCGATCAAGTGGGATGGGGAGTGGCAGATCACGCTCGAGGTGTTCCACGACCTGGGCATGGCATTCGCCGTGGTGCTCCTGCTCATCTACGTGCTGCTCGTCGGCTGGTTCCGCTCGTTCCTCACACCGCTGGTGGTGATGGCGGCGATCCCGTTCTCGCTGGTGGGCATCCTGCCAGCACACGCGGCCATGGGCGCGTTCTTCACGGCGACTTCCATGATCGGTTTCATGGCCGGCGCCGGCATCGTGGTGCGCAACTCGATCATCCTGGTCGATTTCATCGAAGCCCGCATCGAAGCTGGCTTGCCGCTGCACGAGGCGGTGGTGGAAGCGGGCGCAGTGCGCTTCCGGCCGATGCTGCTGACGGCGGCGGCCGTGGTGGTGGGCGCCGCGGTGATCCTCTTCGATCCGATCTTCCAGGGGCTGGCGATTGCGCTGATGGCCGGCGAGGTGGCCTCACTGCTGATCAGCCGCATGGCCGTGCCGGTGCTGTACGCGATGCTCGCGAACGCTCGCAAGCGGCGCGTGCACGTGCCGGGGCCGCAGCACGAGCCTGCAGCGGACGAGCTTTCAGCTGCGCTGTCGTAGGCGCGCAGCTAGCGCCTCACGAGCGCGTAGCTGCACTCGTGCATGCTGCGCATCCCGCGCTCCTTGAAGCGCGGCTCCTCTTGCAGCACGTCACGGCGCTGCAAGAGCGACAGCTCGAAGCCTGGCTCGTAGAGCGCTCGCACCTGCGCCTCGTCCACCGAGAACGGCGGGCCGGCGATGTCCGAGGGCTCGTACTCGAAGGTCACGAGCAAGCCGCGCGCGGCCGGCGGCAAGAGCGCCGTGAGCTGCTGCACGTAGCGCACGCGCATGGCGGGAGGAAAGGCCACCAGCGCCGCGCGGTCGAAGTAGGCCGTGACGGGCCCGAGCAGCTCGGGTGTCAGCGCGAAGATGTCACCGCACAAGATCTCGAGGTCGGGCGCGCGATGCTGCACGAACGGACCGTGCTGCTCGGTCTGCGGCGCAAGCCCCTGATCCGCAAAGAAGGCCTGCACCGCAAGCGGACTGAGCTCGACGCCCACGACGGAGTGACCTTGCTGCGCCAGCCACGCGAGGTCGAGGCTCTTGCCACACAGCGGTACGAACACACGCGAGGCCGGGCCCGAACCGAGCACCGCATGGTGCTCCAGCAGGGTGGGGTTCACGTGCCCCAGGTGAAAGCCGATTTGCGCTTGTTGCCAGCGCTCGTGCCAGAAGGTAGGTTCCATGCACTGGTAGTTAGCGGCTTCCGGATGCCGCGGCAAGCCACGCGCGGCAGACCGCCGCTTGGCTCGCCGCCTGCTCGCCGCGCGACGGAGCTCGCGCACGGCGATCGCAGCTCGCGCACAGGCCTTGACGCCGCGGACGTTTGGACGCAAAGCGCCTTGCGCTGCAGTCCGCACGCCTGCTCGCGCTCAGCCCGTGGCAATGACGGCGTGCTCTGACCGAGAGGATTTGATTCCCGTGCTTCGTCGGTCTGTTTGGAGCGAGCGGGCCCGGCCTTGCCGTGCGGCCCGACTACGCCACGCAGACGGGCCTGCTGCTGAGCGTATCGATGAATGTGCTCCTCGGTTCGTAGCGCCCAGACGGGACGCCTGGGGTTCGCCGTCAGAGATGCGAGCGGTCCTCGTGCGCGCGCTCGGCCTTCCGTTGCAGCTGACTTGGATGGACGGCGACGGCCGCGGCGCGCCACACGTTCGCAGCCGGACCAGACCGTGCTAGAAGGAGTTGCATGACCTGGTCGTCCGTGTACGAGCAGCTGTTCCGGGACTTGGGTGTGGCGTGTGATGCCACGCATGGCGTGAGCGCTCCGGCGATCGAGGCGGCGGAGCTCGAGCTCGACGTGACGCTGCCTGCAGCGCTGCGTGACTTCTACCTCGTGGCCGGTAGCCACCCGTTCTGCCGCGCTTACAACCGACTGCTCGGGCCAGCCGGCCTGAGCCGCGAGCCCGCGCACCTCGTGATCGCGGAAGAAAACCAGAACGCCGTGTGCTGGGGCGTGCGGCTCGACAGCCTGCTCGACGGCGCGCGCGAGGACGATCCGCAGGTGTGGCAGGCCGTCAACTCGGAGCCGATGAAGTGGTTCGCGCAAGAGGCCAGCGTGTCCGAGTTTCTGCGCATCATGCTGTACTGGCAGGCAGTGAATGGCGGCTTCGAGTTTGCGGGTGCCGCGCCGCTCGGGGAAACGAGCCTCGCGCAGGTGGAGGCGACATGGCCCAAGATCGCAGACCACGACGGTCTGACCATCTTTGCAAAGCCGGAGCAGGTCGTGTGCGTGATGGGGCCGAAAGACGACCTGCAGGTGCTTGCGGCGGGCTCGACGCTGGCCGCGTTCCACGAGATCGATCGGCAGCTGCGCGTCACCTGGGACTGGTCGGCGCTGCAGGCCGCCGAAGCTGCCACGAGCTGACGGACGCCGACGGCCCAGATCACTAAACCGGCACGCGGAACTTTCCTTTCGGGTGGGCCTCCAATACACAGGTTTGCTTGGCGACCGAAGACGCAGAGCGAAGGCTGCTCGAACGCCTGAAGCGGCGGGATGAAGCGGCCTTCAACACGCTGGTCGCCCTACATCAGGGGTCCGTCTACCGCTTGCTCGCACGCATGCTCGGCGATCCCGCCGAAGCCGAAGACGTCGCGCAGGAAGTGTTCGTGACGGTGTTCAAGGCACTCGATGGCTTCCGCGGCGAGAGCAAGCTGTCCACGTGGATCCATCGGATCGCCACCAATCACGCGCGCAATCGTCTCAAGTACCACGGCCGGCGCAAGCGTGGCGTGCTGAGGCCCATCGAAGAGGGCACGCAGCAAGCCGAAGGTGCACCCGAGATCGGCTCACGTCTGGCGCGCCCGGATCAAGCGCTCGAGGGCCGGCAAGCCGAGAACAACATCCAGCTCGCGCTGGGCAGCCTCGACGAAGAACAGCGCACGCTGATCGTGCTGCGCGACCTCGAGCACATGTCGTATGAGGAGATCCAGGAAGTGACGGCGCTACCGATCGGAACGGTCAAGAGTCGCTTGCATCGCGCGCGCATGGCGCTGCACCAGAAGTACACCGAGCTGTCGGAGGGCAAAGCGTGACCTCGGAGCAAGCCAGAGAGTTGTTCAGCGTAGCCCTCGACGGTGAGCTATCACCCGACGAACGCGCAGCCTTCGACGCAACGCTTGCAGCCGATGCCGCGTTGGCACAGGAGTATGCAGCGTTCCGCGCGACCTTGAGCGCGGCGCAGCGCTCGCTCGCCGAGCCGGCCGACACGCGCGATCTCTTGCCGGGCGTGCAGCGTCGGCTGCGCGCTCGCAGTCGCGGACGCTTCTATGCCGACAAGTTTGCCGAGCGCGCCGGTCGGGGCCTGGTCAGCCCGTTCACCCTGGCGCTCGTGATGGGCGTGATCGCCGCGCTCGCGTGGCTGGCCTTCGGCTACGTACAGGGCATCGACCTTCGGAAGTGACACTCGGCGTGCACCCACAGGCACGTGGTGCTTGACGGTGCAGGGGCTCGGCTCCCAAGCTGCACGCATGCGAGCTTGGCTGCGCCTGAGCTTACTGTGCATCTGCGCGTGCGGAACGCCGGCGCCACCGCTGATCGTCACGCCGATCGAGACCGATGGCGGCGCGCGCGGCGCGCGCGGCGCGCCCAGCGACGCGAGCAAAGCACCTGCCGCCGATCGCGATCACGACGGCGTCTGTGATGCCACGGAGCTGATGCTCGGCTCCAACCCCGACGCCGCCGACAGCGACAACGACGGCTTTCCCGACTTCGTCGAGGTGTCGAACGGCTTCGATCCCACGGATCCTTCGCTGCCCGGTCCCGATCAGGTCGGCTATCTCGCGGCCGCTTCCAAGTCCAGCAGCTACGACTTCGACGTGCGCAGCACCGTCGACAGCAGCGGCGAAGGGCAGACCGGCTTCTTCGACGCCTACCCGACGGTCGATCCCCATCAACTCACGGCCAACGACTTCTTCGTGAGCGGCATCGCCGTGGATGCTCAGCCACCTGACAACGTGCGCGGCATCGTGGCGGCCTCCGAGCGCTTCACCTCCGTCACGGGTCACACGCGCCTGGGGTTTCGCTTGCACTTCGACTACCACGTCGACGTGCAATTCGACTGCGCCGAGGGCTTCGCGTTCAGCTATGCGGTCAAGAGCGACCTGGGCAAGCAAGCCGGCCAGCGCGACTACCTGTTGGTGGTCACAGCCAAAGGCAGTATGCAGCTGACGACTGCAGATTACTGTCTGCCCGCGACCTGCTTGTAGACGCGGTTGGCTCGCGCCTGCGCAGAGCCCCAAAACGACAACGCGCGAGCCCTCCATGACGGAGAGACTCGCGCGTGTGCGACACACTCAGCCAGGCGCGGGGTCGATCGACCAGGCGCGGGCTAGAGCGTGCGGCGGGCTATTCGCCCAGCGTGATCTGGCGCGCGCGCTTGCGGCGTCGACGAGCGGCTTCCGCTTCCTTCTTACGGCGCTTGATCGACGGTTTCATGTAGTGCCGGCGGCGCTTGAGCTCACGCAGGATGCCTTCGTTGGCCATCTTGCGCTTGAGGTGCTTGATCGCGCGATCGAGTCCGCGGTCACCGACCACGACCTCTACCGGCTTGCACTGTACGGTCTCTCCAACCATCGAAGCGTCCTTCCGAATCAAACGGGATCAAACGGGGCCGCTAACCTACACGAACTCGGCGCTCGTGCAAGTCCCCTGCATCACGAGGCTTTTCGGGCAGGGATCGAGCGTGAGCTGCTTGCCGATGAGCCACCCGGACCGCACCGAGCCAGCACCCCATCCGTTTGTAATTGCTAATGTTATTGCCGTGGTCAACCGCTGAACCCGGGTCATCCGGCGCCCCAACCTCCCGGCAAGCGCGCGGATTGCCGGGCGTGCGTCCGCGGCGGCAGACGCGTAACGTAGGCCTCCTGCGATGAATCGACCCCCGCGAAAAGACCCACCGCGACCGCAGCGGCAAGCGCATCACTCGACCCGTCCCGGCTGGCAGTCGCTGCCGCCCGAACGCGCGCGCGACGCCACGACGCCGAGCGTGGCGCCGCGGCGTTTCGAGCGCCCGCACAAGCCTGCGCTGCGCGTGCAGACCACCACACTGTGGGAGTATCCGTCGCAGCACTACGGCGCAGAGGAGCAAGGTGACAAGCGCTACGTCGGCGCCACGCCGTCGTACGTCATCTGGAACCTCGTGCAGCGCTACACCAAGCCCGGAGAGCTGCTGGTCGATCCGATGTGCGGCTCCGGCACCACGCTCGACGTCGCTGCCGACACCGGTCGCACGGCGCGCGGCTTCGACCTCTCGCCCTTCCGCAAAGACATCGAGCGTGCGGACGCGCGCAAGCTGCCGCTGCAAGATGCCCAGGCCGATCTCGTGTTCATCGATCCGCCGTACGGCGATCACATCGACTACTCGGACGATCCCGCCTGCATCGGCAAGCTGAGCCCCTTCGATCCGAGCTTCTACGCCGAGATGGGGCGCGTGCTGCGCGAGGCCAACCGCGTGCTCAAGCCGGGCGGCGTGCTCGGCGTATACGTGTGCGACTTCTTCAACAAGAAGGAAGGCTTCGCGCCCGTGGGCTTCGCGCTCTTCGATCAGATTGCGCAGCTGCTCGAGCCCGTGGACACAGTGGCCGTGGTGCGACACAACCGCACGCTCGAGATGGGCAACTACCACAAGGCCGCCGAGGAGCAGAACTTCTTCCTGCGCGGCTTCAACTACCTGTTCATCGCAAGAAAGCCCGAGCGCAAACGCCGTTAGGCGCCGTGCTCGGGCTCTCCCAGGTGGATCGCGCCGCGAGGCGCGTAACTACTCAGCTCTGCGGTTCGCCCGTGGGCGCGGCCTCCGAGGTCGACTCAGCAGCCGATGGCGGCGGGTCGGGGATCTTCTCGTCCGGGTTGAGCAAGCGATCCACCGCGACTTGCGGGCGGCAATCGGCCTTGTTGTCTTCCTGCACGCGACACATCATGACGTGCGCCGAGGAGCTCCCCGTGCGCGTCACCATATAGTTCGTGCTGGTGTACTCCGTGTAGCCCACGAAGAAGCTGTTGTCGTCGTGCCAGTGCTCGGCCGTGACGTAGCGCGAGCTCGTCGCGCAACCACCAGAAAAGAGCACGAAGGCGACACCGAGGGATAGGGCAAGATTTTTGTGCATGATGCTCTGCTCCTTCAGTAAACCGACTGCGGTTTGACGTTTTCCAGGAGCATGGTGTCCTGGCAGTTGCTGTCCGAGGCGTCTTCGCCCTGGTTGCACAGGCGCACGCGCAGGTCGTAGAGCTGGCCCGTTTCCTTGTCGCCTTGCGGGTTCTTCTGGATGGTGTAGCGAACCACGCGTTCGCCAGCGAAACCCTGCGCGATCAGCACAGGAGGTGGCGTGCAGCCTGCAGTGAGCGCCAGGAGCAACAAACCTAGAAGCAATCCCAATGTCATGGTCTTGTTTGGCATGTCACTCTCCTAGCGGACGTTGGTGCCCACGGCGTCCTGGAAGACCGAGAACTCGGGGCATTGGAGGTCGGTTCCGCTGCCGCAACGACGCGTGCAACGCAGCTCGGAGTTGGCTTCAGCGCAGCTCCAGAAGACATGCTCGTGGTCTTTCCAGGCCAGGTAGTTGTGGGTGTCCACTGTCTCGAGCAGCACGACGGGCTTCTGGGCATGGGTGCCGAAGCGCACGAGCTGACGCGAGAAGCAACCGCTCGTCAGCGCGGTGCATGCGAGCAAACACGGAAGAACCAGCTGGGCAGCCAGGTGCTTGAGTCTTTTCATGGTTCTCTCCTTTACTCCTGGAAGTTGATCTTCAGGTGACGGCAGTCCTGGAGATCACCGCTTGCAGGTACTTTGCATTCGATGAGCCCTTGGTGGCCGGACCCGGCTTGGGTGTAAGCGAATTTGACGTCGTCGCCATGCGACTGTGCCGCGGTCACGATGAGTGGTCCCGCACAGCCACTGGCGACGACCACGAGCGCAACCGTTGCGCCCGCCTGGATCGCGAGTGTTCTAAGTGTCATTCGGATCGTCCTCTCCGTTGAAGAGCCCCACCCGTGCAGCCGATACCCCAACAGCGTGGCCGCACTACCCAAGTGAGACCGTCGCACTGTCAGGGACCCGATCGCGGAAGTCAATAAGCCAACCGCAGCCATCGGCCGGCAGCGCGCGACGTACCAGTCGAAGCTTTATTCACGCCGCTCGTCTATTGGAGCAAGCGCGAGCGAATGATCCGGTGACACCACAGAAGCAGCCCGAGCGAGAGCAAGAGCGTGTACGCGACATCCCAGGCGAGCAGGCCGGTGGACTGACCCGCGCTCGACGCGCCGTGGAAAGCGAAGCGCGCGATGCGCACGGGGTGCAGCAGCGGCAAGGCTTCGGCGAGCTGCAACCACACACCGGACAGACGCTCTTCGATCGGGAAGAACACGTCGGAGAACAGGAAGAGCGGCGTGAGGAAGAGCGTGAAGTAGTAGCTGAAGAGGTCGATGGTGCCGACGCGCAGCGTGAATGCGAGCCCTAGCGCGGCAAAGAGCAAGCCTGATAGCGGGATCACAGGCAGCACTCGCAGCGCTTGCAGAGGTGTGGCCAGACCGAAGCCGAGCGCGACCAGCACGAAGATCCCGCCGTAGATGCAGGCGCGGATCAGCGCCCAGAGCAGCTCGCCAACCAGGATGTCGTCGGGCTCGACCGGGGTGGTGAGCATGGCCGCGTACATCTTCTCGTAGTGCATGCGCACGTAAACGTTGTAGGTGACCTCGAAGCTGCTGCCGTTCATGGCCGACACGCAGATGAGACCGGGCACCAGGAACTCCACGTACGAGACCCCGCGCATCTTGCTGACGTACGCGCCCACGCCCAGGCCGATCGACCACAGGTAGAACACCGGCTCGAAGAAGTTCGGCAGGATGCTCAGCACCCAGGTGCGCTTGTACATGGTGGCGTTGCGGCGCGTGACCGACAGCGCGTGCGGCAGTGAAACGGGGCTTCTCATGCTCCGGCCTCCAAACGTGTGCCGGTCTCGGCGAGGAAGACGTCTTCCAGGTTCGCAGGACGCAGCACGAACGGCCGCTGCGCATCGAGGCCGTGCAAGCGCGGCACGAGGGTCGCCACGTCGGCGCCGTACACCAGAAGGCGCGCACCGGAACGCAGCACGCCACGCGCGCTGACGCCTTCGAGCAGGAGCTTCTCCTCCGCAGGCGTGCAGTCCACTTCGAAGGCGTCCTTGCCCACACGCTCCGCGATGAGATCCTTGGGCGAACCCTGACACACGGCGCGACCCTGACTCATGATCACGACGTAGTCACAGAGGCGCTCGGCCTCGTCCATGTAATGAGTGGTGAGCAGCACGGTCTTGCCCTTGGTCTTGAGCTCGCGCACTTTGGTCCAGAGCGACAGGCGCACGGCGGGGTCGAGGCCCGTGGTCGGCTCGTCGAGGATCAACAGCTCGGGCTCGTTGATCAGCGACATCGCGATGGCGAGCCGGCGCTTGAAGCCACCGGAAAGCGCGATCACCGGAACGTTCGCGTGGAAGCCGAGCTCGAGGTAATCGACCAGCTGGGCGATGCGCTGCGAGAGCAACGGTTCGCGCAACAGGTGATAGCCACCGAACACGCGCAGGTTCTCGACGGGCGAGAGCGCGTCGATCATGACGTTGTCTTGCAGTGTTACGCCCAGCCGGGCGCGCACGGCGCGGCTTTCCGTGGCGACGTCGAGGCCGAACACGCGCACGTGGCCGCTGTTCGGGCGCGTGACACCGTAGATCATGCGCAGCGTGGTGCTCTTGCCCGCACCGTTGGGGCCGAGCAGGCCGAAACACTGGCCTGCCTCGACGCGCAGGTTCAAACCGGCCACGACCTCGCGGTCGTCGTAGTGCTTGGAGACATTCGTCACTTCGATGACCGCAGACATGGGTCGCGATGGTAGCACCGAAGCGCTGGTGTCAGCTTGCAACAGGAGTGGCAGGCGACGGCGCTTGGGGGCCTTCTGGGTGCGTGCGCGGGGACGGTCGACTTGCACGACTGTGCATTCATCGCGACCTGCAGGGGCGCTTGGGGTCGGCAGGTCGCTCTCGGGCTCGGGAGAGTGTCCTCGGCACGACCGCCACGGCT
>DASVHQ010000450.1:0-3591 GCA_036382515.1 Polyangiales bacterium | reverse complement strand
CGGCGCGGCCCACGGGCTCGTCGTCCTCGTCCTCGCCTCCAGGCTGCGGCACGACCAGCGCTCCGCTCGAAGTCACCGAGATCCGCGGCTCGAGGGCCGCCCGTGCACGCTCGCGCTCCTCGCGCTCGATCTGCTTGGCCGCTTGCCAGGCCTCCCACAGCTCACGACTGCCCGAACGCAAGGACTGCCAGAGGCTGCGGCCGTGGAGCGACGAGAAGCCGAAGACGCTCCGACCGACGGCCATGACGGAGAGCGAAGTCCGTAGGATCAAGGTGATCAGCAGGGCCGAGATACAGATCACGTAGGCACCGGCCGAGCCCACCAGCGAGCGCAGCACCTCACCGAGCACCTCGCCGATCAAGCCGCCAGCGAGCTGGCCGCCGAAGACCGGGAAGTCGTGCAGCGACAGGTGCAGAAGCGCGCAGCCGAGCAAGAGGTGCACCAGCACCGAGGCCACGTGGGCGACCACGGGCAGCGGCGGGCGCAGCCGCACGCAGTAGGCAGCGGCGAGCAAAAGCTCGAAGGGCACGACCAGCGCGGCCAGGCCGAACGCCGAGACCAGACTGCCCGCCAGCGACTCGCCGACTGGGCCGATCCAGTTCGCGCCGCCCCGGACGTCGTATGAACAGAGCGACAGACCCGCCAGCAGGGCCGCCGCAAAGCAGACGATGCCTAGGATCTCGTGCCGACGACCCAACACAGGCGCCTCCGGCGATGTAGGATTTGTCGCTCTTTCACGCACTTGTGCACACTGGAGATTGCCAGTCTTGAGCCTGTGACGTCAAAAAAAGCGCAGCGGGCTGCGGCTCCCTTACAATGGCCCCTTAGCCCTTGAATGGATGGACGAATTCTCTAGTATCGGAGCGCTCTCTTGGGCGGCGCTTGCGGTATTGGAACGCCGGGCACGCGGGATGGCGTGGTTCGACACGTGGTTCGACAGGTAGTTCGACACGTGGTTCGCCAGAATGCGTTTCACAAAGCGCGCTGCACTGAGCGTGAGAAGAGGGGCGATGCAAGCTCATCGAGATTACAGAACGCTGCTTTCTTGGCTGCTCTTGTGCACGCTGCTGACCAGCGTCGGCTGCAAGGTCAGCGAGAAAGACATCGACACTTGGAAGGGCACTGTTAAAGGGCCTGGCAAGATGGTCGCCGTGATGATGGCGAGCAAGTTCGATGTCCCGCTGCGCACGTACGCGGCCATCGGTCTCGTCGAAATGGAGCGACAAGACGTGGACGGCGTCGCCGAGATGCAGCGCGCGATCCAGAAGCTGGATGGCACCGCGCGCGACCAGATCGTCGAGGGCCTCGCCGACGGCTTGATCACACTGATGAAGAAGGCGCCGGCGCAAGCCTCGCTCGATGGCGCGCCGCCGCCGTATCAGGTGCGCGCCAAGGACGCCGCGTTCTTGCTCGTGTCGGCCGCAACACCCGCGGTACGCGAGAAGCTCACGACGGCCGTGGTGAGCTGGTACACCGAAGACTTCAACGGACGTTCGCTCTCGGGCAATTTCAGCGCCGAGCAGGTGGTGCGAGCGCTCGGTTCTGCCGCCGCCAAGAGCCTGGTCGATGCGCTCTCGGCCAAGCTGCCGCAGCAGGCGCTGGTGAAGCTGGCCGAGCTGATCGGTCAGCTAGGTGAGCCGGGCGTCAAGCGGCGCGCGGGTCATATCCTGGTGCAGATCGAGCACGAAATGGAGGGGCCGCAGTTCCTCGAGTGGCTCAAGAGCCAGATCGCCGACCAGATGAAGCAGGGCGGCAAGATCGACCCCAAGCGTCTCGAGAGCGCAGCCGAGCTGAACCGCAACAACTTCATCGAGACCGGCGCGCTCACCGCAATGAAGTACCTGGCCGATCAACCCGAGGTCGCAGCGCGACTGCTCGAGATTGCCTCGCTGAAAGAAGCCAGGCTCACCGATCGCCGCACGCGTGCGCTGCAAGCGCTCGAAGGCAAGGTCACGTCGGCTCAGCTCGAGGCGTTGCTCGGTCTCGCGCTCGACCCGAGCAACCCGGTGTCGGTGCGTGACTACGCCTTCGATCGCGTCGGTGACATCCGCGACCCCAAGGCGATCCCGCCGATGTGGCCACTGGTGCAAGACAGCGAGGATCAGCGACTGCGCTGGCGTGCGGGCGAGCTAGTGCTGACCATCGGCGGCAACGCCTTGTTGTCGGAGTTCTTCGCGAAGCTGCCGGGTGGCGCCACGAGCTACGAGCCCGAGGAGCTCGATGGCTACGCCCAGCGCATGACGCAGATGACGCCGCTGCCGCGCGAGCTGGCCATCGCACAGCTGCACTCCCCCAATTGGTGGCATAACGTGATCGCGCTCGATTTCCTGCAGCGCAAGGGCAGCGAGGCCGACGTCGCCGAGATGTCCGCGCTCACGCACAGCAGCACGGCAACCAAGGGCAAGCACTGGGATGACAACCAGAAGACGGTCGGCAAGGTTGCAGAGCAGGCGATCGCTGCGCTACGAGAACGGGTCAAGGAAGAGTCTGGCGGAAACGTCGGCTCTGCGCCCAAGTGAGTGAGCGCGCGCGTCACGCGCCGGGACAGCCATGAGCACGCAGGACCAAAACAAGAAGACCCTCAGGCATTTCCAGTGCAGGGACTACCTGTGGGAGATCTTCGAGCAAATGAGCACCGAGCTCGAATGCTCAACGGACTACCTGATCAACGAGGCGATGCGGCAGTACGCACGCTCGCGCAATTACGGAACGTCGCGTAGCGGTCAACGCGAACCGACCGTCGGCGGCACCAACCCGGACGCGGAGATGCCGGTCGCGCCGGCCGCACCCGCGGCACCCGCCATCGCTCACGGGGGTATCCCGTCGCTGCGCGAGAGCGCTGCGCGCCCTTCGATCCCCTCACCGCCGCCGCCGCGACCACGCACCTCGGCCAACGTCACACAGCCGAGGCAAGCGGCCGCACCGGCAGCGGCCATGCCCATGGCGCAGAACACGCCGACGCCGGGGCCACGCCCGCAAGCGCCGCCGCCCGCGCCGCCGCCGCCCAAGCGCGCATCCTCCATGCCGCCGCCGCCGCCAGGACCGCGCACCACGGGCACCATGCCACGGCCGTCCGCGGTCACCAATCCGCCGCCGTTGCCCGGTGGCGGTGCGCGCGCCTCGATGGCGCCGCCGGCTCAGCCGAACGCACGCCCGCGCCAGCTCTTCGTCATCTTCAACGGCCAGAAGATCCCAGTTTCGAAGGAAGAATTCGTGATCGGGCGCGGCAGCAAGAGCGCCGACCTCGCGATCAAGGACGGCAACATCTCGCGCCGCCACGCGGCGGTCGTGCTGCACAACGGCGCCTACTACATGAAGGATCTCGGCAGCACCAACGGCGTCGAGTACCAGGGCCGCCGCTTCGACAGCAAGCGCATCGAAGAAGGCGACATCTTCCGCATCTGCGATTACGAGCTGCGTTTCAGCTACCAGTGAGCACGCTCACTCGCGTGAGCTAGGAGCCTGTCGGAGAAAGCGCTCCCGTCGGTCTTCGGCCGCTTCTCGGACATCTTCTTGTGCGAAATCCTCAAAATACCACGCAGTATTCCTGCGGTTTCGCACAAGAACCTGTCTCGAGAATCGACTCGAAGC
>DASVHQ010000449.1:0-3147 GCA_036382515.1 Polyangiales bacterium | reverse complement strand
GACGGTTGTGCTCTAGGCTGCGCCCGAGCCGCCGAAACGCGCGTGCGAGGACCAGCGTGCCCAGCGAAACCGAAGCGCAACCGACCGCGGACTTCCCCAGGCCCTCGCTCTTCCGGCGGCTTGTGCGCTGGCTGGGCCTGGGCACCATCCCGCTGCCGGAGCTGCGCGCCAAATACGAGACCCCGGCCTCGCGCTACGTCGTGGTCGATGGCACGCGCGTGCACTACCGCATCGAGGGCGAGGGGCCCACGCTGATCTTGCTGCACGGCATGCTCGCGCAGCTGCAAACCTGGGACGGCTGGGTCGAGCAGCTGCGCGCCCACTACCGCATCGTGCGCCTCGACGTGCCAGGCTTCGGGCTCACCGGCCCGATGGTCCGCGGCAACTACACCCCCGAGTACGTCGTGGAATTCTTCGAGAAGATACGGCAAGCCCTGGGCGAGGAGCGCTTTCACCTGGTCGGCAACTCGCTCGGCGGTTTTCTGAGCTGGTACTACGCGGCCACGCATCCGCAGCACGTCGAGCGCGTGATCTTGATCGACCCACTGAGCTACCCGCAGCGCATGCCGCTGCTCATGCGCTTCTCGATCCTGCCCGTCATCCGCTGGTTCGCCAGCTTCTGGGTGCCGCGAACTTTCATCGCGGAGGGCGTGCGCCAAGTCTACGGCGACCCGCGCCGCTACACCACCGAAACGGTCGACCGCTACCACGACTTGTTGCTGCGTGAGGGAAACCGTGGGGCGATGCTGAAGATCTTCAGCGCCGCGACGCAGTACTTCCCGCTCGGGGTCGAGCACGGGCCGTGGGATCGCATCAAGGACATCCGCGCCAAGGTGCTGCTCATGTGGGGCCAGAACGACCGCTGGCTGCCGGTGAGCCACGTCGAACGCTGGCGTGCTGACCTGCCTGGCATTGAAGTGAAGATCTACCCGGATGCGGGGCACATTCCGATGGAAGAGCTGCCCGAACAGAGCGCCGCCGACGCCCACGCGTTTCTCTCGGCACGTTGAGAGCGAGCACGCGCGACCGAAGCGCTAAGGGCCCGACGCGAAACAACTCGGTGGCTTCGACGCCGATCCATCCCCGACAGCAGCGTTGCGAATCCTCGAAATACAGGGAGTATTCCATCGAATTCGCGCCTTGCTTCGGGGGCGCCTCAACGCCGAACCGATCGACTTGTTTCGCGTCGGGCCCTAAATCAGAGATGCTAGACCGGTGCCCAATCGGCGTCAGGTTCGGCGCGCGCCCCGAGCTGCGTTCGCACCTTCTGCGCCACCGCCGGCTCGAGCGCGTTTACGTGCAAGAGCCAGCGTGCCGTGTCGACCAGCAGCTCGCGAGCCGGCCGGTAGCTCACACCCAGCTCGGAGCGCGAACGCGTGGAGTCGTACGCGAGCTGCCCGCCAGCCAAGCCGTCGCTGGCGTCGGCATCGGCCGGCGTGTCACCACCATGGCGCCGCGCCTTGCGCACGAAATGCCGACCCATCAGGCGCATCAGAAACGTCGGCGGCCGGAAGGTCGGCGGCTTCACGCCCGCGATCTCGGAGACGAGCAGCGACAACTCTTTTGGGCCAACGCCTTGCCCTGTCAGCAGATAGCGTTCCCCTGGGCGGCCCGTCTGCGCCGCAAGCACGTGCGCCTGCGCCGCGTCGCGCAGGTCGGTCACACATAGATGCAAGAACGCCGGATCGCCCTGCCAGAGGCGACGACCGAGCGCGTTGCGGGCGTGATGCGATAGTCGAGCGGCCCGAGCACGCCGCTCGGATTGACGACCACGATCTGTGGACCATCCGCGCGCGAACGCCAAGCGCCCGGCCTCGGTCGGCAAGCCCTTCCCGGCCGTGCAGCAAGATCCTCAAACGCGAGCTGCGCGGCTAGCGTTCTGCCGACTGGCCACTGCGCAGGCGGGACGGTTCAGACAAGAGCAGCGTCGGCACGCCGCAAACCCCACCTGACACGCTGAACACGCGCGTGCCGGGCTTGCGACCTTCGCGCAGCTCGCTCACCGGCAGGCCTGCGGCGCGCAGGCGCGCGTGCGCGGCCGGGAGATCGTGCGTGCGGTAGGCGACGCCCCACAACGCATCGTTGTCGCCGAGCGTCGGGTCGTGGATGACCTCCAGCGTCACGCCGCCCACACGAAAGAACAGCATGCGCGTGCCGAACAGCTCGCGATCGAGCGCCAGCCGCAGGCCGAGCCCACGGCCGTAGAGCTCGAGGGCGGCTGCGATGTCCGCCGTCCGAACCACGACGTGGTCGAGCGCGTCGATGGCGCCGGCCGTGCCTGCCGCCGTCAGCGGCGGTTGCGCGAGCGAAGCGAAGTCCGAACGCTGCACCACGAACACCGGCAAGCCACGCGTGCTGCGCGCGCCCAGCTCGAGCAACCGGTAGTGCCTGGCGCGACCATCGGCTCCCATGGCCTCGCCATCCTGCGGTTGCGTGACTCGCACGCCGCGCTCGCGCAGCGCCAGGCTGGCCGCACTTGCGTCGTCCGTGCCGAACGCCAGCGCCGAAAGAGCCTCACCGCGCAGCGCGAGCGCGGAACGCAAACCCTCGGCCTCTGCGGCGCCGGCGCGCGGCGCGACCAGCTCCACGAGCGCGTTGGACAGACCAAAGAGCGCCGCCTCCGTGCCGAGCTCCGGATGCCCGCCACGCCAAGTCGGTGCCGCACCGAGCAGCTGCTCGTAGCTACCGACCGCGGGCGCGAGCTGGCTCACCGCGATCGTGACGTGGTCGAAGTGCGTAAGCATGGGCGCAGCGTAGCGAAAGCTTGCCGCCGCGCGAAGCCGTGCTCACGCCGTTTCGTGCAGCGCCTGCGTCTGCGGGTGCGCCGGTGCGCGCTGCGCCGGCAGAAGCGGCGCACGCCGAACCAACTCAGTCACCAAGAGCGAAGCGTCGGCGTCCGCGAAGCGCCAGCTGCACACGCCCGAGGCAGAGCTGTAGCGCAAGAGCTTCTGGTCGAGGCCGTGCTCGAGCGCCTGCTGCACGACCGACCTCGGCCTGCCGGTGGCTGCGCTGACCTCTGCGCAGAGTAGCTCCACCGCCTGCGCACGACTCAGCTCCGAGCGCTCCGTCCGGAAGCTGCCGCGGGTCTCCAGCAGGTCGTGCATCATGAGGTCGTAGTAGATGCCGTGACGCTCGACGCTCGCGTAG
>DASVHQ010000448.1:0-15751 GCA_036382515.1 Polyangiales bacterium | reverse complement strand
CAATGTCGACGCCGGATTGTTGTGCAGGCGGGCCGCGCAAGCCACTGCGAACGCCGCGGTCCACTGCGCTGCGACCGCAAAGGCCGGCTATTCGCTTGGATTCGCGAATGTTTTCGTTTCGTCCGGTGCAGCACTCCGCGTCCGGCGGCCGGGGTAGTACGCTGCGCGCGTGAGCGGCCGGGCGGCACGACAGGTCTTCGCGCTGGGGCTCGCGCTGCTCGGCTGGGCCGTCGTCGGGCAGCCGTCCCTGCCCTGGCTGCTGGTTTGCTACGCAGCGGCGCTCGGCTTGCTCGGCCTGCCGTCGGCGCAGCGCCTGCTCGCGGCTGGCACGCCCGCGCAGCTGCTCGGACTGTCGCTGCTGATGGCGGCGCCCGGCGTCAGCTTCGCCTGGCGCAGCCGCTGCGAGCTGGCCGAAGCCGAGAGCCTGCACGGCCTGTGGAGCCACGGCGCCGATCGGCTGCGCTTGCAGCTGACACCGGCGATCGCACCACCGCTCGTCACCGCCGATCGCCCGCAGAGCTTCTTCGTCTATGCGCCCGGCGCGACGCGCGCCGACCTGCAGCTGGGGCAAGCCGTGAAGCCGCTCACCGGGCAGGCACTGGGCGAGGGCCTGTTTCGCGTCGACTACGATCCGCGTCGTGATGGCAAGCCGCAGCCCACCGACGGGACGCTGCACGCCACCGTCACGACCGATCGAGAGCGCGTGACGCGCGAGCTGCGCTCCGTGACCCCGCTGGCGCATCCGCGCTGGCTCGCGCTCTCACCGGATGGCTTGCGTGCCGCCGCCGTCAGCAGCGAAACCGACGAGCTGATCGTGATTGCGCGTGGTGCCCCGCTTCGCAGGATCCCCGTCCACGATGGCCCCAGCGACTGCGTGTTCCTCGACGACTCGCACGTGGCCGTGAGTCATGAGCACGGCACCGCGCTCGACCTGGTTGCGCTCGACGCGACGGCCGGCCCGACGCGCACCGAGCTCGAACGCGGGCAGCTGCACCTCGCGCTCGACCCGCAGCGTTCGCTGCTCGCAGTCGCCCTGGCCGGCGACCCGGGGAGCGTCGTGCTCGTGGACGCGCACACGCTGCAGATCCAGCAGCGCATCGTGCTCGACAGCCCGCCCGACTGGCTGGCGTTCGGGCCCGACGACGGCACGCTGATCGTCTCGACCAGGGCACCCGCGAGCTTGCGCCGCTTGCGTCGCAGCCCAAGCGGTTACGTGCAGGACGCCAGCCTGCCCCTGCGCCGGCCCGCCGTGACACTCGCACGCTCCTTCGACGGCTCGCAGCTCTTCTTCGCAGCCACCGATTACGACCCCGGTGCAGGCTCGCAGCTCGGCAACCACTTCGTGCAGGACCAGGTGCTCACGCTCGAGGTGGCCTCGATGCGCGTCAGCGCACGCTTGCTCACCGCACGCCGCAGCGCCCGGCAATCCAAGCCGGGGGATCAAGACCGCGGTGCCTCGCCGATGGGCCTCTTCCACGGCGCCGATGGTGCGCTGCTGATCGCGTTCGCGGGCAGCGACGAAGTCTGGCGCTTGGCCAGGGGGGCAAGCGATCCCGAGATCGTCGATCTGGCGAGCTGGCCGCTGCACGCACCGCACGGGGTGACGCAGCTGACCGATGGCACCATGGTCGTCAGCTCGCCCTCGCAGGGCACGCTTGGGCTCTTGCCCCCGGACGCCCGTGAGCCCACCACGCTGCGCCTGACGCCCGACGACGCCGCGTTGCTCGCAAGCAATCGCGCGGCCATACAGCGACGCGTCGGGGAGCGCGGGTTCTACGAGGCCACGCGCAGCGGGATCTCCTGCCAGAGCTGTCACATGCACGGCGACAGCGACGAGGCCGCCTACAACCTCGGTGATCATCGACTGATTCCCACGCTGGGCGTACGCGGCCTCCTGCAAACCTCGCCCTACCTACGCGACGGCAGCTACCCGCAGCTCGCCGATCTCGATGACGTGGCGCAGACGCTGTATCGCGGCTATTTGCGCTCCCAGCGGGCGCGCGGCGAGACGTTGCAGGCCTACATCGAAGCGTTGCCGCGGCGCCACAACACGTCGCAGCCGCGTGACCTGACGCGGGAACGGCGCGGTCTGCGAGCCTTCTTCGCTGCGCATTGCCCCAGCTGCCATGCGCCGCCCGCGTTCACCAACCTCGGCAAGCTACCGATGCAGCTCTTGTTCCCCGACGAAGCCGCACACCTGCCCGAGTCCGAGCCGCTGGACACACCGTCGCTGCTCTCGGTCGGCGCATCGGCGCCCTACCTGAACGATGGGCGCGCTCGCACGCTGCAAGAGGTGCTCGGCAAGCACAACGCCCGCAACCTGCACGGCGACACGCGCTCGCTCTCGGCTGAGGAGCGCGCCGACCTGGTGTTCTTCCTGGGTTCGCTATGAACGACAACGCAGCTGCTGCACAGCCACTCAGCTTGCGCGCGCGCCTGACGCGCGGGTTGCTCGCCGTGTCGGCGCTGGCACTCGCGTACGGCGCGGCGCTCGTGCTGCACGAGTCGTACGCGCCGCAGCGCGCGCTCGAGGCGGCCCGCTACAGCGGTTGGCTCGCCGCGTGGAGCTTGCTCGCGACGCTGTGCGTCACGCCGCTCACGCAAGTGTGGTTGCGCTTTCGCAAGTCGTTACCGGAGCGCCAAGCCTGGCGCGCTGTCGTGCCGGCCACGCGGCGAGCCCTGGGCATCGCGGCCGGAGCACTTTCGCTGCTGCACGCGTGCGTCACGTTCGCGGGTGTGTTGCACGGGTCGGTGCGCCTGCTCTGGGCATGGCCGCAAGTGCGTGCGGGGGCTTGCGCCCTGATCATACTGCTCGCGTTGACGCTCACGTCCTTCCCGTTCCTCGTTCGCGCGCTGCGACTGCAGCTGTGGAAAGAGCTGCATCGGCTCGCTTACGCGGCGGCGGCGTTCACGGCGCTGCACGTGGCTCTTTCGGCGTTCGCGCCCGCGGTGCGCAGCGGCGCATGGCTTTGCGTGCTCGTCGTGATGCTCGCGCTGCGCCTGTGGCCCGTGCCGGATCGCCGCGGCACCGAGCGCTAAGTTAGCGGCCGACGGCATCCTGTGTGCATATTGCCGTCGCAAAACGCGGTTACGGCGCGGTCTGCTACGCTGATCGGGTATAAGTAGCGCCCAGATCCGTAGCAGCAGCTCAGACACTCCTATGTTCAAATCCCTCGTCGCATCCGTAGCATTTCGCCCCTGTGTAGCCTTCTGCCACATCTTTCTTCTGCTGGCGGCCACGGGTTGTTCCCACGCCGAGAGTGAGGCGCTGAAGTTCAGCCCCGGCACCGCTCAGACCAGCAGCACTGGCGTGGTCAAGCTCAACCCTGCCTCGCGCAAGTTCATCGATCTCGCGACCATCGGCGCCGACTCGGCGCCTGCGCTGGTGCAATCACCCGGGCGCGTCGCGTTCCGTGACGGCGCCGTCGCGAAGGTCGGCGCACCGGTGCACGGTCGCGTGATCGCGATCACGGTGCACGTCGGCGATCCGGTCCACAAAGGGCAGCACCTGGTCACGCTCTCGAGCCCCGACGCCGCAACGATGTCCGCAGATCTCGCGCGCGCCGAGGTCGCCGCACGCGCTTCGATCGCCGAGGCGCAGCGCCAGCGTGACATGCTCAACAAGGGTGTCGGCATTCAGAGCGACCTCGTTGCGGCGCAAGCCCACTCGGACGAAGCGAACGCCGAGCTGGAGCGTGCACGCACGGCGCTGGCGTTCCTCGGGCAGGCCCACAGCGGCATCATCGAGGTACGCGCACCGATCGACGGCAACGTGCTGGCGTTGCATGCGACGCTCGGCGGCACCGCTCAGCCGGATGGCGACCCGCTGGTCGAGCTCGGCGATCCCAACGCGCTGTGGATGGTGACCGAGGTGTTCGAGCGCGAGCTTCCGCTGGTACGCATCGGCGCGCACGCCACGGCTCAGGTCGCTTCGATGTCCGAGCCCGTGCGCCTGCATGTGCTCAACGTCGGCGCCGCCGTCGACCCTGCCACGCGCCGCGCACCCGCCTACCTTGCCTTCGACGAGCTCGAGCCCACGCTGCGCTCCGGCATGTACGCGCGCGTCGCGATCGAGGCCAAGTTCGAAGGTGGCGTCGCGGTGCCCGCCTCGGCCGTGCTCGTGAAGGACGGCGGCCGCACCTATATCTACGTGGCGCAAGCCGACGGGACGTTTCGCTCCCGCGAGGTGACAGTTGGCCACCCGGTCGACGGCCGCGTGCCCGTGTTCACCGGATTGCGCCCCGGCGAACAGATCGTGGTCAAGGGCGCCCTACTTCTGGACACGGCCGCCGAGCAACTGCTCTGAGCGCGAGTAAGATCCCATGCTATCTGCACTGATCAGCTGGTCGGTTCGCCGCCGCGTTGCAGCGTGCCTGCTCACCGCGGGCGTGGCGGCCTTCGGCCTGCACGGCTACCTGAGCACGCCCATCGAGGCCTACCCGGACGTCACGAACTATCAAGTCAACGTGATCTCTCAGTTGCCGGGGCTCGCACCCGAAGAGATCGAACGCCAGGTCACCGTGCCTCTGGAGCGCGTGCTCAACGGCACGCCGGGCATGATCGGCATGCGCAGCGAGAGCATGTTCGGCTTGTCGCTGGTCTTCATCACCTTCGACGACGACGTCGACGTGTTCAAGGCACGCATGATGGTGGGCGAGCGCATCCGCTCCGCCAACGTGCCGGAAGGCACCGAGGTGGGGCTCGGGCCCGAGGCCACGCCGCTCGGACAGGTGTTCCAGTACCGGCTGGCCAGCGATCGCCACGATCTCTACGAGCTGCGCGCCACCGAGGACTGGACTGTCGAGCGCACCTTCAAGCAGGTGCCCGGCGTGGCCGACGTCGTCAGCTTCGGCGGCTACGTGAAGGAGTTCCACATCGAGGTGATCCCCAGCCGCCTCGAAGCGCACGGGCTCACGCTCGAAGACGTGATCGAGGCGCTGCAGCGCTCGAACATGAACACCAGCGGCGGCTTCCTGCGCCAGGGTGATCAGGAGCTCACGATCCGCGGCATCGGCTTGATCGCCGGTGCCAACGACATCCAACACGTGGTGCTCAAGAGCGACGAGGGCATCAGTGTCACGGTCGGTGACGTCGCGCGCGTGGTGCAGTCGCGCACGCCGCGTCGCGGCACGGTGGCCATCAACGACCAGCGCGAGGCCGTGGAGGGCTTCGTGCTGCTGCGACGCGGCGAGAACCCCTCGCTCGTGCTCAAGGGCATCCACGACAAGGTCAAGGAGCTCAATGACAAGATATTGCCCAAGGGCATGAAGATCGAAGCGTTCTACGATCGCACCACGCTGGTCAGCCGCACGCTCTCGACCGTGCACCACAACCTGCTCGAAGGCTTCGTGCTGGTCGTGGCCCTGGTCTGGCTGTTTCTGCGCACGCTACGCGGCTCGCTGATCGTGGCGGTGGTCATCCCGCTGGCGCTCTTGTTCGCGTTCGCAGGCCTGTACTTGTTGAAGATGCCCGCGAACCTGATCTCGATGGGCGCGATCGACTTCGGTATCTTGGTCGACGGTGCCGTGGTGCTGGTGGAGAACGTGATCCACGAGATGCACCATCGCAGGCCCGATTCACGCAGGGCTCTCTTGGGCATCATCGCTCGCTCCGCGGTCGAGGTGTCACGGCCGACGTTCTACGCGATGTCGATCATCATCGCGGCTTTGATCCCGGTGTTCACCTTGCAACGCGTCGAGGGCCGCATCTTCCGGCCGCTGGCGCTGACCTACAGCATCGCGCTGGTGGGTGCGTTGATCTTCGCGCTGACCATCGTGCCAGCGCTGTGTGCGATCGTGCTGCGCCCGAAAGACTCCGACGTGGAGGAACCCAAGTTCCTGCTGACGCTGCGCGATCTGTACGCGCGGGCACTGACCTGGCTCGCGACGCGCAAGCGGGTCGCGTTCGCGGTCGGCGGCGTTTTGCTCCTGCTCGCTGGCGTGGTGGGGGCAGGCCTCGGCACCGAGTTCTTGCCCGAGCTCGATGAAGGCGACTTCATGATCTTCATCGAGATGCCGCCGAGCGTGTCGCTCGAACAAGGTCAGGATCTGCTGGTCGAGATGCGGCGGCGCATCCTCGCCTTCCCCGAGGTGATGGCCGCGCTCAGCGAGCAGGGCCGGCCCGAAGACGGCACCGGGGACTACGGCGTCAACATGAGCCAGACCTACGTGCGCCTGCAGCCCAAGGAGAAGTGGCGAACGGGCATGGACAAGGAGAAGCTGCAAGCCGAGATGCGCGCGAGCCTCACGGAGATCCCGGGCATCCACTACAACTTCTCCGGGCCGATCAAGGACAACGTCGAGGAAGCCGTCAGCGGCGTGCGCGGCAAGGCTGTGCTCAAGGTCTTCGGCACCGACTTCGGCGTGATGCACGACACACTCGAGCAGGCGATGCTCGCGCTGCACAAGGTCAAGGGCGTGGTCGAGCTGAACATCTACCGCGAGACCACCGTGCCGCAGCTGCAGATCCAGCTCGATCGCATGGCGCTGGCCCGCGAAGGCATCTCGATGCAAGACGCGCAGCGCACGATCCAGACGGCGCTCGCAGGCTACATCGTGACGCAGGTGTGGCAAGGCGAGAAGCTGGTGCCGATCCGCGTGATGCTGCCTGCCGGCGAGACCATCGACCAGGAGCACATCGCCACGCTGCTGGTGCCAACGCCCTCGGGCGCGCGTGTGCCGCTGCGCGATCTGGCCGACATCCAGGTCAAGACGGGCCGCGCCACGATCAACCGCGAGAACAACAGCAAGGTGATGGCCCTGAAGTTCAACGTGGAGGGGCGCGACATGGGCTCGGTGATCGATGATGCGATCAAGGCCGTCGCCAGCGCGGTGAAGGTACCAGACGGCAACTACCTGGTGTGGACCGGCGAATTCGAGAACCAGCAGCGCGCGCTGGCACGCTTGAAGATCATCGTGCCGCTGTCTTTGCTGGTCGTGCTGGGCCTCTTGTACTCGGCGCTCGGCTCGGGGCGCAGTGCACTGTCGATCGTGCTGGTCGTGCCGTTCGCCATGACGGGCGGAGTGTTCGCGCTGGCGCTGTCGGGCGTGACGCTGTCGGTGAGCGCGATCATCGGGTTCATCGCGCTGCTGGGACAGGTGTCGCTCATGGGGTTACTCGTGCTCAGCGCGATCGAAGCCAAGCGGCGCGGAGGAGCCAGCCTGCGCATCGCCGTGGTGGAAGGTGCCGCGTCGCGCTTGCGTGCCGTGCTCATGACCGCGTTGCTCGGCATGCTCGGTCTGATCCCGATGGCGCTGTCGCGAGGCGTGGGCAGCGAGACTCAGCGCCCGTTCGCCGTGGTGATCGTGGGCGGCATGGTGACAACCCTGCTGGTGGCGTTGCTCTTGCTGCCCCCGATCTACGCGTTGCTCGCCCGCCGTGAGCTGAAGGTGAACGGCGAGAGCGACCTCGACTTCGAGATGACGGGGAGCTCGCGATGATGCGCTTGTCTTGCGGGCTGTCTCTGTGCGTCTGGGTTGCAGCTGTCGTGCAGGTTCAGGCGCAGGCACAGCCCTCTGCGACGCTCGCCCTGCCCGCCGAAGTGCGCTGGTCGGACGTGCTGCCGCTGGTCCACCAGCGTAGCCCGCGGGTTCAAGCACTGCGCAGCCAGGACGCGACGGCACAGGCCGAGATCGGCGTGGCGGGCGTGCGGCCCAACCCGTCGCTCGGCTACACGGGCTTCGCGCGGCTCGGGCACGGCGACAACTACGGCACGCAGCACCAGATCGGCTTCGAGCAACCGCTGTGGCTTGCAGGTCAGCGCTCGGCGCGGGTGCGCAGCGCCGAGCACCGCGCACAGGCCGTGCGCGCCGAGACCCTGCTGTCCGAGGCCGAGATCGGCCGCGATGCACTGCATGCCTTCGTCAGCTTGCTCGCGACGCAGGCACGTTTCGACGAGCTCACGGCCGCACGCGCCGACGTGGCAGCGGTCTCGCACACGGTTCACGAGCGCGTCAGCGCGGGGGCGCAGAGCAGCTACGACGAAAAGCGCGTGGATCTCGAGAGCGCCCAACTCGACACCCGGCTCTCCAGTGCCAGCGCCGAGCTGATCGACGCCAGCACCAGCTTCGCCCAGGTGCTCGGCTTGCCTGGCTGGAAGCCGCGTGCGGTCGGGACCTTCGAGCCGCTGTCGATCGACGCGAACCCCGAAACTCTCTGGCAGCAAGCCCAGACGGCGCTGCCGGCGTTGGTCGCGGCGCAGCGCCATGTGGACAGCGCGCGCAGCGAGATCGATCTGGCTCGCACGGAGCGCTGGGGCGAGCTCACAGTCAGCGGCGGAACCTTCTTGACCAGCGACAAGGGCAGTGTCTCGGCCTTCCTCGGTGTGTCGGCGCCACTGCCGCTCTTCAACTTTGGCGGTGCGGCGATCGACCGCGCGCAGGCCGGCCTCGCGCAGACCGAAGCAGAGCGTGCAGCGGCGCGCGCCGAGGCCCAGGCCGCGCTGCTCGGCGCGACTGCGGTGCTCGTCGCACGCCGCACGGCGCTCGCCGGCTACGACAGCGCTGTGCTGCAGCGGCTGCCGGAGCTGCGCAAGATGGCCGAGGACGCGTACAAGAGTGGCAAGGCCAGCCTGCTCGAGCTGCTCGACTCGGTGCGCTCCAACATCGACGTGAGGCTGCAGCGCGTGGACTTGGTCAGCGCCGTGATGACGGCCGAGGTCGATGTGCTCGCAGCGGCCGGCTTGTTGCAGAACAAGTGACGCGCGACCCGCTCAGGGCCCGACACGAAACAAGTCGATCGCTTCGGCGTTGAGGCGCCCCGGAAGCAAGGCGCGAATCCGAGGGAATACTCCCTGTATTTCGAGGATTCGCAACGCTGCTGTCGGGGATGGATCGGCGTCGAGGCGACCGAGTCGTTTCGCGTCGGGCCCTCAGGTGCGGATAAAGAACGCCAGCATGAGCTGCGGCTCCAGCATCTCGACCGTGATGCGGTAGCGCGCCGCGGTCGGCGACACGACCACGTGCTCGAAGCTGCGCCGCATGAGGCCGACCTCGGCGACGAAGCCGGTCTGCAGCGAGAGCGCGAAACGCGCACCGAGCAAGCCTGCGATGCTCCAGCCCACGCCCGTGTGCGCGAGGCCGCCGTACGCGACATCGCTGCCCAGGTTGATCACCCCACCGAAGGGCACGCCAGCATAGAATTCGGCTTTGTCCGCGATGGCGTAGCGCAGCTTCGCAAGCAACGCGAGGTCGAAGACCGTGTTGCGTCCGACGCTGGGATTCCGGCTCCACGGTGCGGTCGTCCACGACTGAATGCCGAAGTTCCAACCCAGCGCGAAGTAGCGCGAGATCGGATTCTCGTAGCGCAGAGCCATGCCGTAGGCGGGCTCCAGACGCACGCTGGCACCTGGCAAGTTGACGGTACCGCCGGCACCGACCACAGGCCCCAGAGCGAGCGTGCGGTGCAAGGTCTTGCGAGCGTCCCATTCGGCCTGTTGCCGTTGCAGCTCGGCTTGCGTGAGCTCCTGCGCGCGCACCGGTGTGCGGCCGAGCCAAGCCAGCGCCAGAAAGCAGGTGAAGCCGATGAGAACGAATCTGTGCATGAGCATGCGTCCAGCCAGGCGCGTCGAGGGTACCTCACGCAACCGACTTTGACGACCCGGACGATGCAAGCCCAGCCACGAATCGTTGTCGGTTAGAGGCTTCATACCCTTGACTATGTAGCAGTGGCGCAGCAGGCTGGCCGCGCCTGCAGTGTCGTTTGGCAGCCGCCGAGCGCTGGTCCACGAACAGCGACCATGTGCCAAGGAGGCGCGGCCGTAAGCGGGTTCAAGAGGCACCAATGAACGAGGAACAACTGCACCGCAACTTGGCTCGCAACCTCGAGCGCTTGCGTGAGCGCGAAGGGATCTCGCAGGCCGGCCTCGCGCGTCGCATCGGCGTCGCACACATGACGGTCTGGCGCATCGAAGACGGCCAGGGCTGCCGTTTGGGCGTGCTCGCAAAGGTCGCCAAGGCGCTCAAGACCTCGCCCAACGAGCTGATCGGCTGGCGTTGAAGCACACGCCCAATCTTCAGCTGGAAGGCGTCGTCACGTGTCAGTCCTGAGCGCGCGTGGCCTGTGCAAGGCGTACGGGCCGCAGACGCTGTTCCTCGGAGCGTCGCTGACGATCGGCGACGGCGAGCACGTGGGATTGCTCGGCGAGAATGGCGCCGGCAAGTCGACGCTCTTGCGGGTCATCGCCGGCGCGGAGCCGACGGACGAAGGAGTGATCGAGCGCAAGCGAGACGCCTCGATCCTCTACCTGCCCCAGGAGCCCAAGCTGCCGCCGGAGCTGAGTCCGCGGCAGATCGTCGAGGCGGGGCTTTCGCAGTGGCATGCGGCCTGTGCGCGCCACGCCGAGGTCTGCGCCGAGCTGGCAGCTCATGGCGGCGGCGAGAGCCTGCTGGCCGAGCAAGCCGTGCTGGCCGAGCGCATCGAGCACCTGGGCGGTTGGGAGCAGGGCCACCTCGCGCTCGACATGCTGCAACGCTTCGGCGTGGATGACGTGGATCGCCCGATCGGCTCGATGAGCGGCGGTGAACAGCGGCGCGTGGCGCTCGCGAAGATCCTGGTCGCGCAGCCGCAGCTGGCGATCCTGGACGAGCCCACCAACCACCTCGACGTGGCGACCATCGAGTACCTGGAAGAGTACCTTACGCAACGTTTCACTGGAGCCGTGCTGCTGGTCACCCACGACCGCTACGTGCTCGAGGCGATCTGCGATCGCATCCTCGAGCTGGAGCACGGCACGCTCACCGAGTACCGGGGCAACTACTCCGACTACCTGGAGCAGAAGGCCGAACGTCTCGAACATGCATTGCGACACGAGGACAACCGGCAGAACCTGCTGCGCCGCGAGCGCGCGTGGCTCTTGCGCGGAGCCAAGGCGCGTACCACCAAGCAGAAGGCACGTATCCAGCGAGCCGAGTCGTTGATGGCAGTCGAGGCGCCCAAGCTCGCGGCGCGCGTCGATCTCGACGGGCTGCAAGCGGGTGCGGCGCAAACCGGCAAGACCATCGTGGAGCTCGCCGACGTGGGCATGCAGGTGGGCGGGCGCACCTTGATCGACAAGCTCACGTTCCACATGGTGGCGGGCGAGCGCATGGGAGTGGTCGGCCCCAACGGCGCCGGCAAGACCACACTGCTCAAGCTGATCTCGCAGGAGCTCACGCCCACCCAGGGCCGTGTGGTGGTCGGCGCCCGCACCAAGCTCGCGTACTTCGATCAAGCGCGCGCCGGGCTGCGCGACGAGTGGTCGATCTACGACAACGTGGCCGGGCGGGAGGGCGCCGAGCGCGACGGCGGCGGCCGCGTGGAGATTGGCGAGCTCGTGATGGATCTGCGCACGTACCTCGAGCGCTTTCTGTTCGACGGTAGCAAGCAGAGGCAGAAGGTGGGTGCGCTATCGGGCGGAGAGCGCGCGCGAGTGGCGCTGGCCAAGGCGCTGCGCGGCGGTGCCAACCTGCTCTTGCTCGACGAGCCCACCAACGATCTGGACATCGCTACGCTCGGTGAGCTCGAGGAGATGCTGTGCGCGTGGCCGGGCTGCGTGGTCGCGGTGTCACACGATCGCGCCTTCCTCAACCGGGTCGCAACCAGCATCCTGGCGTTCGAGGCCGGCGGGGTAGTGGTGCGCTACAGCGGCGACTACGACACCTACCGCGCGCAGCGCGCCGCGGACAAGAGCGAGGATGCGCGCAAGGAACGCGCCGCTGGCGACAAGCGCAGCGCCAGCACGCCCAGCCCGAAACCGGACAGCAGCGCTGCGAGCCTTAAGCCTCTGAGCTATGCCGAGCGCATCGAGCTCGACGGCCTCATGGACCGGGTCGCGCAGGCCGAAGAGCGCGTGACCCAGACCCAGAGCTTGCTCGCCGACCCGGCGATCTACGGCAAGGGACCCGAAGCTGTGAAGCAGGCGCAGAGCGAATACGAAGCGGCGCGCAACGAGGCGGCGAAGCTGCTGGCACGCTGGGAAGAGCTCGAAGCGCGCAACGTGAAGCCGCGCTGACTGCCGGGGCGCTTGGGGTCGGCAGGTCGCTCTCGGGCTCGGGAGAGTGTCCTCGGCACTACCGCCGCAGCTTCGCACGAGGCGCGGCGGGCCTGCGAAACGAGCCCGAGAGCGACCTGCCGACCCCAAGCGCTTCAATGCCATGGCTGAGTGAGCAGGCGGTGCGACGTCGCAGCAAGTATTGCCGTCTGGCGTGACGTCGCAGCAAGTGTTGTCGTCTGATGCCGGCGACACGGTTGCTGGCAGTGACTGCTGCCAATGCGCAAGCCAGGGCAGGTCACGCTGACCTCGACCTCGCTACTGGAGCGTGTTGGGAGGGCGGGTCGCTCCCGGGCTCGTTTCGCAGGCCCAGGGCGCATCTTGCACAGCCGTGGCGGTCGTGCCGAGGACACTCTCCCGAGCCCGGGAGCGACCCGCCCGCCCAACACGCCCCGGCAGCTTGCGACGCACGCTCAGTCTTGCAAGCCACCCGTCGCCGCGCGCTCGTTACTCAATCCAAGCCGCGCTCGAGGCACGCGAAGTCTGCACGCTCGATCGACGGCAAGTAGATCTCGACCGCTTCACGCGTGAGTCGGCGATACATTTCGGGCACGAAGAAGTGCTCTCCGACGCGAAGCACGTAATTGAGGATGAAGAACCGATAAGCCTCGCGGATGAACAGAAGCTCACGCTCCGTGAGCGGGAAGATTTCATGGTACGCGGCCAGGAAGAGCGCGAACCGTGGCTCGAGCAGCGGGTCTACCACGTACGAGAACGCCGTGCGGTCACCCTCGGAACGCACCACGCGGGCCAGGGAGTAGAAATCGAGTGTGCGCGGCTCGATGCGAAACCAGTCGTAGTCCCAGCGGCTGAAGAGCGTGAAGCCATCCTCGGTGTGCTGCACCGAGAAGTTGCCGCGGTTCCAGTCGATGAGCACCGGGATGCGATGGAAGCGGTGATAGCCGAGCGTCTCGGCGTTCTCGAGGAAGAGATCGCACTGCTGCTTGAGCATGTGCACCTCGCCACCGCTCCAGCCACGCTCGCGACAGAACGCGGGGTCGCCCAGCTCGTCGTAGAGAATTGCGACGTCGGAACCGAGGGTCTTCCAGGTGGGATCGAGCGCGCCACGCAGCTCGTCACAGCACAGGTGCAGCCGCGCGATCTCCTGACCCAGCTGCCGGATGTCGCTCTCGCGAAACACTCGCGGTGTAGGGCTGCGACGCGCGACCTCGCCATAAAACACGACCCAGACGCCGTCGGACTCGTAGGTGAACGCCTCACCATCCTTGCCGATCACGGGCGCCAGCAGGCCGGCGTAGCGGCTGCCCGCGAGCAGCTGCGTGAAGCGCGCGATGCGTGCGTGATCTTGCCGGAAGTGCACGTAGGATCCGTAGCTCGAGACCTTGACGAAGACGCTGCCGGCTCGCTCACCGCCCGCACCGAGGTCGAGCCGGAACACGCGATTGGTCGACACACCGGGGCTGGTCTCGGCGCAGCCCAAGATGTAGCGGGGGTCGCCGTACTGCGACCAGGCCTCGCTGACGATCATGGGAAGATCGGAGAGATCCATGCGCGCAGTATCGCATGGATCGAGCGCTGCGAAACCGGCGCCGGCGGTGGCATCCAGAGTCCGGCCCGCAGCGCCCGGTGGCGCGTGGCCAAGTTTTCGCCTAAGCAGCGTTGCGCATGCGTCAGCCGCCAGAAGAAGTCTCCTTCGAACTCGGGCTCGACGAGCCAACCGACGAGGCCCACCTGCGCGAGCGCGCCGCCAAGCTGCTCGGTGTCGCCCCCGACGCGCTGCCGGCGCTGGTGCTGCGCAAGCGCTCGATCGACGCGCGCCGCGGCTCGGTACGCTTCCGCGTGCTCTTCGAGCTCGGGGCGCAAGCACCCGTCGACCTCGGTGCGCCGCACCCGCGGCAGGTCGGCCGCTCGCAAGTGCTGATCGTGGGCGATGGCCCCGCGGGCCTGTTCTGCGCGTACGAGCTGGCGCGGCACGGCATCGGCTGCACGATCGTGGATCGCGGCAAGCCCGTGCAGCCGCGTCGCCACGACCTCGCGGGCCTGCAACGCGGTGGTGCAGTCGATCCCGACAGCAACTACTGCTTTGGTGAGGGCGGCGCAGGCACCTACAGCGATGGCAAGCTCTACACGCGTGCGCACAAGCGCGGCAGCGTGCGCGACGTGATCGAGATCCTCGCGCGCCACGGCGCCCCGTCCGCCATCCTCACCGACGCACGCCCGCACATCGGCAGTAACCGCTTGCCACAGGTGGTCACGAGCTTGCGACACGAGCTGCAGAACGTGGGCGTCGAGTTTCGCTTTGGCGCGCGCGTGGTGGATCTGCTCGTGAGCCAGCACGATCCCCGGCGTGTGCTCGGGCTGCGGCTGCAAGACGGCAGCGAGCTGCAAGCCGAGCAGCTGGTGCTCGCCACCGGCCACTCTGCCTCGGACGTGTACAGCATGCTCGCCGAGCACGGCGTGACGCTCGAAGCCAAGGCGTTCGCGCTCGGGGTGCGCATCGAGCATCCGCAGGCGCTCATCAACCGCATCCAGTACGGTGCTTCGGCCACGCATTCCGCACTGCCGGCGGCGCCGTATCGTGTCGCGCAGACGGTGGACGAGCGCGGCGTGTTCTCGTTCTGCATGTGTCCCGGTGGCTTCATCGTGCCGGCCTCGACCGTACCCGGGGGCCTGGTGGTCAACGGCATGAGCTTGTCACGGCGTAGCTCGCACTACGCGAACTCGGGCCTGGTCGTGGGCGTCGAGCCACAGGACGTCGCGCGCGCTGGTTTCAAGGGCGTGCTTGCCGGCGTCGAGCTGCAGCGGCGCCTGGAGCAGGCGGCGTTTGCAGCTGGCGGCGGCATGCTGCGCGCACCCGCCACGCGCGCGACCGACTTCGTCGCGGGCCGTGCGTCCTCGAGCTTGCCGAAGTCGAGCTACATCCCCGGTCTAACGGCGACCAACGTGGCCGAGGTGCTCGACAGCGTGGGTCTCTCTGTCGCCGCGCGCATCCGTGCCGCGTTGCGTGCGTTCGACCGCAGCATGCGCGGCTTCCTCAGCGCCGAAGCCGTGTTGGTCGGCGTCGAGTCGCGCACCAGCTCGCCGGTGCGCATCCCACGCAACCCCGAAACGTTGCAGTCCCCCGACCTCGCAGGCCTGTTTCCAGCGGGCGAAGGCGCGGGCTACGCCGGTGGCATCATGAGCGCGGCCATGGATGGTATGCGCATCGCGCGACTCATCGCCGGTGTGTCCGAGCGCTGATCCACCCCTAGTGCTCTGACCGAGGGGCTTTGACCGTTTCTCGCTGGTCCCGAACGCGCATGGCTGCGTTGCTCCTCGTCACAATAGCGCTGGCCATGGCTCCTCGTCGCGCCTTGCCCTGCGCGCCCGGTCCTGCGCGATAACCGATCAAAACCCCTCGGTCAGAGCACTAGGCCCACAGAAGGCGCAGCGGCTGGCCATCCGCCTGCACGGGCTCGCAGGCTCGAGCCGGCAGAACCGTGAAAGCACCGGAGAATTCCAGCATGATCGCAAATACCGCACGACGTTGGACAATGGCCGCGGCGCTCTTGGCGAGCGCCGGTTACGGAGCAGGCTGCCAGAGCAGCCGCGGGACCAGCAGCAGCGTGTCCGGCCAGAACCTGAGCTAGGAGCCTGTCGGAGAAAGCGCTCCCGTCGGTCTTCGGCCGCTTCTCGGACATCTTCTTGTGCGAAATCCTCAAAATACCACGCAGTATTCCTGCGGTTTCGCACAAGAACCTGTCTCGAGAATCGACTCGAAGC
>DASVHQ010000447.1:0-2190 GCA_036382515.1 Polyangiales bacterium | reverse complement strand
TAACAACCCGGGGCTACCCTACAACGCTGGCCCCTCCCCGCGCGGCGGTCCGCTCGAGCGGGACACTCGCCCTCAAGGGGAGAAACAGTCAGGGCTTGCAAGACCTCCAGCATCCACCGCGCCGGCTCCCGACCCGACTATCGCCTCCGGCACCCCTGCGTCTGACAGGTGCCACTCGATCACTGGGATTGGAAGGTCCCCGCGCAGTGCCCCGTGGCTTCGCATCTGGGGCAATCGTCCACCGACCCAGGGTCACGGCTGCGTGCAGCAATCGTAGCTCATGTCGGTGTAGCTGCCCCCGCCACACGGCGTGCTGAAAGAAAGCGTGGCGAGCACCTGGCCGCGCTGAGCACAGTCTTCACTCGCGTAGCTCTGCCAGGTGCGGGTGTCTTTGCAGCTGCCCGGGCCGCCTTGCATGGCGCTGGTGCAGCCGGCGGGCGGCGCCGCTACGGTGGTGCACTGTCCGGCAACACACGCCGGGACCTTGCCCTGGCAAGGCGCGACAAAGCACGCCACTGGATTCCGGCACGAGGGTATCGAGTCGCCTGGGCTTTGCGACCTGCACGCGCAGCCGCCGCAGTAGTCGTCGACGAGCTTGCAGTCTGCGGCTAGCTTGCAGCTGACGGGCGGCGGAGCGGCAGGGACCACCGCCGCAGGTGCAGGCCCTTTGCTCGGGCAACAATCGTATTTCACGTAGCTGTAGTTGTCCCCGCCGCACTGAACATCAACGGCATAGCCGGCCAGCGCCAGTCCTTGTTGCGCGCACTCTGCGCTCGCGTTGTCTTTCCACGTCGACGGGTCTTTGCAGCTCGTCTCGCTGCCCTGGGTTCGGTGGGTACACCCTGACGGTAGCGGCTGAGCGCCAAGGTACGATGCGTCCGGGACCTGAGCGGTTTCGCTCCCCGCATCCTTGACCTGCGACTGCGGGCCGGGCTGCGTTTGTGCGTCGAGCTGAGGTTGAAGCTCCCCGGAGCTCGCAACTCCGGAATCCGCGACTGCTAGCTGCTGTCGCGCCAGGAAGTCGGCCACGCTCAGGCCATCGGAAGTGCAGCCAAGCAGGCTGAGCGCAGCGGCCGCGGCGATGGCGAACTCGGACACGCGGGCACAAGCTCGTGGAGCCATGTTTTGCAGGACCGATGACATAGAGGCCGCCTTGATATGCCCGGTGAAACGATCGGGCTCGAGCGGGTCGACCACGACGCCTGGCACAGTCCGGCACAGAGTCTTCCCGCTGCGCTATCTCTATTCACGAAGCATGCCGATCGGGCACGCGCGGGTCGACACGCTTTGCGCAAGAGCAACTGCAACCGGCCGTCGGGCAACTCATGCAAGCGCTCTTGGGCAAGCGGCGGACGCATCAGGTAGCGACACAGGCGCTCCACTTGGGCCTTGTCGCGGCCGTGCACGCTGGCGGAAGCGTGGATGTTGACGCCGCGAGACTCGCCGACGATGCCGCGCTTGTCACCTGCTGCTGACAGCGGCGCTGCTCCGAGCAGTCGAAGCACGGGCTTGCCAGCCGAGGGGCCCAAGAGCTGCTGCCCCAGAGCCGAGGCCTCGTAGCATGCGTGCAGCGCGGCCTGCTCGGCGGGCGGTGCTTCCTGCTCGGCGTCACCACCCTCTTGCTCATCGACGTAACAACCGTGCTTGCGCAGCACTCGTTCGATGCGCGCTGCGACGCGCTCCGCGAGTTCTTGCGCCTCAGCCACCGAGGGCTCGGGCAGCGGCAAAAAGCGCGGTGCGCCGCCGTCAGCAGCGGCGGGCACGTACACGCCATCGATCAGAATCGTGTGGAAGTGCACAGAAAGCCGCAGGGCCGAGTCCGTTCTCTGCACCACCGTCACCGCCCCGGTCTGAGCCAGCGCGATGCTTGACAGCCCATGCGCCTCCTTGGCCCGCCGCCGATAGCTGCGGTAGCTGCGCGCGCTCGGTGCCGGGGCCGAGGCGGTGGTGTTGGCGGCTCGAAAACGCGCTCCGAAAAGCACCCCGATCCGATAACAGGGATTGAACAAAGCTGCTCCGCGGCAGGCGCAGAGGCGCGCGGCGACGCCGCCACCGAAGCCTGAGGGAGGCTGGCAGCAGGCCTGAGGTGGTCGGTCGACCGTGGCCTGCGCGTCGGCGACCCTGGCGAGCGCACATCCGACTGTCGGATGCCGCTACCAGGAGATCGTCGATGGGTCAGATACAAGACAA
>DASVHQ010000446.1:0-1612 GCA_036382515.1 Polyangiales bacterium | reverse complement strand
GCAATGACCGCTCGATGAAGTACCACGTTCCCGAGTCGGGCGGGTACGAGCGGACCATCGCCGATGTGTGGTTCTCGGGCGAGGAGGCCGCGCAGGCGGCTGGGTTCACGCGAGCCCAGCGCTGAGCGCAACACGCTGCTGACAGGCGGTGGTCACTTCGGTGGCCACCGCCTGTCGTCTGACAGGACCGAGGTCAGGCGAACAGCGCGAGCCCGTACTTGGCGAAGACGAGCGCCACGACCGCGGCCAGCCAGAGAACGACGATGAGGACGTCGATTCCCATCCGCAGGCCGGCCCGCGCCGCCTCATGGGCACGCTCAGGCAGGAAAAGGTTGTTGTCGCGCAGATTGACATGTGTGAGTGAAGCGAAGACCAGCGTCGTCGACAACGTCACCAGAAGGCACCACGGGCACAGGGCGCCGATCACGAACATGGCCTGGTAGAAGAGCCAGTACGCGAAGATGAGGCCGAGCGTGTAGATGACCTGCGCCGCAAGCATGAAGCCGCGCGGGAACCGCACCTTCGCCAGGCTGGCCACCGCGATCGTGATGACCACGGGCTCGGCCATCAGACCCAGGTACGCGTTCGGGAACCCCAGCAGGTGCGCCTGCCACGAGATGCCGACCGTGCCGCAGTTGATCGTCGCGTTGATGTTGCAGGCGAGGTTCGCGGCCGGGTTCTTGGCCAGCTCGATTGCGTCGACCGACAGCACGAACGAGGCCAGAAGGCTCACACACGCCGAGAGCATCATCGTGGTGTAGATCCAGACGTTGCTCTGCCTCACGGTGTGAGCCCGTTCCAGGAGCCCACTCATTTGGGGCCGGCCTTCGCGACCGCATCCTTGATCGTTCCCGCTGTGTAGAGGTCTCCCTTGAACGCGGTGCCGTTTATCTTGACAGTCGGCGTGCTCTTGACACCGGAATCGAAGGCGGCCTGGTTCGACTTGCTGACGAAGTCGGCGTTCTGCATGCTCGCGAACGTCGATGCGAGGGCGTCACTCACACCGGCCTGCCGCGCGCGGTCGGCGATCTCGGTGTCGGTGAGGCCGTTCGATCCTTCGGGCGGCTGGTTCTGGTAGAGCGCAGTGTTGAACGCCAAGGCCTTGGACGGCTCCCTCTGAGCGACCGCGACGAAAGCATTGGCTGCGCGGGTGGAGTACTTCGTCCCGTTCGACGAGTCGTCGAGGAACGCCATGATGTGGAAGTCGACCTTCACGGTCCCCGCGTTGACAAGGGCAGCGAGGTCGGACGCCTGGGCGCGGTCGAACTGCCCGCAGTAAGGGCACATGAAGTCCTGGTAGATGTCGACGGTGACGGCGGCCGTGGCCGATCCGATCGAGAGCGCGTACGGGTCTGACCCTGCAGCCTTCTTGGCCAATGCCGGAACGAGCCAGATCAGCCCGGCCAGGATTCCGGCGACGACGACAGCCACGATCCCGATCGTGACGCCCGTACGAACCTTCTTCTCGCGCGCCTCACGTTCCCGCTGCAACCGCATGAGCTCACGCTGGCTCTCGCCCGTGGAGCCGGTGTTCTTCGGTTCGCTCTGCGTCGCGCTGGAGAATGCGCGCGCCTTGTTGTTCTTCTGCTTGCTGTTCTTCTGCCCCATGGCG
>DASVHQ010000445.1:0-2542 GCA_036382515.1 Polyangiales bacterium | reverse complement strand
TTGTTTGCAGTGGGGTTGTAGTAGGTCGTCCCAGCGGCGGTCGAGACCGGATCGTACGCGTTGACCTGACGACTTTGCCTAGCGCCGCCGACATATCCACCTAGATAGCAGCCGGTCCAATTGTACAACGTCACAGGCGCGATGGCAGGTGCCTCGGTGTAGGTCCGTGCCGGGAGGTCGGCAGCGTTTGCCGCGCCGATACCAAAGATTGCGCTGACAGCGATACCGGCGGCCGAAACGATCAAATTCAAATTTCGCATGAATATCGGCCGCGGACATTGAAACTCAAAATCACGAGTGAGCATAATCCGGCGGGTTGCAAGTCGTAGGCTCATCCGGCCTTCAATTTAAGCGGGGTGTTGCAAAAATATCGCCAACGAGGGCTCGCGCGCGATGTCTCTTCATGTGAAGGTTTTCGGATGCCGGCCGATGACGGACGGCGCCGCGAACGCTGCGGCTAGGGCCGGCGTTCGAAAACCTCCAAAGGAGGAAATCGCGGGAAGGGATATGGGAGGCGGTGCCGCGGGCTCTATGGCGATTTGGCTGCTGCGCGTGGGGCAGCCGATGGGAGCCGATGGGGTTGAGCAGCACGGTCGATGCGAGCGATACGCGAGAGCGCGGTGTTTCGGTGATACTCGCGTGCAGCAATCGATGAAGATCGACTGATGTATCGCGGTCGAAGTGCCGCCTTTGGACAAGCACCGTCGCGGCCGGTCGAGAACCAGCGACAATGATGGGCAGCATTACGGCGTCGCGTTTGGGCGATGGTGCTCATGACGTATCGATCCTGATGGCGACGGTTGGCGCCGCTGGCCGATAGTTCGGTGCGCCGCCGCGCTCGAAGGTCTCGATGATGATCATGCGACCGCCGCAGCAGGGACAGGGCTGCGACAGCGTCGGAGATTGATCGATCGTGTCGGCGTCGGTGGGATTGCTCTGAGGCTTTGGCACGTGGAGCAGCTTGCGTGCTCGCGCGATGTTCTCGGCGCGCCCAGCGCTTGCAAACAGACCGTAGTGACGAATGCGGTGGAAGCCGCGTGGCAACACGTGGATGAGGAAGCGGCGGATGAACTCGTCGCTGGCGAGCGTCATGATCTTCTGCCGCTCACGACCTTCGGCGCGGTAGTCCTTCCACTTGAAGGTGACGGCGTTGCCGTCGAGAGCGATGAGGCGGCTGTTGGAGATGGCGACGCGGTGGGTATAGCGCGACAGATAAGCCAACACCGCCTCGGGTCCACCGAACGGTCTCTTTGCATAGACCACCCACTCGGCTTTGCGTGCCGGCGCCAGATACGCCGTGAACGCGTCGCGCTTCGCCAGCCGGGCGTGATCACCGAAGAACTTCAGACGGCCTGCCTCGTGGGCCGCGATCAGCTTCTCCAGGAACAGTCGACGGAACAGCCGCGAGAGCACGCGCACGGGCAGGAAGAAGCCTGGTCGGCATGAGATCCAGTGCTGCCCATCCGGCGCGATGCCACCGCCCGGCACGATGATGTGGACGTGCGGGTGGTGCGTCATCGCCGAGCCCCAGGTGTGCAGCACACTGGTCAGCCCGATCCGGGCACCGAGGTGCTTCGGGTCGGCCGCGATCGTGATCAGCGTCTCGGCCGAGGCCTTGAACAGCAGGTCGTAGATGACGGCCTTGTTCTGGTAGGCGATGTCGCTGATCTGGGCCGGCAGTGTGAACACGACGTGATAGTACGGCACCGGCAGCAGGTCGGCCTCGCGCTCGGCCAGCCATTGCTTTGCCGCCGCACCCTGGCACTTCGGGCAATGCCGATTGCGGCAGGAATTGTAGGCGATGCGGGTGTGGGCGCAGTCCTCGCATCGCTCGACATGGCCGCCGAGGGCGGCGGTGCGGCAACTCTCGATGGCAGACATGACCTTGAGCTGACCGAGGCTCGCATGGCCGGCGTTGGCTCTGCGCCATGCGGGTCCACGGCTGCGGAAGATATCCGCGACCTCCAGAACTGGACGCGACACCAGAGCCGCGCTTTACGTGGGCGGCGCGGCCATCTTGTTCTTCCTGATCAGCCGATCGAGCGGGCTCATGACCTGGCCGATCGTCCTGGTGGCCACCTGGGTGTAGAGCGCCGTGGTGTCGAGCTTGGCGTGCCCGAGCAGAACCTGGATTACCCGGATGTCGATGTTCTGTTCCAGAAGATGCGTTGCGAAGCTGTGCCGCAGCGTATGCAGCGACACTGGCTTCTCAAGCTCAGCCATCTGAGCCGCGGCGTGGCAGGCGCGATTGAGCTGGCGTGTCGTGAGCGGCGCCCCGAGCACGCGTCCCGGAAACAGCCAGCCCTCCGGCTGCCCCACGCGCCACCAGTCGCGCAACAGTTCGAGCAGTTGTGGTGACAGCATCACGTAGCGATCCTTGCGGCCCTTGCCCTGCTCCACGCGGATGACCATGCGCTTGCTGTCGATGTCCGTGGGCTTGAGCGACATCACCTCGGACGCGCGCAAGCCAGCGCCATAAGCCACGCTGAACGCCGCCTTGTACTTGAGCCCCGGCGCCGCCTCCAGGAAACGCGAGACCTCC
>DASVHQ010000444.1:0-50607 GCA_036382515.1 Polyangiales bacterium | reverse complement strand
TTGTCGTCGGGCAGCGTGAGGATCTTGTCCAGCAAGTCCTGGGCCGGGTTGGGTGATGGCATGGAGGCCTCGTGCTGTGGCGCTAGGCGGTTGTAGCCAGTGTACGCCGCCCCAGACGAGCCCGCCATCGCGCGACGTTGTACGCCCGCGGCGGAGCGATCACTCTCAAATCCCCAACTCCCCCCGCCGTCCCTCCAACCACGCCAAGTAATACTCATCCTCGCGCCGAGCCTCGAGCCGCTCCGCCGCGATCTCCTCTTCGAGCATCTTCTTCAGATCCCCGATCTTCTTGCTGGGCGCGAGCTTGAAGTGCTCCATGATCGCCGTGCCGATGCCCTTCGAGAGCGGCGGCAGCTTCGCGTCTTCTTCTTTCACCGTCGCGATGCGCGTCGACAGCTCGCTGATCTGCGACAGGCCGCGCTTCTTTTTCTCGGGCCGCTTGGTCGTGATGTCTGCGCGGCTCAGGTCGAGCAAATCAGTTAAGCCGTCGCCCATCTCTTTGCCGAAGCGCCGCACGGCCGAGTCGGTCCAGTCACCGTCGTACTGGCTGGCGCGCAGGTGGTTCAAGATCAGGTAGTGCACGCGCTCGTAGAGCTCGCCGTTGAAGCCTAGGCGCGCTGCGACCTTGCGGCGGAACATGGCTGCGCCGACCTCGCTGTGGCCGAGGAAGTGCACTTCGCCGCTGGGCTCGATCTTGCGCGTCTTCACTTTGCCGATGTCGTGCAAGAGCGCGCCCCAGCGCACGGGCAAGCGCGGGACCGATTGCCACACCACTTGCTTGGTGTGCTTCCAGACGTCTTTGTGGCGCCACTCGCCGTCGCCGAAGCCGACCAGAGCGTGGACCTCGGGCATCCAGGCTTCGAGCGCACCGCATACGTTGAGGGCTTCGAGGCCTTCTTGCGTGTGGCGGCCCACGAGCAGCTCGTCGAGGTAGCGGCGGAAGGTGGCGAGCGGGAGCGCGCGCCAGTCCTCCCGCGTGGGCGTGGCGGCGGATTCGGCCAGCGCTTCGGGCGTGCTGGTGCCGACGGCCGTGGCCCAGGCGAGGGCTTGTTCGGCGCGCTCGGGGTTGGGCGCGGGGGCCGCGGGGGGCTCGGAGGTGGCTGGGCTCAGGTCAACGGTCATCGGCGGTCGGCCAAGCTAACGCCACTCGTGCGCTGGCGCAAATCGACCTATGGGCCGGGGGGGCTGCCGGCGGCGGCGGGCAAGTTGGGGGCCTGGGCCGGGTTCTTGTTATGATGGCATGCCGTTCGCGCGGCCTGCCCATGTCCAAGACCCAATCTTCCACCTGGCGCATCTGGCTCATTCCGTTGTCGGTGCTGCTCGGGCTGTCGCTCACGCTCTTCGTGCTGACCTGCCTCGCGGACTCGGCCTCGATGGGCGACCCGTGGCAGCTGTTCCGGTTGGTCATCCACCCGAACCCGGCGGCGGCGGCGAACACGCTCGGCAACGCAGGCGAGATCGTCGCGGCGGTGCTCGCGATCGCCATCACGGTCGTGGCCATCATCGTGGAGCTCGCGAGCAATCGCTACACCCATCGTGTCACGGAGCTGTTCATCGCGGAGCCGACGAACTTCTTCGTGATGAGCTTGTTCGTGGTCACGGCGGTCGAGGCGCTGTGGGTCACGATGATCATCGATCAGAACAACATGAACGCCGCAACGATGCCGTACATCAGCATCGGCGTGACGATGGCGCTGCTCACGGCGTGCCTTCTGATCTTGCTGCCGTACTTCAACTTCGTGTTCGCGTACCTGAACCCGGTGCAGATCGTCGATCGCATCTCCACACACACCCTGGAGGTGATCGCCGCCAAGAGCAGCAAGTCGAGCATCGACGACCGCAAGCGCGAGGCCAGC
This sequence comes from Polyangiales bacterium, assembly GCA_036382515.1. Lineage (GTDB taxonomy): Bacteria > Myxococcota_A > Polyangia > Polyangiales > JAFGIB01 > JADGRF01. The sequence continues at coordinate 48,751 of DASVHQ010000444.1, read as the reverse complement.
CGCGGCGTGGAGCAGCTCGCCGACGTGGCCGTGAACGCTATGGAGCACCGCGACAAGGGCGTGTCGATGGCGAGCGTGAACGCGCTCAAGCAGCTGGCGATCGACTACCAGGGCGTGCGCGCGGGACTCTCGCCGGCGTGGTTTCGCGTGGAAGGCGAGATCGCCGCGAATCCCGACTTCGTGTCGATGGACGCCGAGGTGCTGGGCGAGGTGGCCGACCGCCGCATCTGGTTCGAGATGAAGGTGCTGCGGCAGTACCAGATGGTCTACGCCGAGGCCGTGAACCACATGCGCGACATCGCGTACGTGATTGCCATCAACACGCGCCTTCTGGCCGAGGAAGCGGCGCGGCAGAACCAGATCGAGCTTCTGCACCTGTGCATGAAGTTCTTCAACACGTACCTGCGCGCGGCGATCAACGCCAAGGACGTGCGTACGGCGTACAACGTGTTCAACCAGTACCGCCTCTTGGCGCAGTCGCTGCTCGGCTTCAAGAACGGCACGTACTCGGTCGAGATCGCCCGCTACTTCAAGTACTACGGCCTGATCTCGTTCAGCGCGAGTCTGCCCTTCATCCTCGAGACCGTGGCCTACGACCTGTGCACACTCAACGAGACCGCGCTCGATCAGGGCTCGCCGGTGGTCGATGATCTCCTGCGGCTGTTCTTGCGGGTCGACAAGGAGAGCGAGGGCGAGGTGCAGGAGGCGAGCCTGCGCGGTGTGCGCAAGGCGCAGGTGAAGCTGGCCACGTACTACCTGCTCAAGGGCGAGGTGGCGCGCGCACGGCAGGTCTTCGACGACATGGCAGGCGAGGACGTGACGCGCATGGCCTCGATCCGCGACGAGCTCTTCGGGGTGCAATCGTCCGAGTACTGGGAGATCACCGACCGCGGCGCGAACTTCGACTTCCTGCCCAAGGAGCGCAAGGTGAAGCTGGAGGAGTTCTTCAGCTGGTTTGCTGGCCTACCCACCGCGCGCTCGGGCTTCGTGAGCCAGTTGCCGGCCGCGCCAGGCGGCGGCGCCGCGGAGCTCGAGCTCCAGGACGAATAGACGCCGCGAGGTCAGCTCGGACCGCCGCCATCAGCTGCGGGTGAAGCGGGCGCGGCCGTCGGCATGGCAGATGCGCTTCGCGTACGCACGAGCCAGCGTGCTTTCTTCCCTTGGGTGTTCGGGTGCTCTGCACGCGCACACGGCTACTTCTACACACGCTGCAGACAGGTATTTCACGCAGCTGTGCATGGCATGTTCAGCAGCACATGGCAGCTGGCGACGCCACAGCCCCGTCACAACGACGCTCCTCTCCTTCGCGCCCGATGCGGGTGCTGGTCGTCGACGACGAGGTCCTGCTCGAGCTGACGCGTCGCGTGCTTGGCGAGGCCGGCTACGAAGTTTCCAGCATTGCAGATGGCAGCGTGGCCCAGCACCTGCTCTCCGATGTCGCATGCGGGTGGGGCAGAGCGAGCTCGACTTCGCGGCCGTGCAGAGCGACTTGCTCTCGTTCGCCGGTGACAGCGACCGCATCATCGACGTCGAAGCCGCGCGTCGTGTGCTCGAGATCGCGGGCAGTTGCGACAAGAGCTTTCGCGTGGGCCCAGGCGGCCACGCTGGCGTGTTTGCAGGCAGTCGCGCGCCCGCCGAGGTGTGGGCCCCGATCGCGGACTGGCTCGGCACGCGCTCGAGCTGAGGCGCACCCCAGACACAATCGCCCGAGCGGCGATCGAGATCGCGGCCCGGGCGAATGATTGGCTCGTGGAAGCGTGAGCCGTGGCTGCCGCCGCGGGCTTGCCGCGGCAGCGCCGTGCGCCGGCTCGCGCTACCTGCAGCCGAGCACGGAATACACCGAGTCGCAGGCGGCATTGTTGCCAGCCGCCTGCTGGAGTGCCGCCGTGCACGTGGACATGAGCTGGCCGCTGAGCGTGGGGCAGCAGGCCATGAGTTGGGCGCAGGTCTTGCCGCCGCCGCCGCTCGTGCCTGCAACAGCGCCGGTGCCTGCGCCGCCGCTGGTACCCGCACCGCCGCTGGTCCCTGCAGTCGCTGTGCTGCTGCACTGGCTCCGGCAGTTCGTCTGCTCGCAGTTGCTGTAGGCTTGCTCTGCGCTCGTGCATGCGGAGGTGGTGTTCTGGCTGCAGCCGCTGAAGCAGGCGATGTCACCGCACTTGCAGGCTTTGATGCACGCGAGTTGCGCGGAGCAGCTCCCGCCGGACACGTTGCCGCTGCTCCAGCCCGAACCGAACGCGCTGCTGGCTTCGCTGTTGCAATGCGCCGAGATGCAGCTGCTGCAGGTGCTGTTCGAGCTTGGTCCGCCCGTGGTGCCCGGGCGGTTGGAGCCGCCCGAGTTGCTCGAATTGCTCGAGCTGCCGCACGCCACTGCCGCCAAGATCGCGGCCGCCGTGATGCCCAGTCTCCACATCTGTGTCATCGACTCGTCCTTTCGCTACACGCAACGAGCGCCCAGCCAAAACGAGCCGTAGCGCGCCGTGACGGTATCGCCACAGCCGACAGGCGGTGAATATTGGGTCGGGGCCGTTCGGCGGCGGCGCGCGACTTGTTGCGGCGGCGCAGCCAAGTGCGCTCAGCGTGGCGCGCCTTCACGCAGCGATGCGGGCAGCGGCAGGTCTCGATCTTCGGCGGTCGCTGCCTTGGCAGGCCCCGCGCTGCCCGTGCCCGGTCGCGCGCGCCCGTGCTCATCGAGGTCGCTCGGATACTGCGACAGGTACGCGTGCGCGAGGTCTTCCGGCAGCTCCTCGGTCGCGGGCGCGCCGATCTTCACGAGGTAGGGGCCGCTGATCCAGATCGCCCAGCGCTCGGCCTTGCCGCCGTCGAGCAGCCACACGTGCTTGCCGGCGAGCTCGCGCACCGAGAACTGGTAGTTGCCGAGCGCAGCCAGTCGCTCGCGGGCTTCCGCTGCAAGCGACGCAGCGTGTGCGTACACCGTCACGAACGCCGTCGCCACTGCCACCTTCATGTCCGCGTCGCGACGCACGTAGCTCGCGGTGTGACCGACGGCCGCGTTGCCCTCGATCGCGATCTCGATGTCGAGCGTCTTCTGATAGCGACGATACGCGAAGCGTCCGAGGTCGTGCTCGATCACGTAGCGTGTGGGTAGCGCGGAGCCGCACGCGCTCCCGAGGAGGATCACGAGCACGAGCCCGAGACGCCCGCCGCATCGCGCCAGCGCTCTGTTCACGCCTGGCTCCGATCGTTGAAGTTGAGCTCACCGCGGTTCGCATCGAGCGTCACGAGCGTGCCGAGCGGCAGCTCCAGGTTGTCGTCCACATGGCCTGCGGGCAGGCCGCTCGCCACGGGTATGCCGAGATCGGACAAGCGCTCGCTGAGCACGTCTTGGGCCGACGTTCCGTCTTCGCCCGGCTGGGCCTGTTCGAACGCTCCGAGCACCACGCCGCGCACGCCATGGAACGCGCCCGCGTTGCGCCAGCTGGTGAGCATGCGGTCGACGCGGTACGGCCGTTCGCCGACGTCTTCGAAGAAGACCACGCCGCCGCGCAGGTCGGGGAAGTGCGGCGTGCCGAGCAGGGCGGTGAGCACCGTGAGGTTGCCGCCTAGCAACCGACCCTCGGCGCGCCCTGCAACGATTGTTTGCAGCCCGGCCACCCGCGCGCAGCCGCGACCTTCCACGGCGTTCACCCAGCGCTGGTAGAGCGCGTCGCTGGTGTTGCCCAGCGTCGCGACCATCGCGCCGTGCACCGAGCTCACGCGGGCCTGCGCCCACAGCGCGTGCAGCGCCGTGATGTCGCTGAAGCCGACCAGGAGCTTGGGATGCGCGCGTAAGCGTGCGGCGTCCAGCCCCGGCAAGAGGCGCGTGGCCCCGTGGCCGCCGCGCGCCGCGATGATCGCGGCCACGGAGTCGTCGTCGAGCGCGCTCGCGAGCTCGCGCAGGCGTCGCGCGTCATTGCCCGCCAGAAAGCCCGTGCGGTCGAGGATCTGGGGATCGTACCGCACATCGTAGCGCTGCCGCAGGCGTGCCACGCCACGCTGGAACGCCGCGGCGTCGAACGGGCTGCTCGGCGCGACCACGACGACGCGCGCACCGGGCACAAGCCACGGCCGTAACAGCTCGGCCTCCATCAGCAGCCGGTCTCGGGGTCGATGTAGTCGACGAGCTCGTCGCGGAACGTGCGCAAGGTGGTGGTGCCAGCCCCCGTGGCCACGACGTAGTTCGGCCCGATCGGAACTTTGCCTTTGCCACCAGGCGTGTCGACGATCAACTTGGGCAGAGCGATGCCGCTCAGCCGCCCTTGCAGCTGCGCCATCAGCGCGATGCCGGTGGCGATGGGCGTGCGCAGGTGCGCGGTGCCACGCACCGGATCGGCTTGCAGCAAGTAGTACGGGCGCACGCGTGCTCGCACCAGTCCACGAAAGAGCTGCTCGAGCGTGGCCGCATCGTCGTTCACGCCGCGCAAGAGCACGGTCTGGTTCATCACGGGGATCCCGTGATCGACCAGGCGCGCACAGGCGGCACGCGATTGGGGCGTGAGCTCCCTCGGATGGTTGAAGTGCGTCATCAGCCACACCGCAGGGTGCGTGCGCAGCGCCTGGCAAAGCTCTGGCGTGATCCGCTGCGGCAGCGTCACGGGCGTGCGGCTGGCGACGCGCACGTACAGAAGGCTCTCGATCGTGGCGAGCTCGGCGAGGATCGCCGCGATGCGGGCATCCGCCATGACCAGCGGATCGCCACCGGAGACGATGACGTCCTGGATCTCGGGGTGCGCGCGCAGGTGATCGAATGCGGCCTGCAGCTGCGAGAGTGGTCGTGCCCCGCCGCCAGCGCCGACCATGCGCGAGCGCGTGCAGAAGCGGCAATAGACACTGCAACGATCCGTTGCAAGCAGCAACGCCCGATCGGGATAGCGCTGCACGAGGTGAGGGGCCACCTCGTGCGCTTCCTCGCCCAGCGGGTCGCGAAGATCACCGCGCGCCTCGTGCGCTTCGTCGCTGCGCGGCACGCACTGCAGGCGGATCGGGCAGTGCGGGTCGTGTCGGTCGCACAGCCCGAGGTAGTAGGGCGTGATCGACATCGGGAAGCCGCCAGCGAGCGCGCGCAGCACGCCCTGCCGCTCGCTCGGGTGCAGCTCGAGCTGGGCTTCCAGCGCTTCTAGAGACGTGACGGCGTGACGTACCTGGTACTGCCAATCAGCGGGGTCCTTGCGCTCCGGCTCGGAGCCTGGGCCTCGCTCGCCTGGGGCGGACCGGAGGTCCGGACCGAGCACACCCAAGACAACGGGTAACGTCACGCCGCAACCACGCTACTTGATGCGCTCGAGCAGCAGCTCTCGCTGCAGGCGCAGCGCCTTGGGAACGGTGGAGCCCAGCGAATCGAACCACTCACCCTGGGCTTCCAGCTCTCGTTTCCACTCCTCGGGATCGATCTTGGTGGCTTCGAGCACGTCTTCCTCGGAGATGTCCATGTCGGACAGATCGAGGTCGCCCGGGCGCGGAACCCAACCGATCTTGGTCTCTTGGCCACCGACCTTGCCGCGAGCGCGGTCGATCACCCACTTGAGCACGCGCATGTTCTCGCCGAAGCCCGGCCACACGAACTTGCCCTTGGCGTCCTGGCGGAACCAGTTGACCATGAAGATCTTCGGCGGCATGGGGATCTTCGACTGCATCTGCAGCCAGTGCTGGAAGTAGCTGCCCATGTCGTAGCCGCAGAACGGCAGCATGGCCATCGGGTCGCGACGCACGACGCCGACCTTGCCCGTTGCAGCTGCGGTGGTCTCCGAGCCCATGGTGGCGCCGAAGTACACGCCGTGCGTCCAGTTGAACGACTGCACGACCAGCGGCACGGTGCTGGCGCGACGACCACCGAAGATGATCGCCGAGATCGGCACGCCCTGCGGGTCGTCCCAGAACTTCGACAACGCAGGGTTGTTGACGGCGGGCGAGGTGAAGCGCGAGTTCGGGTGCGCGGCCTTGTCGGGCGAGCCCTTCTTCCACGGACGGCCCTGCCAGTCGGTCAGCTCGGCCGGCACTTCGCCGTCCTTGCCTTCCCACCACACGTCGCCGTCTTTCGTCTTGGCGACATTCGTGAACAGCGTGTTCTTGCCCACCGAGAGCATCGCGTTGGGATTGCTCTTCATGCTGGTGCCGGGCGCGACACCGAAGTAGCCAGCCTCGGGATTCACGGCCCACAGCCGCCCGTCGGCACCGACGCGCATCCACGCGATGTCGTCGCCGACGGTGGTGACCTTCCAGCCGTGGAAGCGCTTGGGCGGAATGAGCATCGCGAAGTTTGTCTTGCCGCACGCGCTCGGGAACGCGCCCGCCACGTAGGTGACCTCGCCCTCGGGGCTCTCGACGCCGAGGATCAGCATGTGCTCGGCAAGCCAGCCTTCGTTGCGACCGAGGTAGCTGCCAATGCGCAGCGCCAGGCACTTCTTGCCGAGCAGCACGTTGCCGCCGTAGCCGCTGCCAATCGACCAGATGGTGTTGTCTTGCGGGAAGTGACAGATGAAACGCCGCTCGGGGTTGATGTCGAGCGTGGAGTGCAGGCCGCGATTGAACTCGTTGCTGTCGCCGAGCATCTGCAGCGCGGCTTTACCCATTCGCGTCATGATACGCATGTTGAGCACGACGTAGACGCTGTCGGTGATCTCGATGCCGACCTTCGACGAGGCGGAGCCCAGCGGGCCCATCACGTAGGGCACCACGTACATGGTACGGCCCTTCATGGCGCCGTCGTAGAGCGCGCTCAGCTTCTTGTAGGCATCGGCGGGCGCCATCCAGTTGTTGGTGGGGCCGGCCTCTTCCTTTGTGGGCGTGCAGATGAAAGTGAGGTGCTCGACGCGGGCGACGTCGTTCGGATTGCTGCGGCTGTAGTAGCAGCCCGGGAGCTTCTCTTGGTTCAGCGGCTCGAGCGCGCCTTGCACTACCGCGGCCTCGGTCAGGCGGCGCTTTTCGTCCTCGCTGCCATCGCACCAGACGATGCTGTCGGGCTTGGTCAGCTTCGCGCACTGGTCGACCCAGTCGAGCAGTTGCTGGTTGTTGGAGAGCGGCTTGGTTGCCATGCTGGTCACTGGGCTGGTCACTGGGTTGGTCACTGTCATGGTTGGTCCACCACCTGCGCTAAATAAGACGCGCGCACTCTACCCGATTATCCGACATCGTGCAGACGATTCCGACCTGGAATTCGTGTCGGCCAGGCAGCCTAAAACTGCTGCCACGGTGCGGAGGTTCGCGGATCTACCCCGCGTCTGTGGTGCCAGTGGTGGCGCAGCGCAACTGTGGACTTGCAGGCACGTGCTGCGGGCACCACCATCGCGCCGCCGCGCCCGCTGCGCGGCCCGCCCGCATGATCAAGTACATCGGCTCCAAGCGGAAGCTCGTGGACCAGCTACTCGCCGTGACGGCTGCGCTTCCCGAGGTGCGCATCGTGCTCGACCTGTTCAGCGGGACCTCGCGTGTGGGCCGCGCCTGGAAGCAGCACGGCTACGTGGTCACCGCCAACGACCACAACCAATACGCCCACCGGCTGGCGCAATGCTACGTGGCAGCCGACCGTGAGCGCTGGTCCGTGCAGGCACAGGAGCTATTGGAGCAGCTGGATGCGCTGCCGGGCCAGCCCGGCTACTTCACCAAGACCTTCTGCGAAGACGCGCGCTACTTCCAGCCCAAGAACGGCGCGCGTGTCGATGCGATCCGCGAGGCGATCGCTGCGCTGCAGCTCGGGCCGGAGCTCGAAGCGATCGTGTTGGTCTCGCTGATGGAAGCTGCCGATCGCGTGGATTCGACCGTCGGCTTGCAGATGGCGTACCTGAAGAGCTGGGCTGCGCGCGCGCACAACGATCTGCGGCTGCGCCTGCCCGAGCTCGTGGACGGCCCGAGCGGGCACGCGCTCATGCTCGACGCGCAGCAGTGCGCGGGCACGGGCAGCTACGACGTGGCGTACCTGGATCCGCCGTACAACCAGCACAAGTACCGCAACAACTACCACGTGTGGGAATCACTCGTGCGCTGGGACAAGCCCGAGGTCTACGGCATCGCGAACAAGCGCGTGGACTGCAAGACTCACACGAGCGCGTTCAACTCGCGCGTGCAGATCCAGGCGGCCCTGCAGTCCCTGGTCGACGCACTCTGCGCTCGCTACTTGATCGTCTCGTTCAACGACGAGGGCTACGTCAATGAGGCCGCGCTGCGGCAGATCCTGCAGCGTCGCGGGCCCACGGCTGTGCTGCGCGTGGACTACAAGCGCTACGTTGGTGCGCAAATCGGCATCTACAACCCGTCGGGCGTGAGGACGGGCAGCGTGGGGCACCTGCGCAATCAAGAGCTGATCTTCGTGGTGGCCTGCGACGGCACGCTGCCCGCGGGGCTGTCCGCGCTCGGCTTCGAGATGCCCGCGTAGGGCGCCGGATCGTGGTGTGGCGTGGCTCAGGCCGAGCCTGCCGCTGGCCTATCCACCGGGCGTCTCGCCGTTGATCCCTTTTGGCTTGGTCTTCCGGTACATCTATAGTAATGTGTTGTCACTGAAGTTCGGAACGCTCGGGAGGGTAGTGCGTTGCGAGAGCAAGCGAAGAAGCAGCCCAGTGGCATCCGGATCGAGACAGCGCCGGAGGTGGCCGCTGCCCCGTTGCCAGGCAGCGAACCGAGCGCGGCCGGGCGCCGCGCGGCCGACGGTGCTCGGCGACCGCGCCGCGAGACCCGGATCTTCGGCCCGTGGGATGGCGAGCCCGGCGCGGGTTGCTAGCCAGCTCTACAACTCTTCGTTGTACTGCTGAGCGCACTGCAATCGGGCGGCACGCGTTCGCAAGTGGCACTCGCCGGGGAACGCGGCCGCGGGTTCGGGTGGCCGGCTTCGTGTATGCTCGCGCCCGTCATGCACGGACTGCTGATCGCCAGCATGAGCCTGCTGCTGTTCCTGCATACGATCGGCCGTTACTACACCGTCGAGCCCGGCAACTTGCCGCCGCGCGGCCGCGCAGCTCACGGCTTCTTAAGCGAGGCCGCGCGTTCCTGTGCACGCTGGGCCCCCTTGGGGTCCTTGTCCTTCACGAGCTGCGCGTAGTGATCGTAGGCCTTCACGGCCTCGTCCGTCTGGCCCATCTTCTCGTAACAGTTGGCGAGGTCGTAGTAGGAGCCGGCGTCGCTCGCGTCTTGCTCGACCACCTTGCGATACAGCGGGATCGCGTCGGCGAAGCGCTGCACGCCACGCAGCGTGATGGCGAGGTTGCGGGTGAGGCCAAGGTCGCCCGGCTTCTCCTCGAGGCCGCGTTGCAGGTACACCACGGCTTCTTCGTAACGGCGTTCCTTGCGCAGCGCCACACCCAAGTTGTTGAGCAGCTCGGCGTCGTGCGGGTGCTTGTCGACGGCGGCTTGCATGACGTTGATGGCTTCGTCGTTCTTGCCGAGCTGGCGCAAGGCGACGCCGAGGTTCGAGACGCTCTGGCTGTCGTCCTTGTCGAGCTCGATCGCTTTGCGCAGCCGCGGCACGGCTTGCTCGTAGCGCTTTAGGCGCACGAGCGCGGCGCCCGCGAGCGCGTAGCCTTCGGCATGATTGGGCGAGAGCTCTATGGCGCGATCGAACGACTTCACCGCCATCGCATAGTCGCCCGTCTCCGCTAACACCGAGCCAAGTGCAAGGTGCGCCGCCGCGTGTTCCGGTCGCAGGCGCACCGCTTCGCGCAGCTCATGGATGGCTTCCGCGGCCTTTCCGCGCTTCTTGTGATCGAGTCCCATGCGGTAGTGCGCCTCGGCCTCGTCGGCGCGGGCCACGGGGCCGGTGGCCAAGCACAGGCTGCAGAGCAAAAGGGCTGCGGACAGGGTGCGAGCAATGGTCATGCTGAGCGTCCTCCTTCGGGCTGGGACGAGTGCGAATTGGCCGACATTCTAACGGGTGACCGCAAGGCCGGGATCATCGCCCGACGCAGTCCGATTTGACAGCCCCGCAAGGGCCGCTGGTGTGCTTCCTCCGTGACATCGCGTCTCGGTCTCGGGAATCTCGGATTCTGCGCGCTCGTGCGCAGGGCGGGACGGGCGACAGCGCGAGTTGCTCGACGCGGGCGCGGCCACCCACTGCAAGCGCGCCACAGCCACCCTCGCGACGGTCTGTCGTGATATCGTCCGCGCACCGTGACGACGCCCGCGAGCACGCCCAAGAAGTCGATCGACATCGTCGTGCCGGCGTTCAACGAGGAGGCCTGCATCGAGGCGCTCTACGAGCGCACGATGAAGGCGCTCGAAGGGCAGCCGTATGCATTCCGACTGCTCTTCGTGGACGACGGTTCGCGCGACGGCACGGCAGCGCGCTGTCTCGCGCTTTCGCGGCGCGATACGCGCGTGGGGCTCTTGCGGTTCTCGCGCAATTTTGGCCACCAGGCCGCGCTCACTGCGGGACTCGATGCCGCGGACGCTGATGCCGTGATCACACTCGACGCCGACCTGCAGCACCCGCCGGAGAAGCTGCCGGCGTTCATCGCAGCCTGGGAGAACGGGGCCGAGATCGTTTCCGGCGTGCGGCGGGGCGCGCACGCGCTGCCCGTGGGCAAGCGTCTCACCTCGGCTCTGTTCTATCGCTTCCTCAACGCCATCTCGCCGGTGCAGGTCACGCCTGATTCGCCGGACTTTCGCTTGCTGGACGCGAAAGTCGTGCGTGCCATCCGCCGCCTGCGCGAGCAGACTCGCTTTCTGCGCGGCATCTACGCGTGGGTGGGATTCAATCAGATCGAGATCCCCTACGACGAGGGCGAACGCGAAGCGGGCGGCACGCACTACCGCCCCGGCGACATGCTGCTGTTCGCGCTGCGTGCCGTGATCAGCTTCTCGCGCGCACCGCTACGCCTGGCGACCTACCTCGGGCTGTGCGTGTCGGGCCTGGCGTTTGGGTTCGGCGTGTACGCGTTGATGATGAACCTAGTGTTCCACGAGGTGATCCGCGGCTGGACTTCGCTCGCGGCGCTCGTGTCGTTCTTGTCGGGCGTGCAGCTGCTGACGCTCGGCGTGCTCGGTGAGTACCTCGGTCAAGTGCTCGAGGAGAGTAAGCACAGGCCGCTGTATCTGGTCGCAGAGCAGCATTTGCCCGAGCTGGCCGTGCAGCCTTCCACCGAACCGCACGCGCTGTCGCCACGCGACTAGCGCAAGGATCTGCTACGACTGCCGCCGGTGCGTGCAGGAGAGTCCGATGAAACAGCGACGCTTGGGCGACACCGCGCTCCAGGTATCCGAGATCTGTCTGGGCACGATGACCTTCGGGTCGATGGCCGACGAAGCCACGAGCCTGCAGATCCTGGACAAGGCCGCTGACGGCAGCGTGGATTTCTTCGACGTGGCCGAGCTCTATCCCGTGCCACCGCTGCCGCAGTGGGCCGGCAAGAGCGAGGAGATCCTCGGCAAGTGGCTCAAGGGGCGCGCGCGGGACTCGGTGGTGATCGCGACCCAAGACGCTTGCGACCACCGAGCGCATCATGAAGCTGGCGGCGGAGTGCGAGCTGACGCCGACCACGTTTGCCATCGCCTCTGGACGCTGAGCCGCGACTTCGTCGCCTCGACGATCATCGGCGCCACGCGCGTGGAGCAGCTGAAAGATACGCTGGCTGCGGCCAGCGTCACGCTTCCGATGGACGTGCTCGTGAAGCTCGATCAGATCACGCGCGAGATCCTGTATCCGATGGGGTGATCCGCCGGCGCAGCACGACGCGACGCCCTTGTGAACCGCGTGAACCGCGTGAACCGCGTGAACCGCACACGAGCGGAGGCTGCGGCTCGACTCAGCGCAGCGAGCGGGCCGTGGCCGCGTTGATCGCGAGCGGTGCGCTTGGCGAACGCTCCACGTAGACGATGCGATGGTTGCCGCTGTCGGCCACGATGTAACCGCCAGGCGCGAGCGCGATACCGCGCGGCGTGTGCAGGGCGCGAGTGTTCGCCGTATCGCCGTCCAATGCGAGTGTGGTCACCTGCGGCGGGCCGCTGAGTGAGACGGTTCGCAGCCGGTAGTTCGCACCGTCCGCGATGATCAGCTGGTCGCCATCGAGCAGTAGGCCGTCACTGGGTCGCAGCATCGCGATGCCAGCAGGGCCGTCGACATAGCCAGGTGTGCCGTACTGGTTGACCAGGACCTCGGCGTGGCCGTCGCGGATCCGGTAGACGCTGCCGGTGCGGTCGGAGCTGGCGTAGATCGTCCCATCGGCGGCAACGGCGAGCCCCGTCACTCGCGGAACCTCGGTCGTCACGGTGCTGACGCCGAGAGCGTCGATGCGCCGGATGGCGTTGTTGCCGCTGTCGGCGACGTAGAGCTCGGCGTGCGGGCCAAGCGCGAGACCGTGTGGCGACGAAAAGCGCGCACGCAAGGGATCTTGCGCGTCGAGCAAGCTGCCGCCCTTCGTGCCCGCGAAGGGCATGACGCGGCCATCAGGGCTCACGGCGCGAATGCAGCTGGCCGCGGTGTCGCTCACGTAGAGCGTCCCGTTCGGTGCGAGGACGATGCTCGTGGGCGCGTCCAAGCTGACACTTGCGCCTGCTGGGTTGTGGGCGCCGCGGCCAGCGAGGGTAGTGACGACGCCCGTGGGCGAGATGACTCGGACACTGCGATTCCATTCGTCCGCGACGTAGATCGTGCCGTCGTTTCCTACGGCGACGCCGGCGGGCACGGCGAACTCAGCACCGCCGTGCGCGCCATCGACGTGACCGAGAGTGCCGCTGCCGGCGAGCGTGCGCGTCGGCAGCAGCGAGTCGGGCGTGGGTGGCATGATCGGGGTTTTCACCGGGCCCATGGGGTAAGCGGGCTGCGCGCCGGCGTGGACCAGCACGTTCTCGGTCATGCGCTCGATCCGCGCATCCGCGTAGCCGGGCCGGCCAAGGCCCCACGACCAATCGATCGAGCCGGCGGCGAAGACGAAGCTGCGTGGGGTTGGAGCGTACACCGTTACGTCGGCAGGCGAGGAGAGGCCGAGATGATCGTAGGTGATCGCGTGAGCGACGACCTCGACGTTCTTTGGGCTGCTCGGGAACACGCCGTCCCATTCGGCGCCGACGATGTTGGAGAGCACATCGCCGGCATGCACGCCGGTCTGCTCGTAGATCCAGTGACCCGGCTGCGTAACGACTTGCGGGAAGCCGTCGAGCTCGCTGCGCGACTGGTACATCACGCCGATGAGCTCCGCTTCGGGACGAGCGAAGGGCTGGTCCCTGTAGCGTACCGTGGTGTTCTTGGCGCGCGAGATCGGGTCCTGCTTGGCAGATCGGAAGCAGGTCATCGTGCGATTGGGTACGCCCGACGACGAACGGTCCAGGCGGATGCGCCAGTAGGCGCTGTTGGCTCCGAAGAACGCCAGGGACATTCCGGCGTCGCGCGCGGCCTGAACCGAGTCGCGTTCCGGCAGCGACCAGTACTCGTCGTGACCCACCGACATGAACAGCGCACGGGCCGTCAGGAGCTTCGGGTCCGCGTCCACATCGAGGTTCGTGACGTACGCAACGTCGAAGCCCTCGTGCTCGAGCCACTGGATCATCCAGCGTTCGCTGACCAGGAGATCGCCGCCCGCGCCGGGCACGGAGGGTGCGTCGGGCCGTGCCGAGGGGGGCGCGCAGCTGACGGCGTCAGGTGCACACGCTAGTTCGTCGAGCGCCTGTGTGGTGGATGCACCTCCGTACGGGCGATCGAAGCTGACCGTTTCGGCCATCGGCTTCGTAAACCCGGAGCTCTTGGGGAGGTAGTTGGCGTACAGGCTCGCGCCACCCCAGTCGTTGTACGCTTGCCAGGTGGTGACGCTCACCTGGACGAGCACCGCGGCGCGCGCAGTGTGCTCGCGGACGACCAGCGGGATGTAGCTCTCATAGCTCTCGTCGGCGATCAGCTTGAAGAGGTATTGGCCGCTCACCCAGCTCGGTGCAATCTCCACGCGGAAGTCGGGCTGCCAGTGACATTCGATGAGTCCAGTCTTTGGCTCCGGTGGGCAGGCCGGTTGCGGAGCGAGCTGCGCTGCAGGCGCGCTCGAAATCAAGCGACCGCCGAGCCCTTCGTAGTCCCCCAACCTGTACAGCTCCCAGCGCACGCTGCGCGGCTTGTCGCAGCTGACTTGCAGCGTGATCGAGTCGTGCGCGGTGGCAGAGACCGCGGACGCGTAGCCCTCGACCTCGTGATTGGTCGCTGGCGACCGAATGCGCCAGCCATCGCTGCCGGCTAGCTCGTTCTCTGCCACGACGGGCGCGACGGCCGTGAGCCCGGAGCTCTGCGTCTGGCCAGGGCTGCTCGGGCTCGGGCCGCAGCCAAGGAACGCTGCCGCAAGCAGCAAGCTGGTTGCGACTCGTAGCAAGAACCGTATTTGCTGCGCAGAGTCCGACATGACTGCCCCCGGGTGCGACGCACACCGTAGCTGATGGATCAGCACACGCCAGCGAACGCGAGTCGCGGGTCGCGTTCGGTCACACGAGACTCGCGTTTCGTCTCGCCGCAGTGCGGCACCTCGCGTGGCGTTGTGCCGCCGTCAGCCGCAACGCGACTGCCGTACCGTCAGCTTCAGAAGTCCACCGGCTGCGCGCGAGCGAACGCGACGGCGTCGGGGATGCGCTCGGGTGCCAGCCCGATCCAGTACACGATCCAGCCGTTGACACGGACGCGCCCGTCGCACTGCTTTTCGTACCAGGAGCGGATCGGGTTGTTGGGCCGCGCGCGCCACAGCAGCACGCGGTGGTCGCTAGTCATCGCTTGCCACAGATCGCGGCCGACGCCTTCGCCCTGGGCTTCGCGTGGCACCGCGAACTTGGACAGATAGGCCCCGAGCGGCGTAGGCGCGACCAGCGCGGCGCCGCGGTAGCGGTCCTCAATGTACACGTTCAGGTACTCGCGCGTGAAGACGTCGGGGTGCGGTGGTTTCCCGAAGCTGCTGGTGAGCAGTGTGCGCAGCTGCTCGCAGTCGACGCCTGCAAGGCCCGCGTGTCGCGCGATGCGGCCACCGCGTCGCAAGAGCGTGCCGGCGCCTTTCACGGTGAACAGCTCGTGCAGCAAGCTCAGCGGTGAAGTGAGCGTCACCAGCAGCTCGTGCGCCACCAGCTCGAGCACCAGCCGTCGCGAGCAACGCAAGAGCGCCTTGTGCGCCGCGCTGAGTTCGGGCGACTCGACCAGCGCGGCGAACTCGTCGCTCAGATTCACCACGGACAGTGGTTGGCCGCCTGCGCGCAGACCGCCCTCGTTGCGCAGGAAGATGAGCTTGTGCGTGCGCAGGTTGTCGAGCAGCGTGGCGAGCTCCGACAGGCGCGAGTCGTCGTCCTTGCCACGCATGCGCACGATCGGAACGGCGCCGCGCGAGGTGGCCGCGACCAGCAGCTCGCGCGGGCTGTTCACGGACAGTCCTTCGTTGTCGATCTGCATCTCGGCCAAGATCTTGCGTAGCCGTCGGCTCTCGCTCTCGGCGCCGGCCGTGCCGTAGAAGCCCAGAATCACGACGGGCGTGAGCGAGAGCGTGCTGAGCAGGCGCAAGTCGAGCGCGACGCCGTCGGCGTTCTCGCGCATGGTCTCCGGGTCGACCACGATGGCGGCGAAGCTCTCGCGCGGTTGCTCGCGGAAGCGACGCAGGTAGAACTCGGCTTCGCTGCCGCGGCCTACACCTGCCAGAAATCGCAGCACTGCTTCTGCCGGTTCCATCGTGGGCGACAGCGCGCTCTCGCGCGCCGGGGCTCTCCTGTCATCGAGGCCGCCACCATAGCAAAGAAAGCCGGCACGCCAAGGGCGCGGCCACTGGCCCGAGTGTGCGACACTGGCCCCGAGCCTTCGCAGATGCAGCGCAGCTACGACGCAGTGGTGGTCGGTTCGGGGCCCAACGGGCTGGCGGCGGCGGTCGCGCTTGCGCAGGCGGGGCTGTCCGTGCTGCTCGTGGAGGCGCGCGACGAACTCGGTGGAGGCTTGCGCAGCGCGGAGGTCACGCTGCCGGGCTACCTGAGCGACGTGTGTGCTGCGGTGCATCCACTGGGCGTGCTGTCTCCGTTTCTCAAGACGCTGCCGCTGCACGAGCACGGTCTGCGTTGGGTCCACCCGCCGCTCTCGGCGGCGCACCCGCTCGACGACGGCCGAGCTCTGGTACTCGAGCGCTCGGTGGCTGCCACAGCGGCCCGGCTGGGCGCCGATGCTCGTCGCTACGAGCGGCTGCTGCAGCCGCTGGCGGACGGTGCGCAGCCTTTGCTCGCCGATCTGCTCGGTCCGCTGCGCGTGCCACGCAAGCCGCTGCTGTTTGCGCGCTTCGGCTACCACGGCATGCGCTCGGCGCTCGGCCTGGCGCAGGGCCTGTTTCGCGAGCCTGCGGCGCAGGCGCTGTTTGCCGGTTGTGCCGCGCACTCGATCTTGCCGCTCGACAAATTCTTCACGGCCGCGGTGGGGCTGATGTTCTTGCTCACCGGGCATGCGACCGACTGGCCGGTCGCGGCGTCCGGCTCGCAGTCGATCGCCAGCGCGCTCAGCCGCTACTTCACGAGCCTGGGCGGCGAGGTCGCGACTGGCCGGCGTATCGAACGCCTGTCCGAGCTGCCGCAAGCGCGTGCCTACCTCTTCGATCTGGCACCGCGGCAGCTGGCGGAGATCGCCCAGGACGCGCTGCCTGCCGGTTATCGCCGGCGTCTCTTGCGCTATCGCTACGGGCCCGCGGTGTTCAAGCTGGACTACGCGCTGTCGGGGCCCATCCCGTGGCGTGCGGCCGAGTGCGCGCTAGCTTCGACTGTGCACGTCGGCGGCACGCTGCAGGAGATCGCGCGCTCCGAGCGCGCCGCCTGGCGTGGCGAGCTGTGCGACCAGCCGTTCGTGATGGTCTGCCAGCAGAGCCACTTCGACGCCGCGCGCGCACCGCAGGGCAAGCACACGGGCTACGCGTACTGTCACGTCCCCCACGCCAGCGACTTCGACATGACCGACGCGCTGGAGCGACAGATCGAACGCTTCGCGCCGGGCTTTCGCGACCTGGTGCTCGCGCGTCGCAAGTGGTTCCCGGCCGATCTCGAGCGCGAGAATGCGGCGCACGTGGGCGGAGTGATCGCGGGGGGCGCAGCCGACCTCACACAGCTCTTCACGCGACCTTTGGCCCGGCTCGATCCCTACACCACGCCGAACCCGAGCCTCTTTCTGTGCTCGGCGGCGACCCCGCCCGGCGGCGGCGTGCACGGCATGTGCGGTTATCACGCCGCGCGCAGCGTCTTGCGCCGACGCTTCGGGCGCTGAACGCTGCGCGCAGTGGCGCTCCGCTGCCTGCTCGTCGCAAGCGAGCACCGGCGCTAGCG
The DNA here is from genome assembly GCA_036382515.1 of Polyangiales bacterium. GTDB lineage: Bacteria > Myxococcota_A > Polyangia > Polyangiales > JAFGIB01 > JADGRF01. Next base: position 31,537 of record DASVHQ010000444.1, on the reverse strand, counting down.
TCGCGGCGGCGGCGCAGGACGCAACTAGGGGATCGCGCGCGACTCGCGGCGGGCCGGTGCGGTCACAGGTAGCGCGTCCAGCCGTCGGGATGCGCTCGCTTGTACGTGCGGTAGCGCACGCAGGCCGGGTACAGCACGACCAGGATCGCAGCCGCGCCCAGGTACGCGGAACCAAGGCCGAGCTTGCCATTCACACCGAGCACATGGGCGGCGCCCTCGAGCAGGTGCACGTGCAGCAGATAGTAGAGGAACGCCGTTTGCCCCAGCGCGGCGAGCACGCGACTGCCGGGGAATGCGGCTCGCCCGCGCGCCAGCAGGAAGAAGCCGGACAGCGTCAGCGCCATGATCCCCAACTCCAATCCGTAGTACGACAAGCCCGGCGGGTACTTGCTCACGTGCAACCACTGCACGACCGAGCCGTCGTCGCGCAGCAACAGCATGTTGCCGTAGGCGTTGCCGGCGCGCACCACAGCGAACACGGCGAGCGACGCGAGGCCCGACCACGCAAGCTGTCTGTGGGGTGCGCTCGGTCGGCCGAAGGCGAGATGGCGGCCGAACGCCCAGCCGAGCAGCATGATGGCGAGCCACGGGAGCGTAGGGTACGCAACGACCAGTCCCGGAAAGCGACCGCCGCTCAAGCACAGGGCGAGCGCCAATGGAGGCTTGCTAACGCCCAGTGCCCGCAGTGCGGGACCGGTGAGCGCTTCGCCGCCGAACATTAACCCGAGCGCGAGCCCGACGAGCCAGCCGAGCGAGAGGCGCCGCAGCGCCGCCATCAGCATCAGGCTCGTGCCGATCGCGTACAGCACCTGGAGGACCACGAACTTCCCCTGCGTGAAGCCCCAGCTCATCCACAGCGGGTCGAGCGCGGCGATCAGCAGCCCCCGTTGCAGCAGGTAGCGATCGACCGAGCGCGGGGCATCGCCCGCCTCGAGCCGACGTTCGACGCTGAGCGCGACTGCAGCACCGGCGAGGAACACGAAGGTGGGCGCGCACAGGTGCGTGAGCCAGCGCGTGAGAAACTGCGCGGCGGGCAGGGCCATGCCCCGGTGGTACATGGAGGCCGAGTCGGCGAAGATGCGGCCGGCGTTGAACGCACCCGAGGCGTGGTCGATCGACATCAGGATCATCACCGCACCGCGCATCCAGTCGAGCGCGGGCAGGCGCGTGCGCGCGGCTTGCGCGATCGCATCTTCGTGGGCGGAGCTTGCGGTCTGCAGCATGGGCGCCAGAGTCTACCCGGGCCTTTGGCGGTGTCCCACGCCCCGCGTGTCTGGGCCCGCTGGCGCGGTCAGCGCCCGATCGCGCGGGCAACGTCCGACGGGTGGCTATCCGCCGTGCGGGGTGCATGTGTGCCGCGGGCTTCGGTGCCGCGGCGCGCTGTCTTGTCCCCACGTCTCTTGCAAAGCGTGGCAGAATGCGCTTTAGAGCAAGCGGAATTTCGGGTTCGGAATGAACGTCAAGGTCAAGTCCAGAGATCTTGCCAAGCAGGAAACGCGCGACGCGCTGATTCGCGCAGGCATGAGCGCGTTCTCGGAGGAGGGCGTGGACCTCCCGAGCCTCGATGCGATCTGCGCCCGCGCCGGGTTCACACGCGGCGCCTTCTACGTTCACTTCAAGGACCGCGAGGACTTCCTCGGCGCGGTGGTCGACACCGTGCTGCAGGACTTCGTCAACTGGGTCATCTCGACCGGTGAGCCGCAGGGCGGGCTGATCGGCATCGTCGACCGCTTCTTGTCGATCGCCAAGGAGGGCAAGCTGCCCTTCACCGACCGTCAGCGCTTGCTCCTGCAAGTCGTGTCACGCGGCACGCAGCCGGGCACGGCGGGCGAGAAGCGCTACAAGCCGCTGATCGACGAGGCGGCGTTGCGCCTGAGTGAAGCCGCCAAGCAGGGCCAGGCCGCGGGCATCGTCAAGCGCGATCTCGAGCCGCAACAGATCGGCATCTTGCTCGTGGCCGCCGCCGTGGGCTTCATGGCGCTCGTGGATGCGGGTCTCATCGCGAACTTCGACGACATTCGCAATCTCGTGCATCGCCTGGTGCTGGAGCGCGAGGACTGAGGATCGTTCTTCATGGCGAACACTGATCTCACCGGGGGTGGCAAGAGCCGCTCGGGTCGCAGCGCTGTCAGCAAGCGGCCTGCGAAGACCAAAGCCTCACGCACGCCGCGCGCTGGCGCCGCGTCAGCACCCGCCGCGCTCGCCGCACCCGCGCGCCCGCTCATCCCGTGCACCGCGTGCGGCCTGTGCTGCAGCTACGTGGCGATCGAGATCGACGCTCCGACCACCGCGCGTCGCGCCACGCAGTTGCTCTTCTACCTCTACCACGAGGGCGTGAGCTTGTACGCCAGCGGCGACGACTGGATGGTGCAGTTCGAGAGCCGTTGCAAGCACCTCTTACCCGACCGGCGCTGCGGCGTCTACGAGACCCGGCCGCACATCTGTCGCGACTTCAGCGAGACCGACTGCGAAGTGAACAGCGACGACGACGAGGGCCACACCTTCTACACGACCGAAGCGCTGATGGCGTACCTGCAGATCCACTACAAGCGCGCGCATCGCGAGCTGATGAAGGGCTACGCGCCGCCGCCAACAGCGGCCAAAGCGAAACCACGGCTGCCGCTCTTCGAGCAGCGCTTCCGCGATGTGCGCGGGGTCGTGTAGGCTCGTCGCCATGCACGGGGCGCGCGCGCGTGGCTGGCTGTGGACGGGCCTTGTCCTGCTCTTGCTCGCGCTGCTGGGCGCGCGTAGCGGAGCAGCCGAGCCTGTGCTGCCGCTCGGCCTCGGCGCCGCGTTCGATCCGGGGCACATCCTGCATGGCATCACGCCGCACCGTCTGATCCACTTCACCTTCGACGACGGACCGGACGCGCAGGGCACGCCGCGGCTGCTCGACGAGCTCGATGCGGCCGGCATCAAGGCCACGTTCTTCTTCTCCGCCAGTCGTTTCCGCGACCACAGCCGGCGCAACGCACACGCCCGGGAGCTTGCGCTCGAGGTGCGGCGCCGCGGTCACGGCATCGGTTCGCACTCCGTCGATCACCGCCGCATGCGCAGCATGACGTCGGCGCAGCTGCGCGAGCAGCTCGACGCCAGCGACCGGTTGTTCAGCGAGATCTTCGGTGTGCGCACGTACCTCTTCCGGCCGCCGTGGGGCTCGCACAACGGCGAGCTCGATCGCATGCTCGCCGAGCGTGGAGATACGATGGTGCTGTGGAACATCGGCTCCGCCGACTGGGTGATCGACTCCGCGCCCAAGCTGACCACCACGCTGCTGCGCGCGCTGCCGTACCTCGAGCGCACCAAGGGTTGGGGCGGCGGCATCATCCTCATGCACGACACGCACCCCTGGACCATCGAGGCCTTTCCGCAGATCGTGCAGGGCCTACGTGCACGTAACTGCGAGCTGCTCGCCGGCAACGAAGAGCTGTACGACATCGTCGACGACCTCAGCCTGTTCAAGACCAGCGACGCGGCCGGCCAGCACGCGCAGGCCGAGTCGATCGCCGAGCGCCAGCACAAGCTGCGCGAGCAGACCCGCGCACGCTGCGGCGACGCTGGCCACTGAGTCGCGCCGAGGCCTTGCACGCCGCGCCGGTCTGGCCCTATGGCACAGCCATGGGCAGACCCTTCCTTGTTCCCGAACACGGCGTGCTCGAGCGCCTGGAGCACAGCCTCTGGAGCGTGGCGGGCAGCCTGCCGCGCATGCCCCTGCGTCGGCGCATGAGCGTCGTTCGGCTCGCTTTTTCACGTGTTGCCGGTCGGGGCGCTATTCTGACCAGGCAGCGCTGCGTCCAGGACCGACGTCGGCCGCCAACCCGGATTGACTCATGTCCACCATGGACGTAATTGTACATTTACTCTGTTCGCGTTCCGGGCTAAGCTAGAGCGTTACTGATGTCATCCAAGCCAGAGTTTCGTGCCGTGGAAGGCGTGTGGGCGCCACGGACCAGCGGGATCAACTTGCGCGGCGAGGTGAGCTTCTCCGCCCGGCCGGTGACCGCGTCGCAGTGGTCTGCCGAGCCGACGGAGGACGCCGAGGGCGAGGTGATGATCGGTTGCGTGCCGCTCTCCGAGTTGAGCTGCGTGTACCAGCCGATCGTGGATCTGGAGACCGGTCGCACATTCGCTTACGAGGTGCTTGCGCGCTGCAAGGTGCCTGGCCTCACGAACCCGTCGATCCTGTTCAAGCGCGCCGCGGCCGAACGCTTTTGCGGCTTGCTCGGGCGCACCGTGCGCAAGCTCGGCGCGGACGGCTGTCGTGGCGTGCCGCTGTTCTTGAACGTGCACCCGGCCGAGCTCGGTGATCGCTTTGTGATCCAGCTCGACGACCCGATGTACTCGCACGACGACGAGGTCTACGTGGAGATCACCGAGTCGGTGCCGTTCTCGCACTACGATCTGTGTGCCTCGATGCTGCGCGAGATGCGCGAGCGCGGTGGCGTGCACCTGGTGGTCGACGACCTGGGCGCGGGCTACTCCAACCTGCGCCGCATCGCGGATCTCGAGCCGGCCATCGTGAAGCTCGACCGCGAGCTGGTGACCAACCTCGATCACAACCGCCGCCAGCGCGTGCTGGTGAAAGCCGTGGTGCGCATGTGCGTCGACCTCGGCGCGCGGGTGGTGGCCGAAGGGCTCGAGACCTGGGACGAGATTCGTGCGGCGCGCGAGTGCGGCTGTCATCTCGGCCAGGGCTATGCGCTGGGTCGGCCCGGTCCGACCGCGGTCGACCCGATCTGGAAGTTGTAGACGCCGGTTGACTCCGTGGTTGCGCGGCCGAGGTGCGTGGCAGCAACGCGCGTGGGCGTCGAGCTGGGCGGTCTGCGCGCGCGTCGCGATCCGTGGTAGACGCCACGCATGTCGATGGCCCAGGCAGCGCTTACTTCAGCCTTGCTGCGGGTGGTGAGCAAGCACGCGCCGCCCGACACGGCCAAGTGGTTTGCCGGTGGCGTGCCGCGCGCGGGCGTGAGCCAGCCGCGCTCGCTGTTCTTCGGTTACTTCGCAGGCATCGGCAGGCGCCTGCGCGGTGCGAGCTTCGAGCTTGGCGGTAGCGAGCTCGGCTCGCTGCGAGCGCTCGGTCTGCCTGCGCCCGAGCGGTGGTCGCTGGCCGATCTCGCGCGCGCGGCGCTGCTGCTCGCGGCCTGTGCCCAGTTGCCGAGCGGCGAGCACGTTCCTCTGGCGAAAGAGCTCTACGAGAAGGGCGACAACGCCGAGCGCGTGGCCGTGTTGCGAACGCTGCACCTCTTGCCCGAGCCACAGCGCTTTCGGCCGGTGGCCGAGGACGCGTGTCGCGTGCACGTGCTCGATGTGTTCACAGCCATCGCTTGTGACAACCCGTATCCGGCGCAGTGCTTCTCCGAGGCCAGCTACAACCAGATGGTGGTGAAGGCGCTGTTTCTCGAGGTGCCGCTTGCGCGCGTGTTGGGTGTTGCCGAGCGCAAGAACCAGGAGCTGTACCGCATGGCGCGTGACTACGAGGCCGAGCGGCGTGCGGCGGGGCGCGTGGTCACGAGAGACACCAACTTCGTCGCGCACGAGCTGGAGAAGACGGCATGAAGCTCTTCGATCCCCACGTGCACATGACCTCGCGCACGACCCACGACTCCCAGGCCATGGCGCAGGCGGGTATCGTGGCCGTGATCGAGCCGGCGTTTTGGCTCGGCCAACCGCGCACGCGTGTGCCGAACTCGGGCCAGGCCTGTGACACGCCCGCGTCGACCACCCAAAAGCTGCGATGACGGCGCTGCGGCTCGTGCTCTGAGATCGCCGACACCAACACCCGGTTGCCCGGATCGAGCAGATCGCGCGTGAAGTACACCGGGTACTCGAACGCCACGCTGATCCGCTGCCTGTGGGCGTCGCTCGGGGCCGTCCGTGTCTGTCGCGACATGCGGGTACCTGCGCCGCGGTCAGCGGGGCGACCGCACGGCGAGGTGCGCACGCTAGCGCGCGTTTCGCCGACCTGTCCCCACCAGCTGCGGCCGGCCAGACCGCAGGTGCTCGCCGGTAGGCCGCGGCGCGCTTTCGCGCGGCTGTCCTTCGTCCCGCGCGTCGGATTGTACGCTACAGCGAACTTGTGCTAACCCCGGCAGCCATTGTGACGGACCGTCCGCGCGCCATGAGAGACAGGGCTTCGACCCTGCGAAACACCCCGGCCGTGAGCGCCCCCAAGGGGAAGTTCGGCCTGTTGGTGATCGTGAACGGCGTGGTCTCCACGCGCAGCTTGCCCGAGACCGGCGAGCTCACGATCGGCCGCGCGCGCGAGAACGACGTCCAGATCGTGGATGCCTCGGTGTCGCGTACGCACGCCATGCTGCGCATCGGCGACAAGGTCACCATCGAGGACATGGGCAGCGCCAACGGCACGCGCGTGCGCGGCGCGCTGATCCCGGCCGCGCAACCCGTGGAGGTCGCGCTCGGCGAGGTCATGGACCTGGGCTCCGCCATGGTCATGGTGCAGCAGCGTCCCATGGCCACCCGCGAGTGGCGCATCTGGGCGCATGGCTATTTCGAGGGCCGGCTGGAAGACGAGTGCGTGCGCGCGGCGCGCACCAGCAGCACGTTTGGCCTGGTGCGCATTCGCGTGAGCGGCTCGAGCGAGGGCGATCTCGTGCAGCAAGTGCTGGCGAACACCTTGCGCACCGACGACGTCGTGGGGCTCTACGGCCCCGGGGACTACGAGGTGCTGCTCGTGGAGCGCTCGGAGCCCGACACGCAGTGGATCGTCACCTCGCTCGAGAAGGCGTTCACCGACGTGGGTATCAACGCGCGCCTGGGCGTTGCGCTCTTTCCGAAAGACGGCCGCGGCGCCGACGTGCTCGAAGCCAAGGCCGGCTCACTGGCGCGTGGCGCAGCTGCGCAGCCCGAGTCGATCTCGCTCGGGCCGCTGGTGCTGCGCTCGGCCGTGATGCGCAAGCTCTACGAGCTGCTCGATCGCGTGGCACCCGGTGACATCACCGTGCTCATCATGGGCGACACCGGCGTCGGCAAGGAGATCATGGCCGAGCAGGTGCATCGGCTCTCGCCGCGCCGCGCCAAGCCCTTTTTGCGCTTGAATTGCGCGGCGCTCACCGAATCGCTGCTCGAGAGTGAGCTCTTTGGCCACGAGCGCGGCTCGTTCACGGGCGCGCACCAGGTCAAAGCAGGCCTGCTCGAGACCGCACAGGGCGGCACCGTGTTCCTCGACGAAATCGGCGAGCTGCCTATGGCCGTGCAGGTGAAGTTGCTGCGCGTGCTCGAGGAGCGGCAGGTTTGGCGCGTTGGCGGGGTCAAGCCGCGGCCGATCGACGTGCGCTTCGTGGCCGCGACCAATCGCGATCTCGAGACCGCGGTGACCGAGCACAAATTTCGTCAGGATCTGTACTTCCGCCTGGCCGGTGTCACGCTGCACATTCCGCCGCTGCGCGAGCGCGTCGACGAGATCGAGCCGCTGGCGCACGAGTTCATCAAGCAGCTGAGCCGCAACGGCCGCAACGGCACCCCCAACCCCGACCTCTCAGCCGAGGTCATCGATCTGATGCTCGGCTATTCGTGGCCCGGCAACATCCGCGAGCTGCGCAACTCGATCGAGCGCGCCGTGCTCTTGGCCAGCGACGGGCCGATTCTGCCCGAGCACTTCGCCGTCGAGAAGATGACCGCCACCGTGAGCACGCCGATCTCGGACATGCCAAGTCGCGTGGCTCGCGGCGAGGCTCCGCCGGCCACGCCGACCGTTCAGCGCGAGACCCTGATCCCACCGCCACACCCCGACGACGACGAGCCCACCGGCGAGCTCTCGCTGGCCGACCGGCTGCGGCGCGAGGTGAAGCAGGTCGAGCGCCAGCACATCATCGACGCGCTGACGCGCTGCGGTGGCAACCAGACGCGTGCGGCGCGCGAACTGGGGATCTCGCGGCGCACGCTGATCTCGCGGCTCGAAGCGTACAATTTGCCGCGTCCACTGAAGGACCGTCGCGACGAGTGACCGTTCGCTTTGGCGTTGCACGCGCCCTAATGTTGAGCTAACCGTTCGCCCCCGACCGTGGACATCCTGTTGCACCAAGCATCGGTCCTGCATTTGCCCTCGAGCAAGCGCGCATCGGTGATCGTTTACGACGGCACGCAGGACCTCGGTCTATGGCGTCCGCCAGGCCCCGACCGCGACTTGTGGGACGCCTACGGCGACGAGCTGCGCGCCGTGCTCGACAAAGAGAAGAAGCGCCTGCCCAAAGGTCAGCTGCCGATCGGCGGCGCGCTGCGCCTGCACCCCGGCAAGCTGCATTGCGACTTTCTATTGTGGGTCGCCAGTCGCCCGCCGCACGGTGAGACCGCCGCGTCGCCTGCACCGAGCGTTGCCGTGGTGGAAGACAGCGCGCGCCGCGCCATCGAATTCGTAGCGGAGCACGACGTGGTGCGCGTGGCCTTTTCTGCGCTGGGCGCAGGCAAGGGTGAAGCGGCCGCGGCCGAGCGCATGGCCGCCGTCGTGCGGGCCGTGGCGGCGTACAAGGAAGCCTGCTTCACGGCGGAGCGACCCTCGCACGTCGAGGAAGTCGTGGTCTGCGATCCCAGCGGCGAAAACGTCGCCAAGGCCCGGCGCCTGGCACCGAAGCTCGCGAAGACCGCGTACGTGCCGCCGCCCGCGCCCGCCGCGCCCGCCTCGAAGCAACGCGCCGCCCGGTCCGTGCGGCCACCACGTGCAGCAGGCACGGGCACCACGGGTCGCCATCGCGGCCCGCCGCGGCTCAAGCCCGAAGACGTGGCAGCCGCGCGCGCACGCGCCTACCCGTACGATCGAGCTCGCTGCTACTCGGCAGGCGCCTGGCTCATCCATCCGGTCTTCGGCGTCGGCCAGGTGCAGCTCGTGAAGCCCGAGCGCATGGTGGCGGTGCTCTTCGAGAATGGCGACGAGAAGACGCTGATCCACGACCGGGTCTGACTGGGTCGGCGCCGTGCTCAGCTCCCGTGCGACAGCATGCCGTAGATCGTGAGCAGGATCTCCACCACGATCAGCACCACGATATACCACTCGACGCGCAGGTTCCGGCGTTGCTGTAGCAGATCGAGCGCCGTGCGCGCCGTGCGCGAGATCAGGTCGAGCTTGCGCTCCAGCCCAGCCGCGCGCTCGCGCAGCTCGTACTCGCGCTCCAGGCGTGGATAGAACCGTTCGAGCTCGGCGTTCTCCCACAGCGCTTCGGGTTTCTCGCGTACCTCGACACGGCCCACCATGCGCTGCTCGGCTAAGAGCGCGCTGCCGATGTGCTCCAGTAGCTCGCGCACCGGTTTGCCGGCGCGTCCGTGCTCGCTCAGGCCCTGCGCGAGCGGCTCGATGCGATCGAAGATGCTGGCGATGCTGCTCTCGTACTGCGCGAGGACCACGCTCTTGGCGAGCGCCTCGGCGATGATCTGCAGCCGCGCCAGGTTTTCGTCGGGCACGTAAAGCACGCCCTCTTCGACCCGTGGCCCGCTGTCGAAGTCGCCATCGATGCGCAGCTCGACGAGCTCGACCTCTGGCTTGGCATGCGGCTCCTTGATGTTGAGATTCTCGAGCAGCTTGCGCTCGTCGTCTGCGCTCACGCCGAAGAGCACGAGCGCGCCGTAGCGGAAGAGCACCGCGTAGCCACGCTCTCCGCCGGCGATGACCAGTGGTCCCTCGGCCAGGCGGCGCAGCGGTTCGGCGCCGCCGGGCGCGACACGTGCGCCCAGCGACAGCGCTCGGACCTGCACGGCCGTGGCGCCGTGGAACATGGAAGGTGGTTGGTTTATGGGGAAGCGCGGCTCGGCCATGGCGGAGCCTCTATGGTACCCAAAGTGCGGCGTGAGCGCCCGCAGCTCGCCAGGGTGCGGCAGGTGGGGGGGCGCGTGACCAGCCGTGCGATCAGGCGTGGGTTCAGGCGCGCAGCAAGCGCTGCAGCGCCGGTGCGGCACGCTTGCGGAACGCGGCGTCCAGCTGGAAGCGCTCCAGGGCTTGACGCAGCGCCCGCGCGGCCGTGGGGACCGGGTGCGACGCGAAGAAGGCAGCGACCTCCTTGCGGTAGCGTTCCTCACGCAACAGCGGCGTGGCATCGACCAGACGCGAGACCAGCATGGCCGGCATGCGGTCGCGTAGCGCTGGCCAGTGCGTCTCGACGAAGGTCCAGGTGGCGCGGCGTGCGCTGCGGTTGGCAAGCAAGCGCGCGAGCAAGAGCGCGACGTCCTGCGTCGGGATCTTGTCGGTCAACGAGAGCTCGAGCACGCGCTCGACGAGCTTGGGCTCGCGCACGTCGCCCATCGCCATGCGAAAGCGCCGGCGCTCTTGCGGCGTGGGATCGGAAACGGAGGCCGCGAGATAGCTGTCCAGGCGCTTCTTGTCTGCGTGGCGCGCTCCCACGACCAGGAGCGCTCCAGCCAGGTTGGCATCGACCGAGCGCCGGTCTTTGAGATAGCGCACGCATTGCTCGTGCACCTTGCGCTCGAGCTCTGGTTCTTCGGCCACCACCGCCACGAGCGAGATGAGCTCGGCGCGACGCAGGCGTGTTTCGTCGCTCTCCCCGGCGCTGCTCACAACGCCAAGCTCGCGCGCGGCCTGCCCGAAGACGGAGGCCACGAAGCCACGCATCGCAGCGCGCACGGGCTCGCCCAGGCTGTTCGCGAGGTCATCGACCAGTTGCTCGCAGGGCGCGAGCACGGCATGCAGCACGTCGGCATCCGGCTCTTGGCCGAGCGCGCGGAGCAGCGCAAAGAACGCCTCGAGCGACGCGTAGCCGGCGCCCACTAGCGCCCACTGGTGATGCAACAGCCCCAGGCGTTCGGTGGTCGACAGCTGTGGCAGCGCCTGCGCGAGCTGTTGCAGATCGGCCTCGCTGTGGAGCGGTCGGAAGAAGCCGCCCTCGTCGGCGTTGCCGTACACGAAGGTGGCGCTGGCCGGCAGCGCCAGGCGGGTTTGCTTGGTCACGAGCAGATGCCGCAGCAGCGAGTCTTGTTCCTGGTATGCGCCAGACACTGGCTCCGCGACACCGAGCCGGCCCACCCACGGCACGGCCCAGCGCTCGGCCGCTTTCGCTGCGCTGACGGCCGCCGCTTTCTTCGCGTTGCGCGCGGGCTTGGGTGTGCGCGGCCCGTGGGCGTGAAAGCGTTCTTGGGTGAGCAGCAGCTCGTCGGCTTGTTTACCTGGCTTGCCTTGCTTACCTTGCGTGGCGTGCTTGCGCTCGATCCGCACGATCGGAAAGCCGGGCGTGTTGATGAAGGCACGCACCACGCGACGCACGTCCTGGCCAGCGGCTTCTTCCAGCGCGACCCACAGATCGTTGGCGACGGTGTTGCCCTCGGCGTGGCGCTTGATGTACGCGCGCACGCCGCGCTGAAAGACGGCCGGACCCAGGTAGCGCTCCAGCATGCGCACCACGGCAGCGCCCTTCTCGTACGTGATGAGATCGAAGTTCTCGGTCGCGTCCGCGGGCGTGTGGACGGCGGTGTAGATCGGGTGCGTGTTGTCGAGCGCGTCCAGATGCAACGCAGAGTTACGCGCGTGCCCGAAGTCGTTCCACATCTTCCATTCGGGGCGCCACTTCGCCACGACGTCGAACGCCATCCACGTGGCGAACGCTTCGTTCAGCCACAGGTCGTCCCACCAGCGCATCGTGACGAGATTGCCGTACCACATGTGAGCCAGCTCGTGGCAGATCACCTCGGCCGCGCGCTTCTTCTCGGCCAGGCTCACGGTCGACTCGTCGACCAGGAGCAAGGTCTCGCGGAAGAACACCGCGCCGGCGTTTTCCATGGCGCCGATCTCGAAGTCAGGCACGGCCACGAGATCGAGCTTCTCGTAGGGGTAGGGCAGGTCGAAGTACTCGGTCAGGCGCGTGAGGCACTCGCGCGCAGCATCGAGCGCGAAGCTCGTGAGGTGGCCGTTGCCCGGCACGTGGACGAGCCGAATGGGCACGGGGCCGGCATAGACCGGTTCGGAGACCTCCAACTCTCCCACGGCGAGCGCCACGAGGTACGTTGACAGCGGCGGCGTCTGCGCGAAGTGCACCGTCTGGTTGCCACCTGGCTCGGGCTCGATGTGCTCGACGGCGCCATTGCTGATGACAGTGTTGCGCTCCGGCGTGGTCGCCGACACCGTGAAGCGTGCCTTGAACGACGGCTCGTCGAAGCAGGGAAAGAAGCGCCGGGCGTCCGCGGCCTCGAGCTGCGTGAAGGCGTAGTGGCGCTTGGCTGCGCTGGCGGCATAGAAGCCGCGCAGGTCGGTGCGCAGCGTGCCGGAGAACGCCAGGCGCAGCGTGATCTTGCCCTTGTCGAGCGTGCGTGGCGCGAGCACCACGAGGGTCTCGCGCTCGGGGTGCTCCTCAATGCGGCAGCCGAGCTGCCGGCCCGCCGCCGCGATGTTGGCGAGCGTGACGTGCAGGTCAACGGCGTGGAGCTCCAGCTGTGTAACGCTGCGTTGTAGCTCGATCTCGATCTCGACGGCGCCGGAGTAGCCTGGGCCTTTGTCGGGGTCGACGTCGATGTGCAGGCGATAAGCGAGCGGCCGGACTTCACGCGGCAGTCGGAAGCCGAGGCCCGTGGCCTCGCGCGTCTTGGCGCCGCCGCCACGGCTTGCGGGCTTCTTGCGCACGGCTGCGCGCGGCTTGCTCGGCTGGCCTAGGTGGCGTACGAGCCGCGGTTTGCGGGCGGCAGGTGCCGCCGCGCGCTGCTTGCTCAGTTTGCGCGGAGCACGGCTTGCCATCAGTCCCTCGCTTCAGCGTACGTGCCGACCAAACATCTCGCCCAGACGCGGCACCGCGGCTTCGACGTGCTTCTTGGCGCTGTCGCGCAGCTTCTCGTACGTCTTCTTCACGGCTTGATTCTTGGCGTGCGCAGCGCGCGCATCGGTGATCGCGAGCAGGGCGTCGGCGACGCGGCTCGGATTGCTGGTCAGGTGCTGGCGCGGGTCGATGCCGCGCTGCAGCGCCTCCTGGTACAGCGGGTCGAGGGCCTTGAGGAAGTCGTCCATCAAGTGGTCGACCGCGCCGCGCAGGAAGTCGGAGCCGATGCTCTTGACCACTTTGAATGCGGTCTTGATCGCGAGGCCGCTCAGCCCGCCTTTGGAATCGACCTCGGCGTCGAGCACGCGCATGGCGTCGTCGATGACGGCGTCGCGTTTGGGGGGCGCACCTAGGAGTTCTGTAAGCGTTGCCATGGGCGCGTTCGTAGCATTTTCGTGGCTTGGGAGCCACTCGGAAGACTTTGTTTCGGCGGGGTGTCCGCGCGCTCGGCGACGTCGTTGGAGAGCGAGGCTGAAAGTCGTGTGACGCCGTCCGGGTGGGGGTTGCGATTTGGGCCCGATGCGGTTCCCCCAGGGCGCGCGGCCGGCCATTCGGTGCCCTGACACGCAGATCTGCCAATGAGCGGATGCATTCGGGCTCTCGGCCGGCGCGCGCGAAGAAGGGACCCACCACATCGGGCCCAAATCGCAACCGCCACCCGGACGGCTCGCGTCGCGGTGCCCTGCCGCTTCACGATGCGCGGCGTGGGGCGATGCGGGCCGCGCTGCGTCGGCGGTGTGAGTCAGGCTCGTGCTACGCTCTGCTTCATGCATGTGGTGGCTCTGACGCGGTGGGGAGCGCCCATGGATGGTGAGTTGACCACTCTGGCGGGTTGGCTCGGCATCACGCCCTACGACCTGCGCTTGCGCGCCGCGGCAGGCTTGCCGGCTCCGTTGTTGTCCACGCCTGACGCTGCCGCAGCGGCCGACCTGCTGGCGCGCTTGCGTGCGCGCGGTCATGGGGCGGTCGGTTGCGACTTCGGCGCGAGCGGCGCTGCGGCCGGATCGGTGCGTGAGCTCAACTTCGGGCCCAGCGCGCTCACCGGTCAGGACGAGCAGGGGCGTCCGTTCGAGGTGCCGTACGTGGAGATCTCGGGCCTCTTGCGTGCGCTGAGCGTCGTGGCCGCCGAGAACACCGTGACCACCAAAGAGAAGAAGCTCGATGTCGGTATGGCGGTGATGACCGGCGGCTTGAAGATGAGCAAGACGGTGGAGCGCACCACGCGCAGCGCGAGCGAGCAGCGCGAGCAGATTCTCTACCTCTTCAAGCACGCGCGACCTTTGCCGGTCATCTTCCGCGAGCTTTCGGTGCGTTACCAGGGACTGGGTGCCGAGCGTAAGCCCACCACCATCCAGAACTTCCTCGTGCTCATCCAGCTGCTACGGCAGCGCGCGCCGCACGCCCTGTACGACGAGCGCTTCCTCACACAAAAGCGCAAGATCGGCCTCGCCGCCGTCGGCGGCATCGCCAGCGAGCGCACTGTCACGAGCTCGAACGCCAGCGAGAACGAGCTGGCCGCACGGCTGCTCATGCTGGCGCACGAACAAGGGCAGCTCTGAGCCGTTCAGGGTGCCTGATCGAGCAGCCTCTGCTCGCGCGCTGCAGCCTTGCGGATGATTGGCGGGACGCTCTGCAGCGCACGCAGGCTACCTAGCGCTTGCTCCGCTCGCTCGCGCTTGCCGAGCAGGCGCGCCAGGTGTGCCTCGCGCAGTCGGAACATGGGCTGACGCGGGTTGTGCTCAGCGGCGAGCCGGTAGTGCGCGAGCGCATCCTCACCGCGGCCAAGCGTTTCTTCCACGTTGGCCAGGTTGTAGTAGTGAACCGAAGACGCGCGATAGCTGTCCATGCGCGGCCAGAACGCTTGCGCGCACAAGATCCCGCACAGCGCGATGGCGGTCCAGCTGGCGGGCCCCGGCCACGGCGTTTGCAGCTTGCGGTCTACGCGCTTGGCCAGCGCGAGCACAGCAGGCCCGGCGGCGAAGGCGAGCGGAATCGCGAGCGGCACGCGGTTCTGCGCCGAGCTGAACCACAGCACGTTGGCGGCGAGCACCGCGACGAGCTGTCCGAGAAGCACCCAGAAGAGCGCGCGTCGCTGCAGCGCGCCGGGCGCGTTGCCTCGCGACTGCGTATGCAAGATCCACAGGCCGAGCGCGCCCAGGCCCAGCAGCACACCGAACGGTATGCCCATCGGTAGCGGTAGATCGCCCAGCAACTCGCGCTCGCCGAACAGGTCGTAGTCGCGCACGAAGTCGTGGTTGCCGAGCGTGCACCAGAGCTTCTGGGCTTCGAGCGCGAGCCATGGGCCAGGCTGCGAGACGATGTAGCCAAATGCGCGCCTGTAGAGCGCCTTGCCGAGCGCGTCGTCGAGCGCGCGGCCTTGGCCCGTGATGCCGAGGCCTTGCGCCAGCTGGTCGCGCTCCAGGTCGACCTGGCCCGTGAGCAGCCCACCGGCGTCGTTCCAGCGACCGTTGGCGTGCGGATTGTTGCCTATGTAGAACGGGATGCCGCCGCCATGGCTCGGCAACACGTCGGGGTGACCCGTCACGACCAAGTTGCGTGCCGCCATCGGCGCAAGCGCCAAGAGCACACCGGCCGCGAAGCCGAGCAGCACGGGCGAAGGCAGGCGCTGCCGCGCCCGACACGAGAGCCAGACCGCCCAGGCGCTCATCGGTAGCGCCAGCAGCAGATTCGCGCGGCCGAGCACCGACAAACCCGAGCACACGCCCAGCAGCAGCGCGCGGCCGGCGCTCGGCTTTCGGTCGAACGTGACGAACGCCCACAATACAGTGACGTTGCAAGCGATCCCCAGCGCGACGCTCAGGTACTTGTTCTCGTAGAAGGCGACGTTCGGATAGCAGAGCAGCACCAGAGTGCTCAGTGAGCCGAGCCACGGACCGAGCACGGAGCGTGCGGCTCGCGCGAACAGCCAGAGCGCACACGCTGCAACGAGAAGTTGCAGGAGCAGCGCGTTGAGGATCGCCGTGTGCAGCGACATTCCCAGCGCGAGCAGATAGGCGTACAGGCCCTGCAGATAGAAGGGCTGCGTGCCCAGCGGCGCATGGGCCACGATGTCACGAGCCGCTTGCTCGTACAGCTGGCCGTCGGAGAAGCTGACCAGCGCGAACGGGTCGTAGAGCACAAATGCCACATGGTAGACGACGCGCAAGAGCGCCATCAGCAAGAGGCCCAGCCGCAGCGCGCGCCGCGCATCGGGCGGCAGCGCGCTCGGTTCGGCCAAGGCTGGGCTGGCTTTGGGCGCTTTTGCTGCGCTGGCTTCGCCCTGTTGCGTCACGTGCGCGGCTTCAGTCGGTCGGCGCGCTCTCGCTGCGGAACAGCTCGACCTTCTCGATCAGCTGATCCTCGGTGGGGGTGTCGCGCTCGGTGCGGCGCACGTTGGCGAGCTTCTTCACCACCGCGAGGCCGACCACGACGCGGCCGAACACCGCGTGCCGCCCATCGAGGTGCGGCGTGGGCCCTTCTGTGATGAAGAATTGCGAGCCGTTGGTGCCAGGGCCGGCGTTCGCCATCGACAGCATGCCGGGACCGGTGTGCTTGAGCTCCGGGTGGATCTCGTCGCTGAAGCGGTAGCCGGGACCGCCGGTGCCCCAGCGCGCCTTCATCTCGGGGTAGCGGCTGAGCGGGTCGCCCACCTGCACCATGAAGCCCGGGATCACGCGATGAAAACGCACGCCATCGTACATGGGCGTGTTCACGTTCTTGCCGCTCTTGGGGTCTTGCCACGCCATGGCGCCGGTCGCGAGGCCGACGAAGTTCGCCACGGTCTTGGGGGCCCGCTTCTCCTCGAGCTCGATGACCAGGTTGCCTTGGGTAGTCCGCAGGCGCGCATAGAGCTTGCCTTGACCGGGAACGTTGATCGCTGGAAAGACGGGATCCGCCATGCTGGCCTCCTGCGCGCTGCGCGAGTGAAAGCAGCGTAGTACCACGAACCCTTCGTAGCGTGCACGCTTGTGAGTGCGCAGTGACTGGGCGTGCACCCACGGCCGATGTTACGCTCTCGCAGTGGACGCGATCGTGGTCGACGCGCTGGTGAAGGACTACGGCAAGCGGCGCCACCCCAAGCGCGCGCTCGACAGCGTGAGCTTGCGCGTGCCTGCGGGCAGCGCGTTCGGCCTGATAGGTCCCAACGGCGCGGGCAAGACCACGCTGCTCAAGACGCTCCTGGGCGTGGTGGCTCCGAGCGCGGGCGCCGTGCAGGTGCTCGGCGGCTCCCCCGCAGACCTCGGCGTCCGCAAGCGCATCGGCTATCTGCCCGAGCGCCTGCAGCTGCCCACGGCGTGGACGGCGCTGGGTTTCTTGCACAGCGTGGCGCGCCTCAAGCACGCCAGCCGCGCGGACGCCGAGCAGCAGCTGCAGCGCGTGGGCCTCGGCAACGAAGGCCACGCGCGCATCGCGACCTTCTCCAAGGGCATGCGTCAGCGCCTGGGCCTGGGCGCTGCGCTGATCGGTGCGCCGGATCTGCTCGTGCTCGACGAGCCCACCGACGGCATCGACCCCAAGGGCCGCGCCGACGTGCGCAGCATCCTCGCGCAGGAGCGCGCGCGCGGTGCCACGCTCTTTCTCAACTCGCATCTGCTCTCCGAGACGGAGCGCATCTGCGATCAAGTGGGTATCCTGGTGAGCGGCAGGCTCTTGCGCAGCGGTGCCACGCTGGAGCTCTGCGGCAATCCTTCGAGCTGGCGTGTGCGCTTCGAAGCGGGCACGGACACGAAGCAGCTGCAACGCCTGGGCTTTGCGCCCACGTCGGTCGCGCAGGTGTTTGTCTGCACGGACTGCGACGTGGCCGAGCTCAACGCGCGGCTCGCGAAGGCGCGCGGCCAAGGCGCGCTCGTGAGTGAGCTCGTCCCCGAGATGCGCGACCTCGAAGCCGTGTTGCTCGAGCTGATGGGTCCCGCCGATGCCTAGCGCGCTGCACATCGCGGCCGACCTCTTGCGCGAGGCCGTGCATCGCAAGTGGATGCTGGGTCTTTTGCTCGCCATCACGCTCGCCGGCGTGCTGCTCGGCTGGACGCTGCAGATGGAGGTGGTCGACGGCGTGCTCGCCAGCACGCGCCTTTTCGGTCTCGACGTGGGTCACGACCTGCGTGCCACGGACATGGCGCTGCGCCCGGTGTTCTCGGGCACGGCCTGGTTCATGTACGTCACGGGCCTTTTGTTCGGCGTGCTGGCCTGCTCTGACTTCGCGCCGGAATTTCTCGCGGCCGGGCGCATCGAACACTTGCTCGCGCTGCCGCTGCGCCGCGCCGAGTTGATCGTCGGCATCTACCTCGGCGTGCTTGCCCTCTCAGTCGCGAGCGCGCTCTACGGCGGCGTCGTGTTCACCGTGCTCTTCGGTCTGAAGTCGGGCATCTGGTCGTGGTGCATCGTCGCGGGCGCGCTCGCGGGCTGCCTTGCCTTCAGCGCCGTCTACGCTGCGATGCTCGCCAGCGCCGTGTTCGTGCGCAGCGCAGCGCTGTCGAGTGCCATCGGCGTCGCGTTGCTCTTCGCCGGCTCGGTGATCGCGAGGCCGGAGCTTGCTGCGTTGTTCAACGCGGGTGCGCCACGCCGCTGGTTCACCGCTGTGGTGTCCTTCGTGCCGCGCTTCTGGCTGCTCGGGCGTCTCGGTGCCGTGGCCGGTGGCTTCGAGCCGCTCGACGCCGACCTGCTGCGCACGGCTGCAGGAACGCTCATCTTCGCGGGCGCCTGCGTTATGCTGGCGATCTGGGAATTCGAAAGGCGGGACTATTGAAGCGGGGTTATCTCTGGCTGCTGTTGGCGTGCGGCCTCTTGGGCGTGGCGGCGTGGCTCATGCCGAGCAACGATCCGGCGGGCAAGCAGGGCAAAGAGTCTGCGGCCGCGGTCAGCTTTCCCGATCATCCTGCTGCGGCCGATCAGGCGAAGATGCAGCAGCGGCGCACGCTGCCGCCGCAAGCTGGGCAGTCGGCACCGACAGCGCCCGGTGCCGTTGCTGCCTTGCCGGCCAAGCGCGATCCGCTGCTCGTGGCGCTGCCGCCGGACCGCGAGCTGATGGTCTTCGAGCTATCGAGCTTCTTCAAACAGCCTCTAGGGCAGATGTTCTCGGCCTGCATGCGCAGCGATGCGTTCTGGCACGGCTTCGAGTCCAAGGGGCTCGACCTTGGCGAGGTCGACCGCGTCGCGGTCGGTAACCTGTGGTCGTCCGAGCGCCTGGTGGTGGTCTCGGGCAACGCGCTGCACGCGGATCCCACGCAGATGTACAGGCTCAAAGAACCCACGGCCTACGGTGTGGGTGGGCAAGTGTTCGCACCGGTCGAGCCGCTGCCGTCCGACGCGTGGACCCCGCCCTACGTGGCTCTGTGGAACAAGACCACGGTGCTCTTCAGCACGTCGCTGCGCGCGGTGCACGAGGCGCTCGACCGGCTCGACGGACGCACGCCTGCGGAGCCTGCGTTTCCGCAGGATGAAGCCTACAGTCAGGCCTATGGGGTGGTGACGGCGCGCAGCCTGGCCGAGGCTGTGTCCTCGCTGGGGCTGTCGGAACAACTGCGCCGCGCAGATCTCACCGCGCACTTCCACATCGCCGTATCCGACGACGCCGCCATCGTGCTCGACGCCCAGGGGTCCTCGGCCGACGCCCGCGAGGTTGCCAAGGCGCTCGCTGCGATGCTCGCCGCCAAGCGTGTGCAGGCGGCAAGCGCTCACGACAAGCGCGCTTCCAAGCTGCTCGACCTCTACTCGGTCATGCCGCAGCCGCACGGCTTCCAGCTCAAGGTTGCCGTCCCACTGTCGTTCTTGCAAGACGTGCTGGCCGGCTGCGCACACTCCGACAAGGGCGCCGCGGGTGCGACACGTCCCTGAGCTCGGCGCGTGCGGATGGCCGAGAGTCGATCGCCGTCGGGCCGCCCCGATCCGATGCTCGAGGCCGAGCGCCTTCTCCATCGCTGGGCTTGCCGGGCCGCAAGTTTTTCCGAGATCCGCAACTGGATGCAGACGCTGCGCACTGACGGCGGCAGCGCGCGCTGAAGAACACACCGGAAAGTGCCCGGGTGTGACGCTTGCAAACTCGACCCTCGCGGGGATCTCATGTTTCATGTCGGGGACTGTGTTCCGCCAATCCACATTGAGGATCTGGGAGTGCGATGGGATAGTTACGAGCGGTCGTGTGTGGCCGCCCTTTCGAGGAGTTGGATGCGCCGGTTAGGCCTCGTCTGCAGCTTCCTGAGTGCCTTCGCGCTGACCGCATGCTCCGAGCAGAGACTCTCGGGTGCAGGGTTCGACGCGGGCGCCGTCTGCATCGACCACGACCACGATGGCTTCGGCAAGAACTGCGCGAAGGGCTTCGACTGCAACGATAACGACCCGAAGTCGACCAACGAGTGCCGCAGCTGTGGGCGGCCGGAGCAAGGTTGCTCGTGCACGGCCGGCGTCGATCCGATCTCGTGTTTCTTGCCCGACAAAGCGCTGTCCGACGGCGACATCATGTGCAGCGAGGGCACGCGCTACTGCCGTGAGGGCGTGTGGAGCGGCTGCGAGCAGGTGCGCCTGTACTCGGTGGCGCCGCGGCCCAAGACGCAGGCCGTGATCGATCCGGATGCGGGGCAACAGACCTGCAGTCAGTGTGATCTGCGTTGCTTCAAGGTCACCGATCCGCTGCTCGCCGATGGCGGCGTGAACGACGGCAGCGTGACCTTCGCCGATGGCGGCGGTCTGGTGCTCTTGCCAGCTGACGGCGGCGTCGCCACCACTGACTCGGGGACCGATGCTGGCAGTGATTGCGTGGCTGCTGGAACCTGCTGCAGCAACTGGACCGCCTGTTGCAGCACGCTCGCGGGCGTGGCGTCGCTGAAGAACGCGTGCACCACCGACCAGCAGAACGTCAGCAGCCAGCCGATCCCCACCGTGTACCCTGACGCCGCCTCGAAGCAGGCGGCTTGCAAGACGTACATGGAGACGTATTGCCCGTCGGCGCCGCTCACCGGCGCGGTCTCGGGCTGCACCTACGGCGGTGGCACCAACGACGCCGGCGTCGATTGCAACGGCATTCCCAACGCCGTCGACTGCAGTGCCACACCCAAGCCCACGGGCTGCCCGGCCTCGACTCCGGTGCAGACCAGCACCAACCCCACGATCTTCCACGTCTTGAACATCGGCGAGAGCGCGCTCAACACCGTCAACGTCCCGTTCAAGCTGCGTAACGCCGACATCTACTTTCTGATGGACACCGCGCAGACGATGTCCAACGTGCGGCAGAACCTGCTCAACTCGCTGACGCAGAACGACTACGCGGAGTGTGCGCTGCTCGCGCAGTGCTGCTACGGCAACCCGGCGTTGACCGCGCAGCAGCAGAAAGACTGCCTCTACGGTCCCGGTCAGAGCGTGCCCACGATCAGCGGCGCGCTCGAGCCCGCGGGCTCGCACAACGAGACCACGCACCAGCTCACGACGTGCTACGCGGCGCAGACCACGTATTGCTCGGGCGGTCTGCACCCGCACTGCGTCGACAACAACTTCGACGGCCAGCCCGACGACTACCTCAAGACCCAGGGCGTGATCGGCGCGGTCAGCTGCATGATTGGCAGCGCGTACTTCGGCGGCGGCTCGTTCCGTGACCTGCCGATCTCCTCGATGAGCATCGACAGCGGCAGCACCAACGGCGCGGCGTTCATCGCGCGCAACGCCGACGAGTGGGTGTTCCGCAACTACACCGACATGCTGCCGTCGTCGAACAAGGTCTGCATCGACGGCCGGACCTGCGTGCTCGACACCGACTGCAACAGCGTGGTCGGCACCGACCACCGCTGTCGCGTGCGCGTGGCCGACGCGTTCAACTACACCTCGCTGAACGCCACGACCAACGCGTACGAAGGCAACATCATGGCCCTGTGGTCGATCGCGACCGGCAAGGGCATGTACTTCGGCATCAACCGTCCTGCGGTCGCCGAGCGCTACACCGGCGCCACGACCGTGCCCGTCGGCTGCGGCAACGGCACCTTCGGCTACCCGTGCTTCCGCAACAATGCGTTGCCGCTGGTCGTGATGATCACCGACAACCCGATGCACAACGGTCCGGCCGACGACCCGACCTCCGGCACACAGCCTAACGATTTGTTGTGCCCGGTCGCGATCCCCGGCCAGCCGAAGGCCAAGGGCTGGGGCGGCCTCTCGCCGGCGCAGGCCGCGATCTACTGCCCGTATCTCTTCTACGTGCCGGCCAGCACGACCGGCGCAACGACTCCGACTTGGCTCGGCAACACCACGGACTATCCGCCCGACACGGCCGCCAGCGATCTCACCACCGACGGACGTGGCGTCTCGCACTACACCTCGACCGGTGCCGAAACGTTCTCCACGGCGCTCAACCTCGGGGATCTGCATCCCGCGGGCGCCACGGTTGGCAGCTACTACTCGTACTCCGGCGACTCGCGCTACATGAAGGCGGACTACCCGGTCACGCTCTTCGGCTCGCAGACCGCTCCGTCCTGCTACGCCTCGTACGACTCCGCACCCGCAGCCACCAAGGGCACGCCGGTGCGGCTGGTCACCAGCGCCGCGTTCCCCAACGGCGGCCCCGACGTCGTCTACCGCTTCACGGTCACTCAGAAGGGTGACATCAACATCCACCTGAGCAAGGACGACGGATGCGGTCCGGCCGACGCCTACTGCACCAACAACGCCAAGACGATCCAGAGCTGGTTCACGAACTTCTTGAACTGGCTGAAGGCGCTGCTGTGCTGGCTCCTCAGCTTGTTCGGAGGCTCATGCGCGCCGCCGCCTCCACCCAATCCGTTCTTGGGGGCCGGCAAAGCGCCCACGCCTTCCACCGAGTTCCAGGCCGTGGTCGCGCTGTTCAAAGGCGTGCCGAGCCTGGTCGTGTCGCCGGTCAATGCCGGCGACGCGACGGTCGTCGGCATTCCCTCGGGCCCGGACAGCACCTACCTCACGTATGTCGGCACCACCGCCGGCGCCAACTCGGCCTCGGCGTTGCTCGGCGGTGTGAGTGGTTGCGGCGCCGATGGTTCCACCAACCAGGTCGCGTTCACGTTCCGGCCGGTCAGTAACGCGCACGTGATCTTCGACTCGTCGCAGTCGGCTTTCCCGACTGCGATCTCGTTGCATCAGGGGTTGTTGTCGTCGCTGCCCGCGAACCCGACCGCGGCGGCGATCCCGAACAACAACGACGTCTTCGGAACAGCGGCGGTCGTGCCTGCTGCCGCGACCTCGATCAACGGTCAGTACATCGAGCGCTTCGCAAACTCGTCGTCGTTGGTCGCCAACTACAACACGACCTACAACTTCACGAACACGGGCATTCGCACCTCGGGCTCGACCGACATCACCAACGTCACCGATGTCGCTCACATGTACCCGGGTATGGCGCTGGCCGACTCGACCGGGTGGGGCGGCACACCCACCGTCGTGACCGCGATTCGTGGCACCACCGTAACCATGACCACCTCGTGGACTGGCATGACCGATCCGGCGCCGACCCTGCTGACCTTCGTCGACAGTCTGGTCGGCTGCAACGTCAATCCGGCAGCGACCGACACGGTCTTCCAGTTCAACGTCGCGCAGGCCACCAATCTGCGCATTGACACCGAGGGATCGAGCTTTCCCACGGTCATCTCGCTGCACAGCGACGTGCCGCCGACGGTCCACGCACCCGCGACGGACGTCATGAACAACCCCACGGCGCAGGCGGCCTATCCGATCGGTAACGTCAGCAACGCGAGCTACACCGTCAGTGACACTACGGTAAACGGCACGCTGAGCCTGGCCGACAGCTACAAGGGCATCGCCTGCGGCGCCTCCGACACCGCCAAGGACGCCACGCTGAGCTTCACGCTGAGCAAGCCGACCAACCTCGCCCTCGGCGTCACGTCCGGGACCTGGAGCCCGATCGTCGCTCTGTACGCATCGCAGCCGGGCAAGGTCACGGCGCTCTCGCTCGGCGCGTTCAACAACGACGCCGCGCCGTTCGACCTCGGTGACGTGTACGGCCAGATCGACACGACGGTCGCGGGTTCCACGCTTACGTCCAAGGCCTCCAACTTCACGGGTGCGGGCAGCGCGCTGGTCGGCGGCAGCTGTGGTGCTCAGTCCGGCGGCGCGGACGTGATCTACTCGTTCACGCCGAGCCAGGACGGCACCGTCCGGGTCGAGGCCTCGAACGCGGGGGGGTTCTACCCGGTCGTCGGCGTGTTCGACAGCCTCCCGCCGCTGGGCGCAGCCGCCAGTTACACGCAGCTCTACGACGCGACGTCAGCTGCCATCGCGCTGCCCGACCCGAACTGCTTGATCTACAGCTTGCACGACTCCGGCATGTCTGGCGGCGCGCACACGTATGCCGTGTGCCCGACGCGGCGCTACGCGACCGATGCCAACACGCACTGCACGGCCGCGAGCATGGACTACCTCGCGTCGATCAACACGGCGAGCGAGCAAATCGTGATGCAGAACGCGGTCGCGGCCACCGGCAAGACTGACTACAACTTCCTCATCGGTCTGACGGCACCGCTCGCGACCACCTTCAGTTGGCGCGACGGCACCGGGACCACGTACTCGCACTGGGCGACGGGCGGGCAGAGCGAAGTCACCAAGAACCACGTCTGTGGCGCGATTCGTGCCGACACGTACTGGGAAGACAAGACCTGCGCCTCGACCGATCCGAACGGCGCCAACGACGACAACGCCTATTACATCTGCGAGGACGTCTCGCCCGCAGTGGCGCCCAACGAAGACACGGCCACGGCTACGACCGTCAGCGCGGCGGCCAGCGTTGTCGCGTTCACTGGCAATACCAGGCGCATGATGGACGACTACGACGCTTCCGCGCTGATGACGGCGTGTCAGGGCACGAATGGCGCTGGCGACGCGGTCTTCAAGCTGACCCCCGGTGTCAACTACACCCTGGCCGTGGACACCACGGGCTCGAGCT
Organism: Polyangiales bacterium; assembly: GCA_036382515.1. Classification (GTDB taxonomy): domain Bacteria; phylum Myxococcota_A; class Polyangia; order Polyangiales; family JAFGIB01; genus JADGRF01. The sequence continues at coordinate 6,865 of DASVHQ010000444.1, read as the reverse complement.
ACCCCGCGGTAGTTGGCCTCTTCGACGCCACCGTCGATGCGACCGGGTACAAGACCTGTGCTGCAAGCGGTGCCACGCTGAGCTACGCGCTGTTGAGCGGCCACACTTACTACGTAGTCATCGACGGCTCGTCCGCGGCCCCGGCCGGCAGCCGCGAGGGCACCTACAAGATCAAATTCAGTGACGCGGGCGCGGTGGCCGCCAACGGTGTGTTGCAGGCTTGCGACCCTGGGGACGGGACCGACCCCGTGGCCAAGGCGACCTTGGACGTCAGCGCTGGCCACAAGTACTACGCGGTCGTCGCCAGCACCAACAACATCGTCGGCAACTTCGACCTCGCCGTGCACTCGCTGTTTCAGACGCGCACGCAGATCGACAACGCCGCGGCGCTGAACGAGAGCGGCGGCAGCGCGCTGGTGCTGCCGGACCCGTATCGGTCGAAGGTGCAGGTCGTCGACACGAGCACGGCTGGCATGGCTGCCAACTACATGACCAGCGTGCTCAATCCGAGCTCGCTGGCGGTTTGCACCAACGCGACCGCATCGCCGGACGCGGTCTACGAGTTCACGCCGTCGATCGGCACCGACGTGCAGATCGCATTGACGCAGCGCGCCGGGTTCACCAACCCGCCCGTGTTCGCGGTGTACAAGGGTCAGCCGCCCACCACGCCGACGCTCCACGATCTTGCCGCCGCCGGCAACCTCAACGAGACGCCGCTCTCGCCGGAGTACGTGGACTTCTCCACCGCAACCCAGGAGTACCTCGGGAACACCTCCGCGATGGCGAGCGACGTCGACGCGGCGCTGATGTCGTGCGGTGCGGCGCTTGGCGGTCGCGATGCCGTGTTCCAGTTCACGCTGGCCAAGACCACCAACGTAGAGATCGACGCCTCCGCCTCGGCCGTCAGCAACCCCGTGATCAACCTGTTCAATGGCGCGGCGGGCGTGAAGCCCCCGCCCATCACCTTGTCCAAGGCGGACACCAAGACCGACGCCGACACCTACCCGGCTCCGACGCCCAGCGCCACCACCAGCTGGATTTCCTACGCCGACGACATGGCGCGCATGACCGCCAACTCGCAGGTCCAGGTCGGCCAGAACGCGATGACCATCGACACGCCGCAGCCAGCGGCGGCGCTGGACCTGGGCAACATCGCCGGCGAGCGCGTCACGCTCGGTGGCGGCAACACCGCGGGTATGCTCGCCGACTTCCCGCACGCGAGCTGTGGCGTGAGCGACGCGGCGCCCGATGCCATCTATCAGTTCACCACGGGCGTCGCCGGCTCCGTGCACATCAAGGCCAATCCGGCCTCGGGCTTCAACACGACCCTGACGCTGTACGACGGAACCAACGGGCCGCCGCTGCGCTTGTCGGACACGGCCACGATCACCACCGATCAGAGCACGCAACGCACCAACGAGGACGCGAGCTCCGCGTGGCCGGTCACGCTCGACGCCAACGGCACCGCGTACGTGGAGCTCGGCACCACCGCCGGCATGCATGCCGACTACCCGAGCATGTGTGGCTCGGCCGTGGGCGCGCCCGATGCGGTCTATGCGTTCACGCTGACCAAACCGGCCGCGATCCAGATCAACAGCGCGGCTTCGCCTGCCAACACCGTGGTTGGCTTGTACTCCACCTCCAGCCTCGGTGCGGCAGCGACGCCGGTCGCCGTGAACAACGACACTCCTGCGGACGCCGACGCGCATCCTGCACCCACGCCGACGATCGGCGGAGTCAGCAACCCCGCCCAGGCCTACACCGGCGACCTCTCGCTGCTTACCGTGCAGGGCCAACAGCAGATCACGGTCGACAACCAGGGCAACGCCAACGAGATCATCCCGACCGACCTGCCCGACCCGATCAACCGCCGCGTCACCGTCACCAACGCCGACACCACCAACATGACCGCGGACTACGCCGCCGCCAGCTGCGGTGGCGGCATGAGCTCAGACCTCGCGCGCGACGCCATCTATCGTTTTGTACCCTCGCAGTCTGGCACGGTGCGCATCGCCACCGCATATCCGCAGACGGCGTTCAACAACACGATCGCGCTGTATGGCGGTGCGCAGAGCGTGATCGACGAGCGTGTGGTGCTCCGCAACACCACTGCCTCGGGCCTCTTGCACCCCAACATCGACGGGCAGCAAGGGCTCGCGGTCAGCGTGATTGCGCCCAAGCCCGAGCCCTACGCGCTCGTGGCGGGCACCAGCAACACCTTGACGCTCACCGTGAACGGCGGCACGCAGACCAGCATCACGTTGCCCGGCGGTGCGGCGGTCACGGCTGCCGCGCTCAAGACGGCGATCGACACGGCCAAGGTCGCGGGCCTCACCAGCACGGTGTTCGTCGCACCGGATCTGACCAACCACCTGTCGCTGAGCGCGTCGAGCACGGTCGTGATCGCTAGCGGCAACGCCAATCCGGTGCTCGGCTACGTCAATGGCCAGACCGCTGCATCGGGCAGCAGCTCGATCAAGGTCTTCAACCTCGCGCGTACGGTGCTCTACCAGGGCCCGACGGGCGCGGCGCCCGACTACACGATCATCGCGGGCAACGCGACCACGCCCACCAGCATCGTGCGCACCAGCACCTCGACGATCCTGAGCGGCGCCACGGTTTCGGTGGACTACAGCTACGAGAATGCGCCGCTGCCGTTCAGCCAGCAGACCAGCTTCGGGCCGAGGGCCGTGGCCGGCAACCTCACGCAGAACACCGAGATCCAGGTGCCCGTGTCCAGCGGCGCGGCGTACACGTACACGGGCACGACCAGCGGCGCGGACACCGTCGATGGCACGCTGATGAGCTGCGTGAGCAACACGCCCTCGGCCAACACGGCGCCGGACGGCACCTTCTCGTTCTCACTGTCCAAGGCGACGCAGGTCGAGATCGCCGCGACCGGCTCGTTCCCGAACGCGGCGATTGCAATCTTCGACGGGCCCTACTCACGACCGTCGGTCACGAGCATGCGCAGTCCCGCGGCCTACACCACGGCGTTGTACGACGTGGACAACATGGCCGGCGCACCCGAGCCCAACTGTCACGCCTACGACTGGAACTTGCATCGCTACTGGCTGTGCGACACGCAGCATCCGTGGTCGCAGGCCGAAGGCCACTGCCAGACCGTGGGTCTGCACCTTGCCACCATCGACGACTCGCAGGAGAACGCGCAGCTCTACTCGCAGATCAGCGCGTCGGCCAACTCGTATCTGATCGGCTTCAAAGAGACCGTGCCGTACACGGCGTCGTGGGGCATCTGGGCGAACGGCGCGGGTGCCGCGGCTGGCAATGCTGTGGCGGGCGCCTACACGAACTGGGGTGCATCGCAGCCGGACTCATCAGGCGACTGCCTGAACTTCCACACCACCGGCGCCTGGGACGACGACAACTGCACCAACCTCCACGGCTACGTGTGCGAGATGGCGTCCGCCGCCGCGGTGCCCGGCGTGCCGCAGAGCGCGGTGTGTCCGAGCGCCACGATCTTCTGGGATGCCGGCGTCGCCACGGCGATGTACACGAGCTGGGCGGCCAGCGAACCGAGCTTCGCGGGCGACTGCGTTGCGCTCACGGCGGCAGGGGCCTGGGTCGCGGCGGACTGCACGGCGACCCAGACCTACCTGTGCGAGTACACCGGGTCGAGCACGCCGGCCCAGCCCACAGGTAGCGCCTGCGGTAGCTGGACGACGTTCACAGGTAACGCGCACAAGTACCTGGCATGCAACGATGCGCGCGGCTGGAGCAGCGCCGAAGCGCAGTGCGAGTCGGTCGGTGCGACGCTCGTCAACGTCGGCAGCAGCAACGAAAACACGCAGGTCGTCGGCATGCTCAGCGGGGCGTTCACCGCGCCAGCGTGGCTCGGTGGCTCCGATGCGGCGAGCCCCGGCCGCTGGGTCTGGACCGACGCCTGGGTCAGCTACGGCGGGCATCGCTACTTGTCCTGCGTGGACGCTCACGACTGGACCTACGCCTCGGGCCAGTGCGCCGTGGTCGGCGCGAAGCTGGTGCGCATCGACAGCTTGGCCGAGAACGACCAGGTCAAGACCATGATCGCCAACGACACCTGGGTCGGTGGCAGCGACTCGATGCTCCTCGGCACTTGGGTGTGGCCCGATGGCACGCCGTTCTGGCTCGTCACGCGCTACACGAACTGGTCCACGGGCGAGCCGCAGAAGCCTACCAGCAACCCCGGCTCGGTCATGCGCGCGGCGGATGGCACGTGGGCCAGCGTCCCGTTCACGTATCAGAACTACCCGTACATCTGCGAAGACCCGAGCCCGGCGGCCGTGGTCAACGCACCGACGGCGCTCAATCCGCAGATGGTCAACGTGTGGAGCGCGCAGCGTGCCTTTACCGGCAGCACGCGCAGCATGGCCAACACGGTGGGCGGGTTCATCGGCTGCAGCGCGCAGGACACCGCGCCCGACGCCGTGTTCCAGATCGACACCAAGTACGTGACCAACCTGCGGGTGGACATCACCGGCTCGTTCGGGGGCGCGGTGCTCGGGCTGTTCAAGGGCTCGATCAGCGCGCAGGGCTACATGGACGCTGGCAGTGCGTGCGCTCAGGTCAGCGGCGCTGGCCCGCAGCTGGCGGCGACCATCCAGCCGGGCACTTCGTACGTGGTGCTCACCGGCGTCGCGGGCGCCGCCGGCAAGTACACCATCAGCTTCGATGCCGACAGCTCGGACCCCGTGGCGTTCAAGATGGAGAACGACACCAAGTTCGACGCCATCAACAACCCGCTCGGTCCGATCGACGATCAGTGGTTGGTGAAGACCTGCGACATGGCCGACATGACGGCCAGCGTGGTGGCGACGCAGACCTATGCGATGTCGCTGCCCAACATCAACGACCTGAACGCGCTCGACCTCGATCTCGTCACCGGCGGCATCACCGGCAAGCAGACCTTCGTCACCAACGGCGACACGAGCAGCCTGAGCGCGCAGTACCCGGCGCCGCAGTCCGGCATGTGCGGTCCCGGTAGCGCCAACGCCAACGACGCCATCTACAAGTTCACGCCCACCGCCGATACCAACATCCAGGTGCGCGTGAACCCGACGGGCTGGCACCCGGTGGTCGCCTTGTACGACGGCACCAACGGCCCGCCGCTGCAGACCTCGCAGAACCCGGTCGCCGACATCACGCTGGCCGCGCCGAACCCGAACGAGAATCGCGCTACGGCTCAGCTCACGACGATCGGCTCAGCGCAGGCCTTCCGGGGCAATCTCACGCCCATGGCGAGCGACGTGCCCGGCTCGGCCTTCAACCAGTCGTACAACAACGGCAGCGCCATCTGCAGCGCCGACCCCACCGGTCACGACGCGTTCTACAAGTTCACGATCCCTGCTGGTCCCGACGTCAACGTCGAGATCTCCACTGCGGGCAGCACCACCGGTTACGCGCACACCATCGCGCTCTTCGACCGTACGCCGTTCCAGAAGCCAGCGACGAGCACCGCCGAGTACAGCAGCTGGACCGTCGCCGACATGAACCGCCTGGGCACCGGCGACCACATCGACAACGACTGGGTCAACGCCGGCGGCGACTCGAGTCACCTCTTGCCCGGCGTCCCCGTCACGCAGTTCACCGAGGGTACGACCTACCCGCACGACAGCTCGGTGCATCCGCTGGGCGACATCAAGGGCAAGCAGCTCGTGACGGTTGGCTCCACGACTGCGAGTCTGCCGTCGACCTACCTCGCGAGCTCGCTGCAGTGCGGCAGCACCAACGATGCGGCTCCGGACGCAGCGTTCTCGTTCTCGACCAGCAGTGCCACTGGTAGCAAGGTCCACATCTCGCTCAACAATCCGACGCCGGGCTTCGTGCCGGTGATCTCGCTGTTCCGCGGCGGTGCGCCAGCCACGATCGCGTCTCAGACGCCGCCGCCGAACACGGCGATCGGCACGACGAACGAGCAACGCGTCGCGGGCGTGCCGTACGGAACGCTGCCGCCGCCCGGTGCGTATCCTGCGCTGCCGCTGACGACGGCCGAGTCGTACTCGGGCGACACCACGGCGATGATCAACAACTATCCGGGCAGCGTGTTCACGCAGGGCCCCGCCTACGGCACGAGCGTGTGCACGCCTGATGACCAGGGCCGCGACGCTTTCGTGAGCTTCAGGGTGAACTCGCCGACCACCGTGCAGATCTCCACGCTGGGTTCGGGCACCACGTTCAATCACACCCTGGCGCTGTGGGACTCGACCGCGATCGTGCAGCCCACGCCCGGCAGCGCAGACGAGATGCGCAACGAGACGCGCTCCGACGCCTACGGGATCAACTGTGCCGACCCCACGGTGGCCGCCGGCACTCCGTGCTTCCTGGCCGGCGACCTCTGCAACACCGTGCACGTTTGCAGCGCGGGCGCGTGTGTCGGCTCGGTCCCGACCGTGTGCACCGCGTTCGACCAGTGCCACACCGCCGGTAGCTGCGACAACACGACCGGCTTGTGCCCTGGCCCGACCAGCGCGCTCACGGCGAAGGCGGACGGTACGGCGTGCAACGACGGCAACGCACTGACGCTCAACGACAGCTGCTACAACGCCATCGCCGGCATCCTCAACGGCTCGTGTGCCGGGTGCACAGCGTCCGATCAGTGTCACACCCCTGGCACGCGCGACGCGCACGGCACCTGCAGTAGCCCCGCAAAGACCGACGGCACCAGCTGCGACGACGGCAACGCCGCCACCTCGGGCGACGTGTGCACCGGCGGCGCGTGCTCGGGCGTGCCCGCGACGAACCTGTGCGCGGGCGTCACCTGCACCCCGCTCGACCAGTGCCACGACGTCGGTGTCTGCAACGCGGGCACGGGCGTGTGCAGCAACCCCGCGAAGACCAACGGCACCGCATGCAGCGATGGCAACGC
>DASVHQ010000443.1:0-2198 GCA_036382515.1 Polyangiales bacterium | reverse complement strand
TTGTCGGTGAGCTTCACGCTTGCGCGTGTCACCCAAGCTATGCGGCTTCGATCTCTTACCGCTTCAGGACTTTCACCTTATGGACCCATGGATTCCTCCAGGCATCACGCCCGCACTAACGCTGGCCCCTCCGCGCGGCGGGTGAACATGACGGCTCAAATGCCAGACGAGATCTTGTGGAAAGGCATGCGCTCCTGCGTTCTCGGAGAGCTGCCGCTGCCGGGAGAAGATGTCGTCGTCGCCTGCCCCGACGAACACGCGCTGTCGAACACCGCGTGTTGGCGCGGCTACGTGCCGACGTGGAAGCTGACGGACGGGAAGCTCTTCCTGGTGAACATCCGCGGCAACCAGAGGCTCGCAGCGAGCGAGCCGCAGCTGGCGCGGTGGGTGACGCGCGTGTTCCGCGGCGCGGCCGGGCCGATCGAGCGCTCCGCGTCGTGCGCATACGCCACGCGGTACCGGCGTGCGTGGGAGATCGACCTGCGCAGCGGGCAGGTTCATCGCGAAAGGCTGCTCGATTGCCCGACGAACATGGATTCTCCAGCGTGGGAAGAGCTTCCGAGGACTCGCGCGCTCTTTGCACGCACCACCGACATGCACCCCCTGGCGGGTCGGCCGGTCGCTGCGGACTTCCGGCAACCCAGACAGCGCGCTCGATGCCGAGCGACGCGCACGGACGGCCGCCTTGGCCCAGCTGACGTCGTCGAGCGCATGGGGCGCAAGCGCGCCGACGCGGGCCACTACGTCGAATGGGAGCGCGGGGAGCGAGAGATGTCTGCTGCCAACGTCGCCGGTGTCTTTCGCACGCTCGGCCTCGACGCAACACTTCAGGACGAACTCGCGCGCGCCGACGAAGAGGACCACCGAGCAGCGCTCGTGGCCTTCGAGGCAGCGCCCATCGAGCCCACGCTCGTGCTGGGCGATGGTCGTCACCTCTACGTGGCTCCGCGCGATGTCGGCACCGACGCAGCCCAGGTGCTCGCGTGCTCACGCGCATGCGTGGCCGCTTCATGGCGCCCAGGACGAGTCTTCGTCACGCGCAGCAGTTCGTACGAGGTTGATCTCGATGGCAACGTGCGCGACTGAGCTCCGCGTCGACGTGCTGAGCCGCGAGGCCCGCTCCCTCGTTGCTGCCACGCGCGAGCAGCAGCGCCGCGGCGGCGCTGTGGCTGCTCGTCGAAAGCTACGAGACCGACTGGGGCGACGACAGCGAAGAGTGGGACGAGATGGACGAGCGCATCGTCATCGAAACGCCGCGCACGGCGGCAGCGCTGTTCGCGGGGTGGATGCTGCGCGAAGGCTGGCTCTGGAGCAATGCGGACTTTGAAGCGTGCGAAGCGCGCGACCGCACCTTCGACTTCGTAGGCGATCACCTGCGCACCACGCAGAGTGCTCGCCTACGCGGTGCGCCGCGCGTAGCCGCGCCGCATTGGCAACGGGCTCGGGCGTGGCGTGAAGCCGGCGCAAAGCGAGCGCCGCCGCCGAAGGTTGGTGACGCTCGAAGCTCAGTCCGCGATTCACGCGCTTGAAGATCGCTGCGGTGCGGGTTGCTGTCCGTCGACGACAAGAACTTGGATGGCATCGTCGTACAGCTTCCTCTGGAGGTCGTGGAGACGGTGTGCTTGTCCAGGTTCGTCTGGCACATCTTTCTGCGCGGACGCCTCATAAGGCTCACCCCGACCGCGAACACTCCGCAGAAACCGAAAAATCGCCCGCTCGTCTTCCGACGCATCGACTAGACTCGTGGGAGAGAGCGTCGTGGCCGACCGAATCATCTTTCCCTTGGAGTTCGCGCAACGCCCATCGGCCGCCTCCGCGCATGCCGCGCCGCTACTCCAGCGCATGGCTATGTCGCCTGACGGACGCGGCAACGCGTTTCGCGATCAACTTGAACGTGCCGCGCAACTTGTCCCCAACGACAAGAGGACGCGAGTGCTCGGCCCGTTGCTCAAGGCGGCGGCGTCGGACGATCAGGTGCGGTCGTTGATTGGGGTTCTCTTGCTCGCCAAAATGCTGAGCGACCACGGGTGGTCGGTCGAGTTCGAGCCCGATGTTGACGGGAAGACTCCCGACCTGGGTGTCGTGAAAGGCGTTTCGACCTTCATCATCGAGGCGCGCCGTATCGCAAGTCCGCTTCAATCACCCGAGGACGCCGCAGTGGCACGCATACGAGATGCACTCGAACGGCTGCCGGAGAC
>DASVHQ010000442.1:0-10305 GCA_036382515.1 Polyangiales bacterium | reverse complement strand
GTGCCACGCCAGGCAGCAGAAGCAGCAGCGCCGCCGGCACGGCCCAGCAGCACAGGCGTGCGGCGGCACCGCTGTGGAGGCCAAGCCTGCTCTGCCGCTCGAGTTTGGTCATCCGGAGGCCTCCTGCGCGCTGCGCCCACCCAGCGTGCGGTGCGAACGATACACCGCCGATCGGGGCGCGACAGGGGCGGCTCGTCGCCCCGATCTGTGCCACCCTCGCGGCGGTGCTTACGTGAGGAGTCACGCGGTGTTGCGCTAGCGCAAGTGCTGTGAGGGTCGATTTCTTCCTCTCCACGGTGCTCGTCTACCACGGCACCTTCTTCATCAACTCGCTCACGCACCTCTTCGGTCGTCGGCGCTACGTCACCACTACTACTACCAGTCGACCGCTAACCAGGGCTTCTTCTGGTGGGAGATCCACCTCAGCTACTCCGTGCTGCGCGTGCTCTCGCTCTTCGGCCTCGCCTCCGATCTGCGCAAGCCGCCCCAGCACGTGCTCGACGCCAATCGCATCCGCGACGGCCACGCCGACATCGGCATGTTCGAGGCCAAGCTCGCCAAGGCCGCCGCGCAGCTGCAAGACGCGCGCGATCGCACCAGCGCGTACTACGAGCAGCGCAAGCGCGCCGTCGACGAGCTCGTGGAGGCAGCGCGCCAGGGCGCGTTGCGGATCGCGGAGATGAGCGCCAAGGCAGCCGTCGATTCCTGACCGTTCGCAGACCGAGCACGTTTCCCACGCCACGTGCGCAGCGTTCGGATCGCAAAGCCGCCTGCGCTACGCAGCCGCGACACGGCTGTCGCGGTCACACGGCGCGCGAGCCCTCTTGGCTTGAATCGGTCACGTCCCGAGCTTGGGCGCGTGCAGCGCGTGCGCGCCACCGAGCCTCCGCAATTTCTCCGTGCAAATACCGGCGCTTCGTCCCGCACGCGCTGTACGTCGATGTCGCAGCGCGGGCGTGCCGCGCGGCGTCGCCCTGAATAGCGGCACCGAACTTGCGTCCAGGGCCGGTTCGAGCTTTGGGCGCATCGTGGTATGACGCGGGTCCGAAGTTGCTTGGGACCGGGGGCCGTGAGATCATCGCCGCCCTTTTTCGAGGATTTCGCCAACGGCGTCGTCGTGCATCGCGGCGACACGGGAGGAATGGGAGACAATGAAACGCTTTCAATATCGATTCATCCAGCGCGCGGCCGCGTCGAGCCTACTGGTGCTCGCCGCCGTCGGCTGCTCGGACAGCGCGGCGCCAGCGCCGCAACAGGTAGCCGTAACCCAACAGCCCTTGTTCGACGAGCTCGCCAAGCAGTGCGGCCTGGAGTGCCCGGCCAAGGGCATCGTCGATGGCAATGCCCAGATCTCTGGCGTGGCCTCGGTCGATGCGTTCTTCGGCTCGGTCGTGAACTTCCAGGCTGCAGCCACCGGCGCATCCGGTGACATCGACGCTCAGCTGCAAGCGATCCGCGGCGACTTTGGCATCGCAGCGAACGCCGACTTCACGGCTTCGTTCGACGCGGCGGTCAAGGCGAACCTCGAGGGCGGCCTGAAGATCGAAGCGGAGCCCGCGAAGTGCTCGGTCGACGCGAAGGCCACGCTGCAGGCGGAAGCACGCTGCGACGTGTCGGTCGATCCCGGCAAGGCGATGGTCGCCTGCAAGGGCGGCTGCGACGTCAAGGCGACGGCCATGGCGAAGTGCGACGCAAGCGCGGACCTCAAGTGCACGGTGACGGCTCCGTCCGTGGCATGCACCGGCATGTGCAAGGGCAGCTGCACCGCGGACTTCAAGGCCGGGGCGAGCTGCAGTGGCACCTGTCAGGGTGAGTGCAGCGGCAACTGCTCGGCCTACGTGAAGGACGCCAGCAACAAGGCCACGTGCAACGGCAGCTGCGACGCCATGTGCACGGGCTCGTGCAAGACCGAGTTTGCGGCGGAAGCCATGTGCAGCGGCACCTGCGAGGGCGAGTGCACGGTGACCAAGGCATCGGGCGGCTGCGAAGGCGGCATCAAGGCCAGCTGCGAGGCCAAGGCCAACGCCACCGTCATGTGCGATGGCAAGTGCGAGGGCACGTTCGATCCGCCCAAGGCCAAGGCCGAGTGCGAAGCCAGCGCCAAGGCCGATGCTCAGGTAAACGTGCAGTGCACGCCGCCGCGCGTGGCCATCAGCTATCAGCTCAAGGTGGTTACGGGCGCGCAGCTGACGGCGCAAGCGCAGTTCGTCGCGGGCCTGAAGAACCTGCAGGTTCGTCTGCCCGGGCTCTTGGCCTCGCTCAAGCGTGCGAGCAGCGTGTCCGACGCAGGCGCCGGGCTTGCCGCGGCGGGCAAGGCAGCCGTCACCGTGTCGGTGAAGGCCACCGCCGCAGGAAAGGTCAGCGTGAAGGACGCCATCGGCCTCGCGTGCGCAGTCACCCAGCTGGGTGACGTCGAGACGGCCATCAGTGGCGCTGCCGGCACCCTTGCCGCGAGCCTCACGGAGTCGGCCAAGTTCACCAGTGCCTTTGGAGTCGCAGGATGACCCGTCCAGCAGAAATGACAGGAGATAAAGCCATGCAAAGCTTTGGATACAGGATGGGTCTCTTGGTGGTCGGCGCACTGGCGCTCGGCACCGCGGGTTGCGGCAAGAACGGCAGCAACCCGCTGACCGGTGACGGTGGTCTGCTCGACCCGTCGAACAATCCGCTGCTCAAGCAGTGCGGTTTGGTGTGCCCCGACAAGGGCATCGTCGATGGCAACGCGTCCATCTCGGGCGTTGCGTCCGTCGACGGCTTCTTCCAGGCGGTCGTTAACTTCCAGACGACGGCCGACAACGTGAGCAGCGGCATCAGCGCTCAGGTCGACGCGATCCGCGCCGACTTCGGCGTGGCCGCCAGCGCGGACTTCAAGGCCGCGGTCGACGCACAGATCAAGGCGAACCTCGATGGCGCGCTGACGATCAAGGCCGAACCAGCGAAGTGCTCCGTGGATGCCCAAGCGACGATCAAGGCCGAAGCCTCGTGTGACGCCACCGTCACCCCCGGCAAGGCGATGGTCGCGTGCAAGGGCGGCTGCGATGTCAAGGCGACGGCAGACGTGAAATGCGACGCCAACGCCGACCTCAAGTGCACCGTGACGGCACCGTCGGTGCAGTGCATGGGTGGCTGCAAGGGCAGCTGCACCGCGGACTTCAAGGCCGCTGCCAGCTGCAGCGGCACCTGCCAGGGCGAGTGCTCGGGCAACTGCTCGGCCTACATCAAGAACGCTGACAGCTCGCTCACGTGCAACGGCAGCTGCGACGCGATGTGCAAGGGCTCGTGCAAGACCGAGTTCGTGGCGGAAGCCATGTGCAGCGGCACCTGCGAGGGTGAGTGCACGGTGACCAAGGCATCGGGCGGCTGCGATGGCGGGATCAAGGCCAGCTGCGAAGCCAAGGCCAACGCCACGGTCATGTGCGACGGCAAGTGCACGGGCACCTTCGATCCGCCCACGGCCAAGGCCGAGTGCCAGGCGAGCGCCAAGGCGAACGCGAGCGTCAACGTGCAGTGCACGCCGCCGCGCATCGCCATCAGCTACAAGCTGAAGGCGGTCACGGGCCTCGACGTGGCGGCGCAAGCCAAGTTCGTGGTGGCGCTCAAGAACCTCAAGGTGCGGTTGCCTGCGCTGCTGGCCTCGATCGAACAAGCCAAGAGCGTGGCGAGCGCCGGCGAAGGCCTGAGCGCGTCCGCGACCGGCGCAGTCCACGACGCGATCAAAGCTGGCATCACCACCGACGCGAGCTTCAAGGTCCAGGTCGGCCTCGCCTGTGCGGTGACGCAGCTCGGTGACGTCGGCACGGCTCTGACCGCCTCGACTGGTGCGCTGACGGCGCAGCTGACGGCGGCCGGCGATCTCACCAAGGGGCTTGGCATCGGCGGCTGAGCGCACAGGCTCTTCTGCTAATCACCCGGCGAGCCGGCGTGTCCCTCGAGGATGCGCCGGCTCGCGCATTTGCGCGCTCCGCGCTCCGCCATCAACGCCGTCGCCAGTCGCCGCCAGCGATTCGCTCTGCGCTCTGTGCCTGCTGGCGGCGCATCACATAGCCCTGCGCGTGATGTCCCGCGATGCGGATGACCTTGCGCTCGTAGAGCTCGGGCACGTCTTCGAACAGGTCCAGACGCGCGAGCAGCTCGCTGTCCACGTCGTAGAGCTCACCGACCACGGCCGTGCTTCCGCCTTCGAGCAGCGCCGGGTACTCGCCCAGGCTCACCAGCTCGTAGGTAGGCTCGGTCACGGCGCTGGCCACGAAGCGCGCGCCCTGCAGTTGCGCGTGGCTCGGCTCGCCGCGCTGCAACGTGCCATACACGAAGACCCGCATGCTCGCCGCTTAGCGCAAGCCTGGCGTTCGCACAAACTTGCGTGTGGCAAGGTTCTAGCCAATGGTCTGTGAGAGAGTCGTGAGTCGCGAATCGAAGAGGCTGCGCGCGCTGTGGGTGCTTGCCGTTTGGCTGCTGCCGCTAGGGGGCTGCCGGCAGCGGGCCGAGCCCACACCTGCATCTGCACCGCAAGAGCAGCCGCACCTACCTGCGGCACCAGCTCCGGCGGTCGCTGCCGCCCCGCCCGAAGAGCCTCCGGGCTTGCCCCTGGTTCAGCCGGTGGCGTTCTGGGAGCACGGGCAGAGCGTTCGCGAGATCGAGGCCGGACAGGCCCCCGAGAAGGGCGCGCTGATCGTCGATCTGGGCGAGGCCTGGACGCCGTACCTCTTCACCGACGGCCAGTCACCGGACGGCAAGCCGCTGCCCAACGCTTACCGCCCCATCTACCAGGCACTGGCGCGCGGCGAGTACCCGGACAACTACCACGGCGAACGCGCCAAGGATGACAAGTTCCTCGAGCTCTTCGGCATCTTGCCCACGCTGCACATCGTGCGCGACCGCATGCGCGCCACATCCACGCTCACGTGCCTCGAAACGCTCGATCTGGCGCCACTGCAGAGCTTTCACGGCCTGGTCACCTACGACTCGCCCGAGACCGCGCGCAAGCAAGCCGACGACTTCCTGTACCTGAAGAACCGCGTGCACGCGCTGATGCAGAAGCAGCACGTCGAGACGCTCGAGGCGATCGATCAGACCAAGCTGACCGAGCCACGCGACAAAGACGCCGTGCTGCGCTACCTGCGCGTCTCGCCCGAGCGCCTGGCGGTGGCCGCCATGCAAGCCCGCTTCAAGTGCGAGGGCTACTACAAGGGCCGCGGCGGCAAGTATTCGCACGGCGCCATGGACTGGGCGACGCACGATGCGCTGGCGGAGTTCGAGCGCCGCAATCGCGTGTTCTCGTTCGGTTACATGGGCAAGGAGTCGCTGCAGTACCTGTCGTTGCCGCCGATGCTGGCGGAGCGCGATGCCGTGCTGCGCGTGCTGACCGAGCGTGCGACACATGCGGCCGGCGTGCTCGAAGACGGCAGCACCAGCACCCTGCCGAGCGGCGAGCCTCGTACGTACAAGGGCGCGGACGGCAAAGACCACCCGATGGTGGATCTGGTCTCGACGCTGCGTGACACCTTGATCGAAGCGTTTGGTCTGCAGACGCCGGAGAGCACGCTGGCGTGGCTGGAGTCGCTCGGCAAGCTGCCCAAGGGCGAGCATCGCTACGTGGCGATCAAGGCGCCTGCGCTGCCCGAGTACTACAGCGGCAACATGCAGCTCACGCTCGACTACGATCGCGGCGACGTCTGGTATGACTTCCCGTACGGCGATCACGGCGAGGAATTGCCGCAGCCCGTGCAGCGTCGGCCGCAGACCACCGTGTCGGTGCTGTACAACGAGCAGAAGATCCCGCTCGCGCGCTTCGGCACCACGATCGGCGGCTGGCGCTCGGAGATGATCGAGGGCGCGACGATGTGGAAGTACAAGGAGTCGCCCATCGGTCCGCGCGCCTGGCAGGACATCCTCGCCGCGCCCGTGTGGCTGCCGCCGGACGGTACGCCGCCCGAGGATCTGCTCAAGCGCAACCGCAAGAAGAAGACGCCGGAAGACCCCGACTATGTGTTCAACCAACACGAGATCGGCCCGAGCTACGCCTCGGCTTACGGCTTGGTCGCTGCGTACCACCGCACCTACTACAAGAAGCAGGACGGTACGATCTTGCTGGGCAACGACGAGGGCATCCGCACGCACGGCTCGGTCGACTACATGAGCATCATGCGGCGCCATTCGCACGGCTGTCATCGCCTGCACAATCACATCGCATTGCGCCTGATGTCGTTCGTGCTCGCGCACCGCTTGCACAGGCGCCTGGGGCAGGAGCGCATCGCGTTCACCAAGGACGTCGACTACAAAGAAAAGCACTACCACATGGAGCTCGAGCAGGGCGGCTACCTGTTCCGGCTCGATGAGCCGTTGCTCGTGACCGTGGAAGAGGGTCGCATCCGTGGCCAGCTGAAGAAGCCCATCGAGAACCCCATGCCGAAGTACAACGAGGCGTTAGGGGTGTATCTGATGCCGGACAACACGGCCGTGAAGATCAGGGGCGACCAGCTGATCCCGATTGCGCTCCCCACCACGCTGCCCGACGGCGGCGTGTTCGACCCGTCGATGCTGCCCGCGCTCGCGCCGCCGCCGTCAGCGGCAGGCGGCGCTGCGACGATTCCGCCTGCTCCGGGCGCTGCGCCTGCGCCGCCTGCTGCCGGCAGCGCGCCCGCAGGCGTGCGCGGGCCCACGGCAAGCGCTGCGCCTGCGCCTCGCGCGCCGACCCAGCTGCAGGCGGTCGCCGGAGCGCCGGTGACGCGCCTGGCGCCGCCTGCACCACAACAGGCCGCAGCCGCTTCGCGCTTTGCCGTGTCGGCGCCGCAGGCGGGGTCCACGCTGCCGTCGCGCTCGGCTGCCGCGCTCGTGCTGCCGCAAGCGCCCGTCGGGGTTTCGGCTCCGGCGCGCATGCCACCGGTCCCGGTGCACTGAGCTCGCGCGCTTTGGCAATCGCGGCGCCGTGCGACCGATGACGCCCGCATGTCATCGCCCGAGATCTCTCTGCCGCGCGCTGCCTTCACGCTGCGCCCGTCCGATGCGGCCTGGCCGAAGGGGCTCTCCGAGCTGCCGAAGCCGCCCGCTGCCGTGCAAATCGCAGGCGAGCTGCCGCGGGGTCATTGCGTCGCGATCGTCGGCACGCGCTTCGCCGACCCCGAGGCACTGGCCTTCGCGCAGCAGCTCGCGGCCGCGCTGACGCTCGCAGGCGTCACGGTCGTGTCGGGCGGCGCGGCAGGCGTGGACGCTGCCGCGCATCAGGGAGCGCTCGATGCCGGTGGCTCGACGCTGGCAGTGCTCGCCACGGGCCTGTCGCGGGCCTACCCGCCGGCTCACGGGCCGCTCTTCTCTTTGATCGCGCGTCAGGGGGCGCTGTTGTGCGAGGCGATCGCCGCACCGCACCGTCCCGAGCGCTGGACGTTCCTGCGTCGTAACCAGCTGATCGCGGCGCTGTGCGGCTGCGTGGTCGTGGTCCAGGCGCCTCTGCGCTCGGGTGCCCTGTCCACGGCCGCCTGGGCCAACCGCTTGAAAAGACCAGTGTTTGCGGTGCCGGCGGCGCCCTGGGACGTGCGCGGGCTGGGGTGTCTGCAGCTACTTCGCCAGGGCGCCAGGATTTGCACTTCTGCAGCAGATGTCCTATCGCTACGCCCTTCCGCGGCCGGCCAGGTCCCACTGCCGGGCCTGCTGCTCGACCCAGCGTCAGTCGAAAAAGCCAAGGATGACGAACGCTTATGCCAGTCGCCCAAACCCCGCGTCGCCGCACCCAGTGCGCGCGTGCTCGAAGTGCTCGAGCAGGGGCCGGCACATCCCGATGAGCTGGCCTGCAGGCTTGACATGCAAGCCGCACGGGTCCAGGAGGCCCTGCTGACTTTGGTGTTGGCGGGCCTGGTGCGCCAGGGCGTCGACGGTACCTACTCGAGAACCCCGGACTGAGAACGAATGGCGACGGCGAAGAAGCAGCCCAAGGCAAAAGACGGCAAGCCTGCGACGAAGCAGCCCACGGCGGGCGGTGCCGCGAAGGCCAAGCCAAAGGCCAAGCCCAAGGCTGCGCCCAAGGCGAAAGCCAGCGCGCTGGCGCTGGCCCACGCCAGTGAAGTCGTGGCAGGCGAGCCGGGCTCCGAGGCGCAGGCGGCGCCCGCGAAGGAAGCGGCGCCCAAGCGCTCGCGTGCCAGCACGCTCTTGATCGTCGAGTCGCCCGCGAAGTCGCACACGATCCAGAAGTACCTGGGGCGCGATTACATCGTCGTCGCGAGCAAGGGCCACATCAAGGACCTGCCCAAGCGCGGCGGGGTCGACATCGAGAACGGCTTCAAGGAGACCTACGAGGTCATCAAGGAAAAGGGCAAGGAAGAGACGCTGCGCGTCATCAACGACAACGCGCGACGTGTGCAGCGCGTGCTGCTCGCCACCGACCCTGACCGCGAAGGCGAAGCCATCGCGTGGCACTTGATGGAAGAGGTGAAGCGCGAGGCTCCCGACGTGGAGGTCCGGCGCGTGCTCTTCAACGAGATCACCAAGAAGGGCGTGATGGAGGGCATTGCCAATCCACGCGACCTCGACGCGAACCTGTACGAGGCCCAGCGCACGCGGCGCGTGCTCGATCGCATCGGCGGCTACCCGCTGTCGAGCCTGCTCTGGCGCAAGCTCGCGTTCGGGCTGTCGGCGGGGCGGGTGCAAACACCAGCCTTGCGCATCATCGTCGACCGGCAACACGAGATCGACGCGTTCGTGCCGCGGTCCTACTGGCTGCTCGAAGCGAATCTCAAGGGGGGCAACCCTCCGGCATTCACCGCGCTGCTCGATTCCGTGGGTGGCGAGAGGCTGGAGAAGGTTTCGTCGCGTCCCGCGGCGACCAGCGAGCTCGACGCCAAGCGCTTCTCCGACGACCTGCGCAAGGCCAGCTACCGCGTCGGCAAGATCACCAAGCGCGAGCGCCGCGCACGCGCACCCGCTCCGTACACCACCTCGAAGCTGCAGCAAGACTCGTCCACGCGCTTGGGCATGCAGCCCTCGCGCACCATGCGCGTGGCGCAGGCGCTGTACGAGGGCGTCGAGCTCGGCAAGGGTGGCGAGACCGTCGGTCTCATCACGTACATGCGTACCGACAGCGTGCGCTTGTCGACCGACGCGGTGGAAGAGTGTCGGGAGTACATCAAGGGTCGCTTCGGAGCGCACGCGCTGCCGCCGAAGGCGAACGAGTTCAAGACCAAGAAGTCCAACGTGCAGGACGCGCACGAAGCCATTCGGCCGACGCGCATGGATCTGCCGCCGGACGTCGTGCACAAGTACCTGACCGAGGAGCGCTTCAAGCTCTACAAGCTGATCTGGGATCGCTTCGTGGCGTGTCAGATGGTGCCGGCGGTCTACGACCAGACCGGCGTGGAGATCGAGGCCGTGGTCGGCGGCGCAGGCAACAAGCACTACGGCTTGCGCACCAGTGGCAGCGTGCTGCGTGAAGCGGGTTGGCGCGCCGCGTACGGCGCCACGGATACCAGCACGCTCGCGGGCGAAGAAGGCGAGCAGCTCGACGACGACGGGCGTTCCTTGCCCATGCTGCAAGAGGGCGAAGTGCTCACGCTCACCGACCTGGGCGTGACGGTGGCTGCGAAGGAAACCGAGCCGCCGCCGTACTTCAACGAAGCCTCGCTCGTGAAGAAGCTGGAAGAAGAGGGCATCGGTCGCCCCAGCACCTACGCCGAGATCTTGAGCAAGGTGCAAGCGCGCGACTACGTGCGCAAGGACGGCAACAAGCTGCGCCCGACCGAGCTCGGCAGGCTCGTGGCCGAGCACCTGGTGGCCGACAACTTCGATCTCGCGAACATCGAGTTCACGCGCAAGCTCGAAGAAGATCTCGATGCCATCGCGGAGGCACGCGGCAAGCGGCTGGACATCCTCGCGCCGTTCCACGCGCGGCTGCAGCTGCAGATCGAGAAGAGCGTGGCGCAGAAGGGCAAGTGGTGGCCCGAGCCCGAATCGATCAACGAGAACTGCCCGGAGTGCAGCAAGCCGCTCATGAAGCGCTGGGGTCGCAACGGGCCGTTCATCGGTTGCGAGGGTTACCCGGAGTGCAAGTACACCCGTCCGCTGCCAGGTGAGGGTGACGCTGATGGCGGCAGCCGCCAACCGCAGCTCACCGAGTACAAGTGCGAGCTGTGCGCCTCACCGATGATGAAGCGCTGGGGCCGCAACGGTTACTTCCTCGGCTGCTCCACCTATCCGAAGTGCAAGTCCACGCGCTCTCTGCCACTGGGTGTGGCGTGTCCGAAGTGCGGCGGCGAGATCGTGGAGATCCGGGGCAAGAAGACCCGCCGGCCGTTCTACGGCTGCGCGAACTACAGCAAAGAG
>DASVHQ010000441.1:0-29107 GCA_036382515.1 Polyangiales bacterium | reverse complement strand
CGGTCGCCTCGACGCCGATCCATCCCCGACAGCAGCGTTGCGAATCCTCGAAATACAGGGAGTATTCCATCGAATTCGCGCCTTGCTTCCGGGGCGCCTCAACGCCGAACCGATCGACTTGTTTCGCGTCGGGCCCTTACGGCTCGCGCGTGGCGTAGCCCCACGCTTCGCCCGGGCTCCACGGCACGAGCATGGCCACCATGAGCGGCGCCGCTCTTGCGAACTCGCGCAGGTTGCGGTGCTTGCGCAGCTGACGCACGCCGTGACGCGTGAAGAGCGCGAGCGGCAAAAGTGGTGACAGGCCCAGATGTCGCAAGCGCTCGGGGGTCGAACAGGCGCGGGCGCGGGTGTAGGCGACGAGGCGCCCCCAGTGGAAGCGCTCCACCACCAGTAGGCTGCACTGTGGGCAGCGTCGCAGGCAGGTGCTAGCAGATTCGTGGCGTGGCTGCATGGCTGACTACACCGTGGCGGGTCACTTCGCCGAGCCCGCGTGGTCGTACGCGTGCCGAGGCGTTTCGGCTCGTGTCCTGGCGCGCAAACCAGCCGCGCAAACCAGCCGCGCAAACCAGCCGCGCGCCGCTGGCTTACGCAGCCAACTCAGCTCCCGGCGCGACGCAGACCTTGCCGGTCACGACAGAATGCTCCGCGCAGGTGCAGATTCCGCTCGCCCCGTGCCACCACGAGCGCTATTTGACACGCGGACTCATGCCGCAAGGACCATGCCTGTGCGAGTTGGAATCGATGCGACGACTTGGTGGAACGACCGTGGATTCGGCCGCTTCACGCGCGATCTGGTCGGCGCGCTGTGCGCGCGCAACAGTGGCTTCGAGTACACGTTGGTGGTCGACCGGCGGCCCGACACCTCTCTGCCACCGAACGTTCAGGTGATCAGCGCTGCCGCCGGTCGAACGCTGACCGAGGCTGCGGTGGGCGCCGGCGCGCGCGGTCTCCGGGACATGTGGCGTATCCAGGAGCAGGTGCGCCGCGCCCGTTTCGATGTGTTCTTCTTTCCCGCGGTCTACTCGTACTTCCCGCTGCTGTCCCGAACGCCGTGCATCGTCGCCTTCCACGACACGATCGCCGAGCGTTACCCGGCCATGGTGTTTCCGACCACCCGCAACCATTTGTTGTGGCAGGCCAAGACCACGCTCGCGAAGCTGCAGTGCCGCCGAGCGATGACGGTCTCGCAGGCTTCCGCGCGGGACCTGCACTCCGTGCTCGGGATCGCTGCGGAAAGCATCGATGTCGTGATGCCGGCCGCCGATCCCGTGTTCCGCAAGATCGACGACGCGGCGGGCGTTGCGCGGATCCGCGCACGCGCGCAGGTCCCCGAAGGCGCGCCACTGATCGTCTACGTCGGCGGTCTCAATCGTCACAAGAATCTGCTGGGGCTCTTACGCGCGTGGCATCTGGTCGCGCGCGCCCGGCCCGACGTGCATCTGGTGATCGTGGGCGACACCTCCGGCACCGGCTTCTACGACTACGCGCAGGAACTCATGCTGGCGGTGCAGACGGCGCCGGAGCTGCGTTCGCGGGTGCACTTCCCAGGTCAGCTCTCCGATCCGGAGGTCGTGCAGCTGCTCAACGGCTCCACGGGTCTGATTCTGCCGTCCTTCCTCGAGGGCTTCGGTTTGCCAGCCGTGGAGGCGATGCAGGTCGGCGTGCCCGTGCTCGCGAGCCGGATCGAATGTCTCACGGAAGTGGTCGCGGACGCCGGTCTGTACTTCGACCCGCACTCACCCGACGAGATGGCTGGCGCCATCGTTCAGCTCGTCGACGACACCGCGCTGCACGAGCGCCTCAGCGCAGCTGCCCGGCGCAGGGCTCCCATGTTCAGCTGGGGGCGCGCAGCCGAGCTCGCCGAGCAGTCGTTCTTGCGTTGCGCGCGACCGCGGGCTGCCATCTCCTCCGGTGGCACAACGGCAGCGCGAGCCCGCTGATATCGGTCACGGCTTGCGTGGCCGCGCGCATACAGGCCGAGACCAGGTCGACCTGACCAGCGCGAGCTGACTGGCGCGTGCCAACAGGGCGCGTTTTTGCGCGGGTCACGTCGCTGCGGCCTGTCCACGCACGGTCCCGCGTGTCTATGTTAGGGGCGATGGACGCGCAGCCGCTCACGCTCGCCGATACGGTCCGCTACCACATGAGCACCGCCGAGAACCCCATGGAGATCGGCGTGCTCCTGCGGCTTGCGGATCGGATGGCGCCGCACACGCTCGAGGCGTTCGTCACCGAACGTCTGCTGCGTCACGCGCGCTTCCGGCACACCGTGCGCAAGCCGGGTTGGCTCGCGCTGCGACCGCGCTGGCAGGCGGAGCGAGGTCGCGATCTGTCCGCACACGTCACGGCCATGCGCGCAGAGCCGGGCCTCTCGGAGCAAGCGCTCGCGCATCTGGTCTCCGACCGCTTGAGCCAGCGCCTGGACTTCGCGCGCTCGCCCTGGCATCTGGAGCTGCTGCCGCTGTCGGATGGTAGCAGCGCGCTCTTGCTGCGCGTGCAGCACTGCCTGGCCGATGGTCGAGCCCTGGTGCGCTTGTTGTCCGAGCTGGCCGATCTCCCGGTCGCGCCACCGAAGACGCCCGAGCCCGCACGTAGTCGGGGGCGGCGGCGTCTGGCGCGGCACATGAAACCGGCGCAGCTGGCGCGTGAGGCGCGCGCGCTGGGCGCAGCGCTGTGGCACGTGCTGTCGATGCGCGACGAGCGCGCTTCGCCGCTGCATGCCGCCCTCAGCGGCAAGAAGCTCGTGGCCTGGTCGCAGGCGCTCGACTTGCCTCGACTCACGCGCACGGCCGCGGCGTGCGGCTGCCACGTCACCGATCTACTGCTCAGCGCGGCCGCCGGCGCGGTCGCCGACGGTCTGCGGCACGCAGGCGGCGCTGTCCCCGACTACGTGCGAGCCCTCGTGCCGTTCGCCATGGCGCAAGGTCCCGGCGAGCTCGGCAATCACTACGCGTCGGTGTTCGTCGATCTTCCTACCTATCGCATGGCTGCGCGTCTGCGCGTGGAACGCGTGGCCGCTGCCACACGGCAGTTGCGCGATCGCAGCGAGACACGGTTGACTCTGGCGTTGACCGGCCTCTCGGGCGTCCTGGCCCCGTCGCTGATGCGTGCGCTCGTGGACCGCTTCTCGCGCAAGGCGAGTCTGGTCCTCAGCAACGTGCCGGGTCCGAGCCAGCGTGTCGCGCTGATGGGGCACGAGGTGCGCTCCATCATCGTCTTCGCACCGCCTTCCGGAAATATGGCCTTGAGCTTCACGCTCTTTGGTTACGCCGGCGAGCTGCGGCTCGGCGTGCAGATCGACGCTGCCGCGCGCTTGCCCCCGCAGCGCTTTTCGGCTGGCTTCGAGCGGGCGCTACGCGAGCTCGAAGCCGGCCAGCCGGCGGCCGTGCCGACGCATGTGTCGGCGCACCTTCCCACGCGCGACAAGCATGCTTAACTGAAGCCCATGAGCGCCGGGCTACTGCCGTTCGTCGAGCGCGCTGCGCGCCTCGCCTTGAACCTGCAGGGGTTCGAGAGCCGCAGCTTCGACACCGGCGCCTCGAGGCTCCACGTCTACGACGCGCGGGGCGCAGGCGACTTGCCCACCACGGTCGTGCTGCACGGCATCGGCTCCGCCGCAACGCCCTTCGGTCGGGTGCTCACGCGCCTACGGCCGCATGCGCGGCGCGTCATCGCACCCGATCTTCCCGGCCACGGCTGGAGCGCCGCACCCGCCGCCCCGATGTCGGTCGAGCTCTTCTTCGAAGCGCTGTGCGAGCTGCTCGAGCCGCTCGCGGACGAGCCGTTCGTGCTGGTCGGCAACTCGTTCGGTGGCGCGCTCGCGCTGCGCTACGCGCTCGAGTATCCGCAGCGCTTGCATGGCCTGGTGCTGATCTCGCCGGCAGGCGCGCAGATGAGCCCGGCCGAGTGGCAGGCGCTGCTCGACAGCTTCCGCGTTCAGTCCACGCAAGATGCGCGGCGGCTGCTCGAGCGCCTGTACCACCGCATGCCGCTGTACATGCCGGCATTCGCATCCGGGCTGCGAGCTTCGCTGCAACGCAAGGTTGTAACGGACCTGTTGCATTCGGCCACGCCGCAGGACCTGCCTGCACCCGAGCGCCTGGCCGAGCTGGCCATGCCGGTGCTGCTGCTCTGGGGGCAGAGCGAGCGCATCCTGCCGCCGAGCTCGCTTGCGTACTTTCGTCGTCATCTGCCAGAGCACGCGCTGATCGAGGAGCCGGAGGGCTTCGGCCATTGCCCGCACATCGACGATCCGGCGCGCCTGTCGCAGCGGCTGATCGACTTCATCGCGGCGACGCGTAACGACCCGACGCCGCGCTGACTCTGCGCGCTCGTTGGGTGGCTGTCAGTCCGGCACGAGTATCAGCTTGCCGCTGCTGGCGCGCGACTCGAGCCGAGGGTGTGCGGCCTGGGCTTCGGGGAGGACGCCTGCGCCGAGCTCCTCCAGCGTGCCCGCACCTGGCCCGCACCGGGCCGGCCGGGATCGGCCTCCCGCAGCCGCAGCACCTCGGGTCCCCCGCTTCGCTCGACGAAGACTGCCTGGCCCATACGCTTTTCTCCCCGCAGCCGAGCCCGACGGTTCTTACGATGGGCGGCCCCGGTCGGTGCGGGCTTGCGGCCCGCGCCGCGCCGGCCTACACCGTGCGCCGAGTTAGGCCATGAGCACAGATCGATCCCCCGAAAATTTCGCAGCGTTGTTCGAGTCGGAAACCCGCGGCCAGAGCGCCGGCAAGCGTCGCTCGCTCGCGCTCGGTGAGCGCTGTCGCGCCGAAGTGGTGCAGGTCGGCCGAGACGGTGTGTTCGTCGAGCTTTTGGAGCCCGTGTTCGAAGGCAAGCGCCAGCAGGCGTACTTGAAACACGAGGACGTGAGCGACCGCGATGGACAGGTGCAGGTCAAGGTCGGCGAAGTGATCGAGGCCGTCGTGGTCGAGGTCGACTCGCGCTCCGGCGAAGTGCGGCTCGGCCGCACGATGGGTCGGCCCGCAGGCGTCGACGAGCTGATCACCGCGCAGACCGCGGGCGTGGCCGTCGAGGGCAAGGTCACCGGCGTCAACAAGGGCGGGCTCGAGGTCGAGGTCGGCGGCGTGCGCGCCTTCTGTCCGATCTCGCAGGCCGATCGCGGCTTCGTCGCCGATCCGCAGACCCTCGTGGGGCGCACGCTGCACTTCGCGGTCACCGAAGTGCGCGAGGGTGGCAAGCGCGTGGTGCTCTCGCGTCGCGCGGTGCTCGAGCGCGAAGCCAAGCAAGCAGCGGGCAAGACGCTTGCGCAGCTCTCGATCGGCAGCGTGGTGCGCGGCAGCGTGACGGCCGTGCGTGAGTTCGGTGCCTTCGTCGACCTCGGTGGCATCGAGGGGCTGATCCCCAACACCGAGCTCTCGCACGATCGCGGCGCCAAGGCCGGCGACGTGCTGTCGGCGGGCGATGTCGTGGAAGTGCAGGTCCGCGAGATCAAGGAAGGCGCGCCGAACAAGCGCGGCGAGCCGACCACCAAGATCACGCTCTCGCTCAAGGCGCTCGCCGCCGATCCGTGGCAGGACATCGATAGTCACGCACCGATCGGCAAGGTCGTGCGCGGCACCATCACGCGTACCGTCGACTTCGGCGCGTTCGTGCGTCTTTCACCCGGCATCGAGGGCTTGCTGCACGTCTCGGAGCTCGGCGGCAAGGTGCTGCACGCTGGCGCTGTGCTGAAGGTCGGCGAATCGCTCAACGTGGTCGTGCGCTCGATCGACCGCACAGCCCACAAGCTGTCGCTCGCGCCGGCGCCCGAGGGCCTCGCCGTGGGCGCCGACGGCACTGGCCCCACGCTGGTGGTGGGCTCGGTCGTCAACTGCAACGTCGATCGCATCGAGACCTTCGGGTTGTTCGTGCAGATCGAGGGCACGCGCGGTCGCGTGGGTCGCGGTCTGGTTCCGAACATCGAGCTGGGCACGCCGCGCGGCGCCGACACGCGCAAGCTCTTCCCGCTCGGAACCAAGCTCACCGCGAAGGTGCTCGAGACGGGCGAGGGCAAGCTGCGCCTGTCGCTGCGCGCCATCAAGGACGACGAAGAACGCGCCGACTTCGACGGCTACCGCGCCAGCTCCGCGGGTGCTGGCATGGGCACGCTGGGCGACCTCTTCAAGAAGAAGTGAGGGGGCCGCCGCAGCTCGTGGCGGCATGGGCGTCCAGAGCGGTGTTGGCCGTCGGCGCTGGGGGGCGGCTGGGCGTGTGCGCGGGGACGGTCGGGTTGCATGACTCGGCAGCCATCGCAACGTGCCGGGGCGCTTGGGGTCGGCAGGTCGCCCTCGGGCTCGGCAGAGTGTCCTCGGCACTACCGCGGCAGCTTCGCGCGCAGCGCCTCGGGCCTGCGAAACGAGCCCGAGAGCGACCTGCCGACCCCAAGCGCTTCAATGTCATGGCTGAGTGAGCAGGCGGCGTGACGTCGCAACAAGCGTTGTCGTCTGACGCCGACGACAAAGATCGTTCGCGGTGACTGCTGCCGAGGCTCACGTCGAGAGCTAGGTCACGCTCACCTCGACATGGCTACTGAAGCGTGTTGGGAGGGCGGGTCGCTCCCGGGCTCGTTTCGCAGGCCCAAGGCGCCGCTTGCGAAGCTGCGGCGGTCGTGCCGAGGACACTCTTCCGAGCCCGGGAGCGACCCGCCCTCCCAACACGCCCCGGCAAGTTGTGATGGATGCACAGCCCGTTCTCAGGGCAGATCGAACACCAGCACCTGGCCAAGCTCACTGCCTTCGATCAGCACGCTGCCGGGATCGTTGGTGGAGGCGCCGTCGCCTGCCTGTAGCGCATGACCACCCACGCTGGCCTTGCCGGTGGCCACGTGGATCCACGCGTGTCGTCCGGGTTGAACGACGTGTGTCACCTTGTCACCCGCCGCCAGCAGCGTCGCGTACAGCCGCACGTCGGCGTTCAGCTTGACGCAGGACTGCGCCGCATCCGGTGAGCCGACCAAGAGCAACTTGCCGCGGCGCTCACTCTCGGCGAACGCCTTTTGCTCGTAGCTGGGTGGCAGGCCCGTGCGGTTGGGCAAGATCCAGACCTGCAGGAAGTGAACGGGCTCATCCGGCGACGCGTTGTACTCGCTGTGGCGCACGCCCGTGCCTGCACTCATGCGTTGTAGGTCGCCCGGGCGGATCACCGAGGCGTTGCCCATCGAATCCTTGTGCGCGAGCGCGCCTTCCAGCACGTAGCTCACGATCTCCATGTCGCGATGCGGGTGGGTGCCGAAGCCGCCGCCCGGCGCCACACGATCGTCGTTGATCACGCGCAGCACACGAAACCCCATGTGCGCGGGATCGTGGTAGTCGGCGAACGAGAAGGTGTGGTGACTGTCGAGCCAGCCGTGGTCGGCGTGCCCGCGGTCTTCGGCGCGACGCAGGGTCAACATGGAGCTCCTCCGAGGGATGGGTGCAGGCGCAGTCTAGCCGCTGGCGGCCGTGCTGGCCCGGCTCACTGCAGGCGGCCAGCGATTGCCGTGGCGAGGATCGTCAGGTCGGCATAGCTGTACTCGTAGGTGGCGTCGACGCGGAAGCTCCTCTTGTCGAGCAGCACGTCGATGGTGGAGTTGCCTTGCCCGCCCGCGTTGCCGCGCCACGCGCCCTTGCCGAGGCCAGTGACCGCCGTACCCTGGAAGATCGACTTCTGCAGAGCGAAGTCGCTGGTCTTGTCGACGAAGACGCCGACCGCGGCGCTGCTGCCGTTGCCTTGCAGCGAGAAGTGACACTCCGGCGAGAACATCGTGCTGCCGACGTTGTTCGAGTCTTTGGAGCCGATGCTGCGTACCGTGCTGAGCTTCGCGAAGTCGGCATCGCCGAGCAGCGAGCAGGGATCGCCGGACCAGCTGGCCGTGCCTGCCGCGCCGCCGTCTGTCCCGCCCGAGTGCGGCGAGCCGGTGACGCTCGTGCAAGCGGCCGACGTGAGTAAAGCCAGGCACCCGAGCAAACGGGAGTAGCTGCGGTGCGGCAAGCGTTTGTGAGGCATGGTCCGCGGACCCTACGCTGCGGATGCAGGCGCGACAAGCTAACCTGTCCGCATCGCGCACGCGTCGGTGGGCCGAGCCTGTTCGTGGACACTGCGAGCGGTGTGAAGGTCAGCGACGCCAAGGTGGTGATCGCCGACGTGATCGTCACCAATGGCGCGATTCACGTGATCGACAAGGTACCGCTGCCGCAGTGAGAGCAGGCGCGAAGCGTTCACCTGGGCGGCGACTGAGGGCCGCCCAGGTTACGCTCGAGGTTGGCCAGACGGCGAGCCACTTGCTCGTACAGCTGGTCGACCTTTTCGTGCAGGTGGGCCACCTCGAGCTCGGCCTTCAGGTTCACGTCGTACTCGATGTCGTTGCGCACGCGATCACGCGACACCTGGCGGTTTTGGCTGAGCAAGACGAACACCGACAGGATGATGGCCTCGAGCGAGACGCTCATGGTGAGCAGACCGAAAGGGTAGGCGTCCCAGCCGCCGATGACAGTGTGATCGAGCGGCGGCACGTTGACTGCGATCCAGATCGCGAAGAGCACGACATGGATGAAGAGGAAGGGCAGACTGCCGCTGAAGTCACTGATCCAGTCCGCGGCCTTCTGCACGGCGGTGCGCTGGTCCTCGGTCTCGAGGTTGATGTTGCGCGACGCAGACGAGCGCAAGAGCCGCGTGGTCTCGCGCAGCCTGCGCCCCATGGCGGCCATCAGATCGACTGCGGCGGTGGGGCACGCCGCCAGGAACTGTTCGAGATCCCCGTGGTCGATCACCAGCGCGTGCAGCTCTTTCTTGACCAGCGCCGACGCCAGGCGTGGCCCGCGATCGATCAGCGAGATCTCGCCGAAGAAGTCGCGCGGCCCGGCGTGCTCCAGCACGATGCGCTCGCCGGTCGCGTTCTTGAAGAACATCTCCACCTCGCCCTCGATCACGACGTAGAGCGCTTCACCCGGGTCGCCTGCATGGAAGAGGATCGAGTCGACAGGCTCGTGCACCTCGTCGAGGCGCTCGGCCAGCGCGGCCAGCTCGTGCTCGTCGAGCAGAGCGAAGAGCGGAATCCCCGCGAGTAGATCGGTGCGTGCGCCCACCGGCCGAGCATGCCGGGTCGTGCCCCGCGGCGCAATTTTCGCGTGCTCGCGGCGTGGCGATCCGCGCCGGACGACGAAGTCGCACGCACCGGTTCAGTGTGCGGGCGGTGGCACGAGCTCGATGGCGTGTTCCGGGCACGCCACCACGCACAGGCCGCAGGCGCGACACGCTTCTGCGCGCGGCGTGTACGCGGTCTGTTTGCCGTGCACGAAGCTCTTGAAACGAGCCAGCAGCGGCAGCGCTCGGTATTCGGCTGCGTCCATCGTGCGTACCTCGAACACGTTGTACGGGCAGACGGCTTCGCAGTCGTGCTTGCCTTCGCAGCGCAGCCGGTTCACGACGGGCCGAAAGGCGCCCGGCTCGGCCGCGCACTGCTCGCCGGGTCGGGTCGGGTCGGCCGCCGCGCGTCTGGCTTTGGCAGGATCTCGGCGTGACTCGTTCATCGCGCCTCAGGCTAGCGCGCTTGCTCCGGCCGAGAAAGCTGGCAAGCTCCGCCCCACTGTGATTCGCCTCGATTCGATCTCCAAGCAGCACGGCTCGCAAATCTTGTTCCTGGAAGCGTCGATGAACGCTTTCAAGGGCGAGAAAGTGGGCCTGGTCGGGCCCAACGGCTCGGGCAAGTCCACCATCTTCCGCATGATCATGAAGGAAGAGCAGCCCGATGGCGGCCAGGTCTCGGTCGATCGCAATGTCACGGTCGGCTACTTCTCGCAGGACGTCGGCGAGATGAAGGGCCGCACGGTTGTGGAAGAAACCATGGCAGGTGCGGGCGCAGTCTCGGAGGCCGCGCGCGAGGTGCACGAGCTGGAGCACGCGATGGGCGATCCCGCACGTGCCGACGAGCTCGAGCAGCTGATCGAGCGCTTCGGCCACGCGCAAGCGCGCTTCGATCAGCTGGGTGGCTACGCTCTGGAGGCGCGCGCCCGCGAGATCCTGGCGGGGCTCGGTTTCCGCGACGAAGTGATGGACGACGACGTGGGCAAGCTCTCCGGCGGCTGGAAGATGCGTGTCGCGTTGGCGCGCATCCTGCTCATGCGTCCGGATGCGCTCTTGCTCGACGAGCCGACCAACCACCTGGACATCGAGTCGATCATTTGGCTCGAGCAGTTCTTGCGCAACTTCGAAGGCGCGCTCGTCATGACCTCGCACGATCGCGAGTTCATGAATCGCCTGGTCACCAAGATCGTGGAGATCGACGGCGGTGAGCTGACCACGTATACGGGCGACTACGACTTCTACGAGCAGCAGCGCAACATCGCGCTCGCGCACCAGGAGGCGCAGTACGCGCGCCAGCAAGCCATGCTCGCCAAGGAGCAGGCGTTCATCGCGCGCTTCAAGGCGCGCGCCAGTCACGCGGCGCAGGTGCAGTCGCGCGTGAAGAAGGTCGAGAAGATCGAGAAGGTCCAGCCGCCCAAGAGCCAGAAGGTCGTGGAGTTCGAGTTCCGCGCGCCGCCGCGCTCCGGCGACGACGTCGTGAAGATCGAGCGCGTCGTGAAGGGCTACGGAACGCGCAAGATCTACGCGGGCTTCGACCTCCTGATTCGGCGCCGCGAGCGCTGGTGCGTGATGGGCGTGAACGGTGCGGGCAAGTCGACCTTGCTCAAGCTGGTGGCCGGTGAGACCAAGCCCGATGCGGGCAGCGTGACGGTCGGGGCCAGCGTGAAGATGGGCTACTTCGCGCAGCACTCCATGGAGCTGCTCGACGCCAGCCAGACGGTGTTCGAGACCTTGCAGTACGCGTTTCCCAACGCGTCGGTGGGCTCGCTCAAGACGCTCGCGGGCGCGTTTGGTTTCTCGGGCGAAGATGCCGACAAGTCCTGTCGCGTGCTGTCCGGGGGCGAGAAGGCCCGTGTCGTGCTGGCGCGCATGCTCTTCGATCCGCCGAATTTCCTGGTGCTCGACGAGCCCACCAACCATCTCGACATGGCGACCAAGCAGATGCTGGTCAAGGCTTTGTCCAACTTCGAGGGCACGATGCTCTTCGTGTCGCACGACCGGCAGTTCTTGCGCGCGCTCTCGAGCCGCGTTCTCGAGCTCGGGCCCGGCACGGTGCACGCGTACAACGGTGGCTACGCCGAATACGTCGTCGAGTCGGGGCACGAGGCTCCTGGCGTGAGCTGAACCGCAGTCCGAGTGGCGCAGGATGTCCGTCGCGGCTGCGGTGCGCGCTCGCGGTTTCTTGTTACCATCTCGCTCATGTCCGATGAGCTTTCCCTCCTCGACGCCACCGCACAGGCCGAGCTCGTGCGCACCGGCAAGCTGTCTGCGGCCGAGTTGGTCGAGGCTGCGATCGCCCGGCTGTCGCGGCTCAACCCGAGTCTGAACGCGGTGATCCACCCCGCGCTCGAACGTGCGCGGCAGCGCGCGCAGAGCCCGAGCCTGGCCGCGGGTCCACTGCGGGGGGTGCCTTTCCTCATGAAGGACATCGGCGGCGCCGAGGCCGGCGAGCCGTGCCACTGCGGCATGCGCTTTCTCAAGGACGCGGGCTGGAGGGAGTCACAGGACAGCTACCTCACCCAACGGTTCGTTGCAGCTGGCTTGATCTCGCTCGGCCGCACGAATACCCCGGAGCTCGCGCTCTTGCCAACCACCGAGCCCGAGGCGTACGGAGCGACGCACAACCCGTGGCAGCTCGGCTTCAGCTCCGGCGGGTCGAGCGGCGGCGCCGCAGCCGCCGTCGCGGCAGGGATCGTGCCCGCGGCGCACGCAAGTGACGGTGGCGGCTCGATCCGCGGGCCGGCCAGCGCTTGCGGCCTCGTCGGGCTCAAGCCCAGCCGTGGTCGTAACTCGTTTGGCCCGGGTCTCGGCGAGCGCTGGAGTGGCTTCTCGGCCGAGTTCGCGCTGACGCGCAGCGTGCGCGACACGGCGCTGCTCTTGGACCTGACCGCGGGTCCGATGCCTGGCGATCCGTACTGGGCGCCGCCGCCCGCGCGTCCGTATGCGCAGGAAGTCGGCGCGCCCACGGGCCACTTGCGCATCGGCCTGATGCGTCGTGGACCGCGCGACGTGCAGGTGCACCCCGAGTGCGTGGTCGCGGTGGACAAGACGGCGCGCGTTCTGGAATCGCTCGGGCATCGCGTCGAGCTGGCGCATCCGCCGGCGCTCGACGAGGCGCAGAGCATCGCAGTGTACGCGGGCGTCGTCGCCACGAACGTCGCGCGCGCGCTCGAGGCCTGGGGCGAGAAAGTGGGCCGCGCGGTGACCCGAGCCGACGTGGAGCTGCTCACCTGGGCGCTCGCCGAGCTGGGTCGGCAGGCCTCGGGCACGCAGCTGCTCGGCATGATCGAGTACGTGCACGGCTTCGGTCGCCGGCTCGCGGCCTTCTGGCAGGGCGGCTTCGATCTCTTGCTCACGCCCACGATGGGCGCGTTGCCCGCTGCGCTCGGCGAGCTCAGCTCCACGCCCGAGGAGCCACTGCGTGCGCTCTTGCGGGCGGCACCCTACGGCGCGTTCACGCTGCCGTTCAATCTGTCCGGTCAGCCGGCGATCTCTCTGCCTGCGCACGTCACGCCCGATGGCTTGCCGGTAGGCACGCAGCTGGTGGCGGCAGCCGGGCGCGAGGATCTGCTCTTGCGCGTTGCTTCGCAGCTCGAGCTCGCCGCGCCGTGGGCGCAGCGGCTGCCGCCGCACCACGCCTGAGCGCGTGGTCGGCGACGAGCTGCGGGCTCGGCCCTTGCCAGCGTTCCGGCAGCACCTCGTGCGTGTCGGGCGCGGTGGTCGACTCGTGCCAGGCCGGCACGCCGGCCTCCAGCACGGACACCACCTGCGATGGCGTGGACAGCGACTGCAACTCGCAGAGCGCCTGCAACGATCCGAGCATGGTGTGCGACGGCTACGAATCGCTCGGCTTACCGCCGGATCCGTTCTGTCACGCGACCTGCGCGCAGAGCTGCCCCGCGGGTAGCACCTGCGACCCCACCTCGAACCTCTGTCAGCGAGTTCCGCAGTTCCGCCTCGTCGCGGGCATGACGCACGACCCCGCGTGGCGAGCCACCGCGCGCGGTTGCGCATTTGAGCAGCGCATCAGCTGTGCTGTTCGCGCGCGCGCACGCGCCTTTCGACCGCGACCAGGAGCGCCGGCAGCAAGAGCCCAAGCCCCATCGAGATGCTCGCGACAGTGGCCATGCCGTGCAGTCGGTGATCGGGCAGCTCGATCAGACAGACCGACGAGGTGATCGCACCGCTGGCGGAGGCCACATGCTGCACCGCCGACTGCAGTGACATGAAGCGTGCACGCTCGTGCGGCGCAGGCACGCGCGAGCTCAGAGCGTTCAAGGACACGTTGCGGAAGGCCATGGAGGTCATGAAGATCACGAAGAAGAGCATCACGGGCAGCCACGTGACCTGCGCCACGAAGGTGAGCCCCAGCAGCGTGACGAAGAGCGCGGTGCCGAGGCCGGCCATGAAGCCGGAGCCGAGCCGGTCGACGAAGCGGCCGACCAGCTGCATCGCGACGAAGCTCACGGAGCCACCCACCATGTACAGAAGGCCCAGGTCTTTGCGCGGGTAGCCGAGGTTGTGCTGAATGTAAGCGGAGAGGTTCGGGATCACCGCGAAGCTGGCCATCATCACGCTGAATGTGGCGCACAGCGAGAGCACCACGAGCGGCTCGCGCAGGAAGCCGACGAGCGACACGTGCGCCGAAGAGCGCTCCTGCCCGAGATGCAGGCGCAGCGAGGGCATGGCGAACAGGGCGAGGGCGGCGACCACCAGCCCCAGGGCCGCGACGGCGAAGAACGGCAGTCGAAAGCCGCCCCAGCGTGCGAGCTCGAGCCCTGCCGGTACGCCGAACACCGAGGCCACCGAGAAAGCAGCCATCACCAGGCCCAGCGCGCGTCCGCGACGCAGCGGCGGGATCACGTCGGCCACGATCGACAGCGCGAGCGAGGTTGCAGGGCCACCGAAGCAGCCGGCCAGCACGCGCGCGAGCATGAGCGTGGTGAGACTGGTCGCGAGGCCGCCGCAGGCGGTGCCGATCACCAGGCCGAGCATCGCCACGGCCAGTGCGCTGCGTCGGTCGAAGCGATCGAGAAAACGCGAGCTGACGATGCCCGAGACCGCCGCC
Organism: Polyangiales bacterium; assembly: GCA_036382515.1. GTDB lineage: Bacteria > Myxococcota_A > Polyangia > Polyangiales > JAFGIB01 > JADGRF01. The sequence continues at coordinate 14,979 of DASVHQ010000441.1, read as the reverse complement.
GCGGCCGTGTAGCTGCCGCCGACCAGGCCAAGCCTCGACATCGGGATCGCGAGCACCTTCGCGAAGTCGGGGCCGAGCGGCATGACGATCATGAAGTCGAGGATGTTGACGAACTGCACCGCGCTGACGAGGAAGAGCAGGCGGCCCTCGGAGATCCCGAGCTCTTTGGCTCCGTTGGGTTGATCGTTCATGCGCCGAGCGTCGTGACTACTGGCGACGCGGCAGGCTCGCCGCGAGCGCAGGCACGACGAAGAGCGAGACGAGCGTCGAAACGGTGAGGCCGCCGATCGTGGCGATGGCGAGCGGCCGTTGTAGCTCGGCTCCGGCGCCGAGGCCAAGCGCGAGCGGCAAAAGGCCGGCGATGGTGGCGGCCGTGGTCATCACGATCGGCCGGATGCGCCGCTCACCCGCGAGCGCGATGGCTTCGGCGAAGCTCGCGGTGCTCTTGCTCTCCTCGAGTGCGCGCTCCAGCAGCAAGATCCCGTTCTTCACGACCAGCCCGGCGAGCAGGACGCACCCCATCAGCGATGAGGCGTTGAGCGGCGTGTTGGTGGCGAGCAGCGTGGCGATGGCGCCCAGCATGGACAGCGGTGCGCCCGCGACGACCACGAGCGCAAGCCCGAGTGAGCGCAGCTGCACGAGCAAGATGGCCAGCACGAGCATCGAGCCGAGGCCCAGCACGAAGGCCAGCGCGCGCTGCGTTTCGAGCGCATTTTCGTACTGGCCGCCGACCTCGATGCGATAGCCCGTGGGCAGCGCGAAACCAGCAAGCCGCTGGCGCACACGGCCTACGACTGCGCCCAGGTCGGCGTTCGCTGCGACGCCAGCTTCCAGGATCACCACCGGGCTCAGGTTCTCGTGTCGGATCACCGATGGCCCCACCGCGCGCGATAGCGTCACGAGTGTGGACAGCGGCACGCTCGAGCTGCCGACCGCGATGGGCATCGAAGCGATGGCACCGGCGTCGAAGCGAACCTGGTCGGGCATGCGGACGCGCACTCCGAGGCTCCAGTTGTCCACGCGCACGCGCGTGGCGACGCGGCCCGCGAGCGCCACAGTCAGATCATCGGAGACCTCCTGTGGTGTGACGCGCAGGCGTGCCGCGGCCACGGGATCCACGTCGGCGCGCAACGTGGGGACGTCACCGTCGACGCCGTCCCAGAAGTCCATGAGCTCGGGTAGGTCCGAGATGCGCTTGGCTGCGGCGTGCGCGAGCTGGGTCAGGCGTTTGGAGTCTTGCCCGAAGATCTTCACTTCGACGGGGCGCGGCGCACCGGACAGGTCGTCGATGACGTCTTGCAGCACCTGGATCAGCTCCACGCGCGCCTCGGGCACTTCTTTGCCGGCGCGCTCGCGCACCTCGTCCATGATCTCGAAGATCGAGCTGCGCGCGCGCCGCGGCGAAAGGCGAACCAGGAAGTCGCCGCGGTTCTGCTGCGTGGCCGTGGCCGGGCCCATCTCGGTGCCGGTGCGGCGCGTGAAGCCCGTCACGCCTTTCGTCGTGGCGATCAGCTTGTCGAGGTTGGTCGCGATGCGATCGGTTTCCTCGAGCGAGGTGCCAGGCGGCAGGAAGAAGTCGAGGACGAAGGCGCCCTCGTCCATGCTCGGCAGGAAACCTACTGCCACGCGCGTGGCGGCGAGCACGCCGAGCGCCGCGAACACCAGCACGCAAGCGATGCTCGCGACGCGCTGGCGCATCACGCCGCGCACCAGGCGGCCGTAGCCACGTGCCAGCGCGCTGTGCTGCGCTGCACGCGCCGGGCGACGTGACAGCAAGCCGATGGCAGACAGCGGAACGATCGTGATCGACACCAAAAGCGACAGCAGCACGGCGGCGCACAGCGTGACCGCGAGCGCTCCAAAGAAGCTGCCGACCACGCCGGAGATCAGCGGCAGCGGGGCAAACACCACCACGGTGGTGAGCGTCGTGCCGATCACGGGAGCCAGCAGCTCCTGCGTGCCCTGCTCGGCCGCCTCGGCCACGTCGCGCCCATGCTCGAGGTGTTGCACGATCCCTTCGACGATCACGATCGCGTCATCGACGACCAGACCAATCGCCACGGCGAGCCCGCCGAGCGACATCAGGTTCAGCGTCTGCCCGCACAGGCGCATCACGCCGAAGGTGCACAGCAGCGTGACCGGCACGGCCAGCGCTGCGGCCGCACCGGCTCGCAGGTCACGCAAGAAGAGCGCGAGCACCACGAGCGAGAGCACGACGCCCAGCAGGATCGCGTCGCGTACGCCGGCCATGGCTTCGTCGATCAGCTGCGACTGATCGTATACCGCTCGCACGCGGATGCCGGGTGGCAGCGTGTGGCTGGCGCGCAGCTGCGCCAGCACCGCCTGGACCCCGTGGATCACGACCGGTGCGCTCGCGGTCGGCGTGCGTGAGAGCATGATCACCGCGGCGTCCCCGGTGGGAGCGTCGACTTCGATCGTGCGGTCCTCGGCCCCGACGAACACGTCGGCCACGCTCGACAAGAGCACGGGGCCGTTGGGGCCCATTGCAATCGGCAGGGCGCCGATGGACTCCGGCGTGGTGCGCTCGGACGCGGCGAGCACGGTGAGCACCTGATGCTCTTCACGTGCGCGGCCGACCGCGGCGACGAAGTCGCTCTGCGCGAGGTGGTCGGCGAGGGCGGCCGGCGAGACATGCGCGGCCGCGAGCGCCTCCGGGCGCAGCACGACCTCGATCTCGCGAACGTCACCGCCCTGGACCTCCACCTTGCCCACGCCCGGTACGCGCGTGAGCGCCGGCCGCACGATGCGCGCGGCGATCTCGCGCAGCACGCGTGGGTCGTCGCTGCCGTCGACGTTCAGCGTCAAGATGGGCAGCGCAGTCGGAGCCACGCGCTCCACGATCACCGTGGCGTTCGCCGGCAGGTCAGCACGCACCTCGGCCACCTTGCTCTGGACCAGCTGCAGTGCACGCCAGGTGTCGAAGCCAGGCTCGAGCGAGATCCCCAGCTCGGCAGCGCCGCGGATGGTTCGCGAACGCACGCGCCGCAGGTACGGCAGCGTCGCGATCGCCTCCTCGAGCGGCCGCGTCGCGAGCGTCTCCACCACCTCGGGCGGCAGGTCACCCACGTGCACCACGACCACCACCCGAGGAAACTCGACCTCGGGGTGGATGCCGCTGGGCAGGCCGTACAGCGACACCACGCCGAACGCGATGGCGCACAGCGTCAGCAGCCAAACCAAGCTGGCGCGCTGCCGAAGTCCCGCGACCAGGCTCATCGACTCGCCCCGGGGCGAGCTGCGGGCTCCGCGGCTGTCGCTGCGGGCTGCCTCGCGACCAGCGCTGCGCCGTCCTGCAGCCCCAGCGCGTGGTCGACGACGACCAGCTCGCCGAGGCCCACACCTTGCTTCACCTCGCTCACGTCACCCTGGCGCACGCCGATCTTCACGCTGCGCACCTGTGCCGCGAGCTTGCCTGCATTGTCAGCTGCACACACTACGAGCTCGTCGACCCCCGTCGTCGAGCGCCGCAGCGCTCGGCTGGGCACCAGCGTGACCGCCTGGCGCTCGCCCATCTGGATGTCGGCGTGACCGGCCAGACCGATCTTGAGCGCGAGCGAGCTCTTGTCGATGGCGATGCGTACGCTGCCGAGCGCCGTCTCGGTGTCCACGGAGGGCGAGACCACCGCCAGCCTGCCGTGCAGCAGCTGGTCGGGCAGTGCGTCCAGGTGGATGTCGACCGACGCGCCCGTCTGCAGGCGTACGAGCGCCGCCGCAGGCGCGTCGGCGCGCAGCTCCAGCACCGACGGATCGGCGATGACCGCCAATGGCGTCTGCGAGGTGCCGTCGACCACGTCGCCGGGGGCGCGGTGCAACCGCACGACGACTCCGTCGATGGGCGTGGTCACCTGCGCGCGTGCCAGCTGCGCAGAGGCCATGCCCTGATGCGCGCGCTTGGCCTTCACCTCGGCTTCTGCGGCGGCCGCGGCGGCCTTGGCTTGCTCCACCTCGCGCTTGGCTGCGATGCCCTGCGTGAAGAGGCGCTCGGCACGCGCGAGCGCGCCGCGCGCCGTCTCGTAGCCGGCTTCGGCCGACGCACTGCCCGCTTCGGCCTCCGTGGTGGCGGCGCTCAGCGCCGGGTCGTCCACGACCGCCAGCACCTGGCCTTTGGTCACGCGGTCACCCTCGTGGATGCGTACCTCGCGCAGCCGACCGGCCACGAGCGACGAGACCAGCACTTCACGCTCCGGCGGTGGGCGTACCACGCCGCGCAGCTCGACGTGCTCGGCGATGTTGCCCGCGTGCGCCGCCTCGCACACCACCTCGATGGCTCCGAGCGCGGGCTCCGCGTCGTCGTGGCCACGTGCCTGGCAGCCCGTCAGCTGCACACCGCACAGGCCCAGCACGGCGAGGTGCACGAGGGCGAACCCTGACACGCTGCCAGCTTGCGTCGAGCATCGTGTGTTCATGGGTTGCCTCCGCTGCTCCACTCCAGCTCGCTCTGGGCGAGCGCCACGTCGGCCTGTGCGCCTACCATGCCGCGCTCGGCTTCCGCCAGCGCGCGATTGGCGGCGATCACTGCGATCAAGCCCTGCTGGCCTTCTGCATACGCGGCGCGCGACAAGCGCACGGACTCCTGCTGTGCGGGCAGCACGTCGTCTCGCAGCGCGCGGAAGCGCTCACGTGCGCTCTGGACGCGGCGATAGGCGCTGACGACCCGCGCGCCGAGGTCGCGTTGCGTCGCGTCTTGCTCCGCACGCGCAGCGCGTTCGAAGGCCTGCGCCGTGGCAATCGTCTCGGCCGTGCGCCCCAAAAGCGGCACCTCCACGCCCACGCCGGTGCGCATGTCGGAGCCCGGCAACGTGGGGTCGTCGATGCTCGCCTCGACCAGCAGGGCCAGCTTCGGCCAGCGCGCCCGCTCGGCTTGCTTCACGTGGGCCGCGTCCACGTTGGCGCGGGCCAGCGCCGCTCGCACCTCGGGGTGTGCAGCAGCGCGCGCCAGCCATGCAGCCAACGGCTGCGGAGCACGCGGCTCCGGCAAACCACCGTCTGCGAGCAGTAGCGCCTCCGGTGGCCAGCCCAACACGCCGGCGAGCACGGCCGAGCTCGCACCCACCGTGCTCGCGGCTGCAGTGGCTTCAGCCTTGGCGCGGCGGCTTTCCGCCTCGGCGGCGACCACCTCGGCGCGTGGGGCTTCGCCGGCATCGAAGCGCGACTTCGTGACATCGGCCAGCTCCTGCTCGCGCGCAGCGGCCTGTGCCGCAAGGCTCGCCACGGCCTGCGCCAGTGCGAGCTCGGTCCACGCCTCTTGCGCCTGGCGTCGCAACGACAGCTCCGTGCCAGCTTCCTGGGCGCGCGCCACGGAAAGCTCGGCGCGCGCGGCGTCTTTGTTGGCTGACACGGTGCCGAACACGGGCAAAGGCAGGCTGACCGAGGGCGTGAAGCGCGCTGTCCGCAGGCTCGTGGTCAAGCCGACCGAGGTGGCAGGCCACGCTCCAGCCGCATCGACCGCGTTGCGCGCGGCAGACGTCTGCAGGCGCGCAACCTCACGCAACGGCGCCTTGGGCACGGCCGCCAGCGCCTGCGTCAGTGTGACGGGGCGCGCGGCCGCCGCCTGGGCGTGGACCGAGTGCCCGCCAAGCGCGGCCGCCAGCAGCGCAAGCTGCAAGTAGGCGCAAGACTGCGAGAAGGGTCGGCCGGGGAGACGCCACATCGATGCCGATCCTACAACGAAGCGCTGGCTGGTCCAGGATAACGCCGGAAGGCGTGCGGGCCGTCCTGGTCTCCGCTGCGAAATACCGCTAGAGATCGGCCGCCATGCGGCTGACACGCAAGTTCGTGCTGATGCTGGTACTGGGCATCATGGTGGTGCTCACGGTGAACGCCGTGATTCGCGTCCAGCGCGAGGTTGCGCTCTTCGACCAGGACACGCGGCGCGATGCAGCGCTGATGGGTGCCGTGCTGGCCCACGACATGGGCTACGCGTGGCGTACCGAGGGCGAATCGGCTGCGCTTTCCCTGCTGCGCGACGTCGCGAAGAAGAGTCAGCACGTGCGGGTACGCTTCGTGTGGCTCGAGGCGCAGGGCGTGACTTCGGAGGCCGGCTTGAGCGCTGCCGACGTGGCCCAGCTCCGCGCTGGTGCCACCGTCAGTCGCCGCATCGAAACCGGCGTCGGAGCCCTCTACACCTACGTTCCGGTGGTGGAATTGCTGGCTGCGCCCGGGGCAGTCGAGCTCAAAGAGACACTCGAGGACGAGCGACGCTACGTGCGATTCACCATCGTGAGCACGGTGGTCGGCACACTGGTGCTGATCCTGATCTGCGCGGTGATGGCAGGCATTGTCGGTGCCGTCTTCGTGGGTCGGCCCACGCGCCAGCTGGTCGAGAAGGTCCGGCGCGTCGGCAGCGGCGACCTCAGCACGCCGCTCTTGCTCGCCCAGCAGGACGAGCTAGGCGAGATCGCCGCCGAGATCAACGCGATGAGCGAGCGCTTGGCCGCCGCCAACGAACGCGTCCACAAGGAGACCGAAGATCGCATCGCCGCCGAGCACCAGCTGCGTCATGCCGATCGACTGATGACGGTCGGCAAGCTGGCCTCGGGCCTGGCGCACGAGCTGGGCACACCGCTCAACGTGGTCTCGGGTCGCGCACAGATGATCGCCTCGCGCGAGAGCCAGGGCGACCAGGTGCAGCAAGATGCGCGCATCATCGTCGACCAGACCAAGCGCATGACGAACATCATCCGTCAGCTCCTGGACTTTGCGCGACCGCGGACTTCGCAGCGCGCGAAGCTGGATCTGCGCGGGGTGGCCCAGCAGACGCTCACCCTGCTCCAGAGCCTCGCCGACAAGCGGGGCGTGCAGCTCACGCTCGAGGACAGCGCGCCCGTGATCGCGCCGGTCGACCCCACGCAGCTGCAACAAGTGATCACCAACCTCGTTGTCAACGCAATCCACGCCGTCAGCGGGCCGGGCGAGGTGCGCATCACGGTCGCGTACGAACGAGCGCGCCCGCCCGTCGACGTTGGCGGCCCCGAGGGGGGCTACGCCGTGCTACGAGTGAACGACACCGGACACGGTATGGACGCCGAGACGATCACCCACATCTTCGAGCCCTTCTTCACGACCAAGGACGTCGGCGAGGGCACCGGCCTCGGCCTGGCGGTCACGCACGGCATCGTGCGCGAGCACGACGGCTGGATCGAGGTGCACAGCGAAGTCGGCCGGGGCAGCATGTTCGCCGTATACTTACCGGCCGCAGGAGCACTGTCATGACCGGACGCGCACTCATCGTCGACGACGACCGCAGCATGTGTGAGATGCTCCAGGCGGGGCTCACCAAGCGCGGCTTCGACGTCACCTTTCGCACGTCCGCGGCCGAGAGCCTGGAGGTGTTGCAGACCCAGGACTTCGACGTGCTCGTCACCGACATGAACATGCACGGCATGAGCGGCCTCGAGCTGTGCGAACGCGCCATCGCCAGTCGGCCCGACGTGCCCGTGGTCGTGATCACCGCCTTTGGCAGCCTGGAAACCGCGATCGCCGCGATCCGTGCGGGTGCGTACGACTTCGTGACCAAGCCCTTCGAGCTCGACGCGCTCCAGCTCAATCTCGAGCGCGCCGTGCGCCATCGCGTGCTGCGCGCGGAGGTGAAGCGGCTGCGGCAGGCCGTGGCCGCCACGCACCCTCTGCCCGAGCTGATCGGCGACAGCACCGCCATGAAGCAGATCTACGACCTGATCGAGCGCGTGGCCGAGACCGACGCCTCCGTGCTGATCACGGGCGAAAGCGGCACGGGCAAGGAGCTGGTCGCGCGCGCGTTGCATCAGCGCTCGCAGCGCCGGGCAGGGCCGTTCGTGGCGATCAACTGCGCGGCCATGCCGGAAACGCTGCTCGAGAGCGAGCTCTTCGGTCACGTCAAGGGCGCCTTCACCGACGCCAAGTCGGCGCACTCGGGCCTGTTCGCGCAGGCCAACGGCGGCACGCTCTTCCTGGACGAAGTCGGCGAGATGTCGCTCGGTCTGCAGCCCAAGCTCTTGCGCGCGCTGCAAGAACGCAAGGTGCGGCCAGTCGGGGGCGACGCTGAGGTGGCGTTCGATGCGCGCATCGTGACCGCCACCAACCGTGACCTCGAGACGGCTGCGCTCGAGCACCGCTTCCGTGAGGACCTCTACTACCGCATCAACGTGATCCACATCGCCGTGCCCCCGCTGCGCGCGCGCGGCAACGATGTGCTCCTGCTCGCGCAGCACTTCGTCACGCACTTCGGCAAGGCCTTCAACAAACCTGCGCGTGGCATTTCGTCGACGGCGGCGGAGAAGCTCGTCAGCTATGCGTGGCCCGGCAACGTGCGCGAATTGCAGAACTGCATCGAGCGCGCCGTCGCGCTGACACGCTTCGAAGAGATCGTGATCGACGATCTCCCCGAGAAGGTTCGCACCTACAAGCGCAGCCACGTCGTGCTCGACAGCGACGATCCCGCGGAGCTCGTGACGCTCGACGAGCTCGAGCGTCGCTACATCCTGCGGGTGCTCGACCGGCTCGGTGGCAACAAGTCGCTCACCGCGCAGACGCTGGGCCTCGATCGCAAGACACTGTATCGCAAGCTGCAGCAGTACGGCGTTTCCGGCGAAACCAAAGCCACGCCCTGAGCGCAGCGACAGGCCGAGAGGCGCTCCCGCCCGGCGCCGTCGCGCACCCGGCGCAGCGTCTCGACAGGTGCAATCTGCCTCGTGGGGCAAAACGGCACGCACGCGCTCATGCAGGCCGCGCGAATTGCGGGGCGAAGACGCCTCGCGCACTCGTGGCATGGCGCGTGCACTGGCTGCCCGCATGGCCTCGTTGCCCCAGGTCTCTGCTGCTTCCGCTGGTATCCCGCCCGCGCGCGTGGTGATCGCCGAGGACGACGTCGAGATGCGCAGCTTGCTCGCCACGGCGCTGCGTGCCGACGGCTGCGAGGTGCGCACCGCGCACAACGCCGAGCAGCTGATGCACGTGCTCGACGAGCTGCGTGAGACGTCGAGCTCGAGCGCGGCCGTCGATCTCATCATCTCCGACATCCGTATGCCGGGCATGTCGGGACTGCAGGCGCTCGAGACTCTACGTAAGTCGCACGGGGCCACGCCGGTGATCTTGATCACGGGCTTTGGCGACCCGGACACCCACGCAGAGGCCCATCGTCTCGGAGCGGTGGCCGTGTTCAACAAGCCCTTCGACATCGACGATCTACGCACCGTCGTGGGCTGTCTGTGTCACGTGACCTTCCCGCGCTGACGCTGGCTCAGGTCCAGCGCCGCTCAGGGCGCGAGCAACTTCCAAAGCACGCCGAGGGCTGCACAGACCGCGAGCGTCTTCGGCACGCTCGAGTGGAAGCGAAACATCGCCAGCAGCGCGACCGCGGTCAACACCAGCGCACCGGGATCGAGGCTGCCAGGCACGGGCACGGGCACGTGCAAGAGGCCCGCATTCCACGTTCGCACTTCTCTCCACACGCTGTGCAGCGCGAACCAGAGCGAGAGGTTGAGCACCACGCCCACCACCGCCGCCGTGATCGCCGACAGCGCCGCCGACAACGCTCGGCTGCCGCGTAACGCTTCGATGTAGGGCGCGCCCAGGAAGATCCACAAAAAGCACGGGACAAAGGTGACCCACACCGTGATCACGGAGCCAAGCACACCTGCAAGCAGCGGTGGCAGCGTGCCCGGGTGCCTCCACGCCCCCATGAACCCCACGAACTGCGTGACCATGATCAGTGGGCCCGGCGTGGTCTCCGCCATGCCCAGACCGTCGAGCATCTCGCCTGGCAAGAGCCACCCATAGGTGCCGACCGCGCGCTGCGCGATGTACGCGAGCACGGCGTAGGCGCCGCCGAACGTGACCACCGCCGCCTGGCTGAAGAACAGCCCTTCCTGCAACAAGACGCTGCGCGGTCCCAGGGCGATGCGCAGCAAAAGGAGTGGGCCGAACCACAGTAGCGAGCACACCACGAGCACGCGCAGCGCGCGACCACGGCTCGGCTGGGTGTGGGCTAGCTCGCCCGCGGTCAGCATCGAATCGATCACGCTCTCTTCGCTCGCGCTGCTTGCGCTCGCAGCGGGCGCCGGCAGCGTGCCCGGGATCAGACGGTTACCGAGCCAACCCACGACGCCCGCCGCGAGCACGATCGCCGGAAACGGTGCGGCAAAGCAGAAGATCGCGACGAACGAGCTGGCCGCCACCGCATACATCAACCGGCTTTTGAGCGCCCGTTTGCGGATGCGTTGCACGGCATGCGCCACGATCGCGAGCACCGCCGCCTTGAGCCCGAAGAAGAGCGCGTGCAAAAGCGGCAGCTCGTGCAACCCGGCGTAGAGCAGCGACAGCCCCAGGATCGTCACGAAGCCCGGCAGCACGAACAGGATCCCGGCGACCAGGCCACCGCGCGTCTTGTGCATCAGCCAGCCGATGTACGTGGCCAGTTGCTGCGCCTCCGGACCGGGCAGCAGCGTGCAGTAGTTGAGCGCGTGCAGGAAGCGCTCTTCGCTGATCCACTTGCGCTCCTCGACCAGCTCCTTGTGCATCAGCGCGATCTGCCCCGCGGGCCCGCCGAAGCTCAGAAGACCGATGCGCGCCCACACGCGGGTGGCGGCGGCGAACGAGACGCGCGGCTGCTCGGAAACGTTGTAGGTCGTCATGGCCGTCTGCGCGTGCGACCGGTCTCGTGCCGACCGGCCTCGGGCGCCGGCCGCATTGTGAGACCGAGTCGTGGTGAGCGCGAGGGCTTTGTGGCTCAGGCCGCTTCGAGCAAGCGCTGCGACCACACCCGCGCCAGCGCCATGATCGTGTGCTGCGGGTTCACTCCGAGGTTAGTGCCGATCGCCGAGGCATCGGCGATGAGCAGGTTCGGGTGGCCATGCACGCGACCGTTCTCGTCGCACACCGAGCGGGCAGGGTCCTTGCCCATCACGCAGCCGCCGAACAGATGCGAGAGGATCGACACGTAGGCGCGCGGATCGAGTGGTGCGTCCTTGAGTTGGTCGATCTCGCTCGGCGCGAGCTTGTATGGCATGCCGTGGATCGATGGCAGCACCGCGCGCGCGCCAGCGGCCACGTGCATCTGCGCGACGGTGTACATGCCCTCTCGGAAGCGCAGCATGTCGTCGCGGTTGAGCGTGTAGTGCACCGCGGACTTGCCGCTGACGCTGCTGCGCACCTCGCCCACGCTCTCGGCGCGACAGGCTTGCACCCACATGGCGATCTGCCGGAACTCGGTCAGGCGGTCCATCAAGAGCTGCCCGGCGCCCGCGAGCCGTCCTGATAGCATGTCGAGCGGCAGGCTGAGCGTCTCGAGCTTGAAGCCGGGCTTGTCGCGGTAGGCGAGCGACGCCCAACCCTGCGTCGCGCCGCTGTTCATGTCCACCGGATCGTCGTAGCAGCCGAAGACCGGCGCGCCCGGGTGCGCTCGAAAGCCTTTGCCGACCATCGCGTTGCGTACGCCCGATTGCATCAGCAGCAGCGGCGAGCGCGTCACCGAGGCGGCCACGACCACACCCTTGCGTGCGCGCACCACGAAGCTCGCGCCCGGTTCGCGCGTCTGCGGATGCCGGAAGTAGCCGGTCACCGCGACGGCGCGCTCGCCTTCGAACAAGACTTTGTTCGCCGGTGCGCACGAGAGCACAGTGCCGCCACGCGTGATGACCTCGGGGACGAAGTTGCGGTTCAGGCTTTGTTTCTTGTCGGCCTTGCAGCCCTGCAGGCATTGACCATCACCGCGGCAGCCCTTCACGTACCGCACCATGTAGTGGCTATCCATCTCCATGGCGTCGGCGGCGCGCTTGGCGAGCAAGTTCGAACGGCCGCGCGCCGCTGCGGGCAGCTCCTCGGCGCTGAGCTCGCGCTCCAGCTCGTCCTGCGCGCGCCACACGTCGTCGGCGAGCTGCTCGCGCACGATGCCGTACTCGCGCTCCCAGCGCTCGAACACGTCGTTCGGCGTGCGCACGCAGATCGCGGAGTTGATCACAGTCGAGCCGCCGACCAGCGAGCCCTGTACGATGGGCCAGAATGCACGGCCGCGCGTGAAGTTCGCGCCCCACGAGTCGAGCATGTCGCGCATCGCGCCGTACACGGAGCTCGGGTAGTCCGCGGGGTCACGCCAGGGTCCAGCTTCGACGATCACCACGCGCGCACCGCCGCGCGCCAGCGTGACTGCCGCGGTTGCGCCACCGGCACCGCTGCCGATCACGACGTAGTCGGCCTCGAGCTCGACCGTAGGACCTTCGGGTTGGAATGCGATGTGCGTCATGAGGCCCGGTAGGTTCCCGGATCGGGAGGGTAGGGTGCCATGAGGAAGCGCCCGCGCACCGCCGGGTCGGCGCCCCAGCACATGCCCGCCGACAGCCGCACCAGGAACACGCTCTGCCGCAGCACGTAGATCGGGTGCGACAACAATTTGTTGGCGTGCTTCTCGACCAGCTTGCGCGGCAACAAGAACGCCGGCAGCGGGATGCCGAGCGTGAGCAGCGGCGTGCACGCGAAGAGCACGGCGCCGAGCACGAGGCCCAGCCAGTAGAGTGAATCGGCCTCGCTGCGCATGCGCCGCAGGAAGCCGTCGAGATCGGTGTCGGCGATTCCCGGCAGCTTCTCGCTGCGCGGCATCATGGCCTTCATCGCGGACTTGATCAGCCAGATCACGGCTGCTCCCTGCACAGCACGAAGAAGAAGCCCATCCACTTGTCCTTGCGCCGCGCCTGGCCGATCGTCACGTGCGTGGAGACCCTGCGCATCACGTCGACCCACGGTCGGTAGATGACGCGCGCCAGCCCCACGTCGTTGCTGCGGATCGGCAGGAAGCCCTCGGGCTTGACAGTGGGCACGCGGCTGTAGTCGATGAGCACCTCGTGGCGCGCGGCGTCGAAGCCACACACGAAGTAGCCGGGGCCCGTGATCGCCTGGATCGCCTGGAAGTTCGCGCCCGCGACCTCGTCACCGTTGCCGGTGCGGTAGAAACGCTTCTCGAAGATGGTGAAGGCCGGCTGCGAGTTGCGGCCATAGTGCCGCACAGGCGTGAGCGCGGGCGTGCCCCTGGGCACGAAGTCGTCGAACGACAGCGGCCCGAAGCCGTCCACTTTGTGCCAGAGCTTTGCCTGCACGCGCGCGCCGAGGCTGCGGCTCGCGCTCACGCGCTCTGCGTGCGACAGGCCGTCGAGGAAGCTCGCGATCCGGGCGGGCTGCGCTTGCGCGTCGGCGATCAGCGCCTTGAGCTCTTGTTCCGGGCTGCTCGGTGCGGTCATGGCGATCATCTCCATCGGGGCGCTGCGTGCTCGGCCAAGTCCAACTCAGGACCCTCGGTAATATTTAGCTCACATAAAAAGTTTTGTCTAACAAAACATTTGTGCCCACCCACGTTTTCCCACAGCCCGACTGTGCCGGTCGGCCGCTCGCACCGCGCGCCCTGCGGCGCACGCACGCAGCCGCGTGACTGGCCTATCGCCGTCACGGCCTCGGCAGGCGTGCGGCATAGGCGGGCGGGACAAGCTCCCACGCGGGCAGAGCGAGCGCGCTCACTCCTCGAGCACGGTGAGCGCCGCGTCGAAGGTCGACTTGCGGTACAGCTGCGCGGGGATCTTGGCTTTGATCGTCTCGTGCAGCGCGGGCAGCTGCGACCAGTGCACACCCTGCTTGTAGTGGTGCGCGGTGTGGTAGCCGAGGTTGCCCGTGAGCACGTTGAACCAACGATTGGGGATGTTGTACGAGGCCTGGAACGGATCGTCGGTCAGAAGGCCCGCGTGATGGTCGTAGGTCACCCACGCCGTGAACATCAGCGTGCAGACCATGGGCAGCACGAACACGAACAGCCCGGGCAACGGGCGGTACCAGACCAGCGCGGTGGCGATCGCCACGGTCAGCAGCCCGAACGCCACGAAGGTGCGCTGCAGCTTGGGATGGCGGCGCCCGACCTGGAAGCTACGCGGGTAGGCGGTGGCGCTGACGACCAAGGTGTACTCGAGCACGCCCATTCGGGTGCCGTCCTTGCGCTGCCAGCGGCTCTCGTCCTTGGTCTGGTCGAGGTAGTTCACGTGATGGCCGAGCACGTGATGCAGCAGCCACAGGTGCGTGGTCACGCCCGTGTGCATTGCGTAGCTCATCTCGAGCGCGCGGTTGAGCCACGGCGAGCGGAAGGTGAATGAGTGCTGGTGGTGGTGGTTCCAGGCGGAGATCACGCCCTTGGGAATCACCATGAGCAGCCAGTACGCGCACAGCATCCCGACGTGGTCGACGTTCAGGTAGACGCCGAAATCCAAGCATGTGAGCGCGGCGACGGCAGCGACGGGCAGCTTGTCCTGTGGATGTCGGAACACTTCTTCTGATCGAGGGCCGCCGTGAGCGACTACCAAGGCTCGTTTGAGAATCCGGGCAGCGTAGCCGATCCGAAGCTCACTGGTAAGCGATACCTGCGTTTGCGCGTCCGCGGACTCGAGATTGTCACTCGCCGGCCGTGTCGCTCAAAGCCCACATCGGCGCGCGCGCAAATCGGCTGGCCTCGGAACGCTTACGTGTTATAAAAAGTTTAGCCGAACAAAATATTTGTACGGCCGCTGTTCTCGCACCAAGCCCCGCAGCTGCATGGAAAGCAAAGCCACCTCCCCGAGCGCGCGCCCCGCGGGTCTGCGCGAGCGCAAGAAGGCCGACCTCAAGCGCCGCCTCGCGGACGCCGCCATCGCGCTGATCCGCGAGCGCGGCTACGAGGCCACCACCATCGACGAGATCGTGCGGCGCGTCGACGTCAGCCAGCCGACCTTCTACAAGTACTACCCGAGCAAGGACGCGATCCTGCGCGAGCACGCGCTCACCGGCTTTGCCTCGCTGCTCGCCGACGAGCTCACGCGCACCGGTACGATCGTGGTGCGCATGCGCCGCTACCTGCGCGCCATCGCCCAGCAGATGAACGCCGACCGCGAGCTCTGGTACGCCATCGCGATCTCCAATGCCTACAATCCGATCCGCGACCCGGAGCTGTTGGCGTCGAGCGAGGCTGGAACGCGC
>DASVHQ010000440.1:0-8625 GCA_036382515.1 Polyangiales bacterium | reverse complement strand
CCAAAGAACCCCACGCCCCAGCTGCCGACGACCGCCGAGTGATCGGTGTTGCCCGTCGCGAGGTTCGCCCCGGCGTTGCCGCTGGTGTCAGCCGCTGCCGCCGGCTCCGTGGTGTCGGTCGTCGCGGCGCGTTGGTCGCCGGTCGGCGGCTGCCAGGTGGCCTTGGCCGTCCCGCCCGTGCTGGCAGCCGCTTTGACGCCGCCGCCGGTGTCCCCCAGCTCAGGGTTGGCTTGTGCGCTCGCGCCCGCTGCCAATAGCAACGCGGCGAGCGTCCACGGCACGAGCGTTCCCAATTCTTTGTGTCGCAGCATGTTCATGCCTCCCTAGTGGCCTGGGCTCGGGCCATGGATGAAAGAACAGTCGGCGCTGGGAGTTCGCCCCCGCGCCCGAGGCCGCCCAAGTCGCGCACCACTAACACGGGCCTGGGCGAATCGTCACCCATCCCAGCCCGAGGACGGCCAGGGCGGGCAGGGCGCCGCGGTGGGGTGCGCTGGGCGGCTTGACGGGCCGCTTTGGCTGCCCCTATACCTCTGTCGCCCACACAGCTTTCAAAATACTTTGAAAGCTGCCCCGCTCCCTCCGGCGCCCGCCCAGCCAGCGCGCCGCCGCTCATGCAGGCTGCTGCCCAGGGTCGTGCGCCATGACCGTCTCCACAGCAGGAAGCTCGGGCCAAGCTGGCCTCGCAGGCGACGGGCCCACGGGCCTCTTGCCCGAGCTGCAGGCACGCACGGCGGGTGCGGCCGATCAGCATGCGGTCGCGGTGCGGTGCATGTTCGATCGCATCTCGCCCACCTATGACCTGTTGAATCGCTTGCTCTCGTTCGGCATCGACCAGCGCTGGCGCACGCGCGCGCTCGACGCGCTGTCGCGCGGGTTGCCCGAGGGCCCGCTGCTCGACGTGTGCGCGGGCACGCTCGATCTCACGCTGGCCATGCGCGAGCGCTGGTCGCAGCGCGGCCTGTGCTCGCTCGACTTCGCGCGCGACATGCTCGTGGCCGGGCGCAAGAAGGCGCCCGATGCGCTCGTGATGGTCGGCGACGCGATGCGCTTGCCGCTGCGCTCCGCGTCCGTGGCTGGCTTCATCTGCGGCTTCGGCATGCGCAACCTGGCCGAGCCGCGCGTTGGCTTGGCGGAAGCGCACCGCGTGCTGCAGCCCTCGGGCGTGATCGTGGTGCTCGAGTTCTTCCGGCCCACACGCGTGCCCACGCGCATCTTCCACGCGCTGTATGCGCGCGGTGTGCTGCCGCTGATGGGTCGCTGGGTGTCCGGTGACGGCGAGGCTTACCGGTACCTGTCGCGCTCGATGCAGGGCTTCATGTCGCGCCCCGAGTTCGAGCAAGCGCTGCGCGACGTGGGCTTCCGTGATGTCAGCGGCACCGACCTGACCTTCGGCATCGCGTCGATCGTGCGAGGCGTGAAATGAATCGCGAGCCGACCACAGCGCAGGCGCGTGAAGCATCACGGAGGCCGGCATGAAGCTGGTGCTCGGGATCAGCGGGGCCTCCGGGGCGCCGTATGCGCGTCGCTTGCTCAGCTGGCTGCGCACGCAGGACTTCCATGATCGCGTCAGCGTGGAGATTGTGCTCTCGCGCACCGCCGAACAGGTCTGGGCGCACGAGTGTGGCGGTCATCCGCGCGACCTCGACTTCCCGATCTACGACGGTCGCGACTACTCCGCGCCCTTCGCCAGCGGCTCGGCCGCGTATGACGCGATGCTGGTCTTGCCTGCGTCGATGTCCTGCATCGCGCGCATCGCGCACGGCATCAGCGACGATCTGCTCACGCGTGCGGCCGACGTGATGCTGAAGGAACGCAAGCAGCTCGTGGTGGTGCCGCGCGAGGCGCCTTACTCCGCGATCCATCTCGAGAACATGCTGGCCATCACGCGCGCGGGTGCGATCGTGTTGCCGGCGTCGCCGTCGTTCTACAGCCGGCCGGCCTCCCTCGAAGAGGCCATGGACACGGTGCTCGCGCGCGTGCTCGATCACCTCGGGCTGCCCGCCGCGCTGGGCAAGCGCTGGGGCAGCGACGTAACTCTGCAGGACCTCGCCGCGCGCGAGGGCATTCGGGAGAAGTGAGATGGGACGAGTGTTGATGCGCGCCATCCAGGCTGCAGGACTGTCCGACCTCGCCGAACGCGCGCTGGGCGGCGCGGGCTTGCCGGCAAGCGACCTCGAACGCTTGCGCAAGACAGACCTGCTGTTGGTGGCGGGCCTCGCCGATCTGGTTCGCGAGAGGTTTCGCGGCGACGAGGTGCGCATCGTGACGACCAGCGCCGCGCGCGAGCCCGGCGTTGCGCTCGTGGAGCCGAGCGCGGGCGAGCGCGAAAAGCTCACGGGCGCCGAGCTGCTCGTGGAGATCGCGCTGGTACGCCTGCGCACGCCGGGTGATCGCAGCGTGGGCGTGTCGTTCGACACCCTCGGTCTCGAGCTGGCGCAGACAGCTCTCTTGTTCGGCGCCGACGTGCTGTTCGGTGACCTCGGCGGCAAGCGCACTCTGCCCTTGCTCGACGGGCCCGAGAAGCGCAAGCAAGAGCTCAGCGGTCTCATCACCCGCGCCGGCCGCAGCCCGCGCTTCGTGGAAGCCACGGTCTCGGGCGCGGAGCAACGCTCATGACGCTGACGGCGGCGATCGAGGAAAAGGTGCGCGCTGGCCAGCGCCTTTCGTTCGAGGAGGGCTGTGAGCTGTTCCTGGAGCGCGATCTTCTGAAGCTCGGCATGCTCGCCAACTGGGTGCGCGAGCAGCGCCACGGCGACCGCACGTACTTCAACGTGAACATGCGCTTCGAGGCCACCAATGTGTGCGAGGCCTCGTGCTCGTTCTGTGCCTTCGCGAAGCTCAAAGAGGGCGACCCGGGCGCCCATACGACCACGCACGAAGCGGCGTGGAAGGAGCTGGCCGAGCATCCCGACGCGCGGCTGACCGAGCTGCACATGGTCAACGGCCTGCATCCCGATCTGCCCTTCGAGTGGTACGAGGAGCTGCTGCGCGGCTGGAAGCGCGTGCGGCCCGAGGTGCACCTCAAGTGCT
Organism: Polyangiales bacterium; assembly: GCA_036382515.1. Classification (GTDB taxonomy): domain Bacteria; phylum Myxococcota_A; class Polyangia; order Polyangiales; family JAFGIB01; genus JADGRF01. The sequence goes on along the minus strand of DASVHQ010000440.1, from coordinate 5,595 downwards.
TCACGGGGGTCGAGATCCACTACTTCGCGCAGAAGTTCGGCATGACGCTCGCGCAAGTGCTCACGCGCTTGCGCGCGGCGGGGCTCGGCTCGCTGCCCGGTGGTGGCGCGGAGATCTTGCATCCAGACGTGCGCCGTCGCATCGCGACCGACAAGGCCAGCGGCGACGACTACATGCAAGCGCATCGCGCCGCGCACAAGCTCGGCCTACCCAGCAACTGCACCATGCTCTACGGGCACATCGAGACCTTCGAGCACCGTGTCGATCACCTGCTGCGCCTGCGCGAGCTGCAGGACGAAACGGGCGGTTTTCAGTGCTTCATCCCGCTGGCGTTCCACAACGAGAACAACAGCTTGAAGAAATTGCCCGAGCCGACAGCGGTCGACAGCCTGCGCACGCTCGCGGTCTCGCGCCTCTTGCTCGACAACTTCGCGCACATCAAGGCGTACTGGGTGTCGATGGGCGTGGCCACCGCGCAAACGGCGCTGCGCTTCGGCGCCGATGATCTCGACGGCACGATCGTGCACGAGAGCATCTACCACTCGGCGGGCTCGCGCGTGCCGATGGCGCTCTCGCGCGACGAGCTGGTGCGCTTGATCCGCGAGGCGGGCCGCGCGCCGGTCGAGCGCGACACCACCTACGGCGTGGTCGAAGAGCTGCCGCGTGCCGAGCTGCCGGAAGCGGCACTCAAGCTGCGCGAACGCTTCGCCGAGAAACGCAGCCTCGCCGTGGTGATGGGAAACTAGGAGCGCAGCATGGGCAAGTACAAGCCGGGCTTGGTGGAGAACCGTTATCGCCGCGAGACCATCGACTACGCAGGTCGGCTGCGGGTCGTGGGCGTGAGCTTTCTCAATGCGCAGCCAATCCTGCACGGTCTGCTGACCGGGCTCGCCGACGATCGCATGCACGTGGAGCTGGCCGAGCCGTCGGAGCTCGCGCGCCGACTGTTCGAGGACGAGGCCGACGTGGCGCTCTCGCCGGTCGCACCGCTCGCCACGCATGGCGGTCTCGAGATCGTGCCGGGCATCGCGATCGGTTGCGATGGCGCGGTGGAGTCGGTGCGGATCGTGGGCGACGTGCCGATCGAAGAGGCCGACGAGATCATGCTCGACGCCGCGAGCCGCACCTCGGTCGTGCTGGCACGGCTGATCGTGCGCCACCTGCGCAAAGGCACCGAGCCGAAGTACAGCGCGCGTCCGGCGCGCGAGATCATGGCGAAGGCGCACGGCCGCACGCTGGGTGTTTTGATCGGTGACGTCGCGCTCGAAGCCAAGGGGCACTACGCCTACGAGCTGGATCTCGGCCAGGCCTGGAAGGACATGACGGGGCTGCCCTTCGTGTTCGCCGTCTGGACGGCGCGACCGGGCGTGCTGACGGCGCACGACACGCGGCTCTTGCAGGGCTCGCTCGAGGCGGGTCTGGCTGCGCGCCAGCAGATTGCGCAGGCCTGGGCGCGTGGCCACGGCGGTGATCCGATCGCGCACGCAGCGTACCTGACCAACAGCATCCGCTATCAGCTCGACGACGCCGCGCTCGCCGGCCTGCGCGAGTTCCTGCGGCGCGCGGCCGAGGCCAAGCTCTTGCCCGAGACCGAGCTGCGTTTCGTCGGCGAAGCAGCGCCCGCGCGCTTGCCGCACCGCCGCTCCATCGACTCGCTGCTCGACTATGCCGCCGACGGCGGCAGGCTGTCGTTCGAGGATGCCATGCGTCTGGGCAGCGAAGCGCCCACGCATGACCTCGGCCTGGCGGCCGATCTGCGCCGCCGTGCGCTGCACGCCGACGGAGTGGTCACGTACATCGTCGACCGCAACATCAACTACACCAACGTCTGCACCACCTCTTGCCGCTTCTGCGCGTTCTACCGGCCGGTAGGGCACGGCGAGGGCTACGTGCTCAGCCGCGACGAGCTGGCCCAGAAGATCAACGAGACCGTCGCGGCGGGCGGCATCCAGATCCTCCTGCAGGGCGGCCTCAACCCCGCGTTGCACCTCGAGTGGTACGAGGATCTCTTCCGTTGGATGAAGGCGAGCTTCCCGATCAAGCTGCACGCGCTCAGCCCCGAGGAGATCTGGCACCTCGTGCGTCTGGAGGACCTGAGCGTGGAGGCCGTGCTCACGCGCTTGCACGCCGCAGGCATGGACTCGCTGCCCGGCGGTGGCGCCGAGGTGCTCACCGATCGTGTGCGCTCGAAGATCGCCAAGGCCAAGTGCACCAGCGGTCAGTGGCTCGAGGTCATGCGCGTCGCGCACCGCATCGGCATGCGCACCACGGCCACCATGATGTTCGGCACGGCTGACAATCAAGCCGATCGCGTGCTGCACCTGCTCAAGGTGCGTGACCTGCAAGACGAGACGGGCGGCTTCACGGCGTTCATCTGCTGGGACTACCAGCACGACGTGGGCACGCGCGCCATCGCGGGCGAGACCGGCACCGTGCTCTACCTGCGCACCCAGGCGCTCAGCCGGCTCGTGCTCGACAACGTGGCCAACATTCAGACTTCGTGGGTCACGCAGGGCCCGGGCATCGGCCAGGTGGGCCTCCGCTACGGAGCCAACGACATGGGCAGCACGATGTTCGAGGAGAACGTGGTGTCGTCGGCAGGCACGACTTTTGGCATGGACGCGCAGCAGATCGAGCGCCACGCGCGCGTGCTCGGCTTCAAAGTGGCGCAGCGCAACATGCGCTACGAGCGGCTCACCGAGCCGGCCTGAGCGCGGAGAGCACAGATGCGCGGGATCGCTGCGAGTTGGCTGCTTTCGGGTGATGGGCAGAGCGCGCCGCTCCGTGACGGCGCGGTCGTGCTCGACGAGGCCGAGCGCATCGTTGCGGTCGGGCCGGCCGCCGTGCTGCGCCGCGACCATGCGGCGGCCCACTGGGAGCAGCACGCCGCGGTGCTCACGCCGGGCCTGGTGAACGCGCACACGCACCTGGAGTTGTCCGCGCTGCGCGGGCAGGTGCCGGGTGGTGGCGGCTTCGTGCCATGGGTCGACGCGTTGGTCGCGGCCAGGGTGCGCTTGCAGCCCGAGGCCAATGGCGAGGCCATCGACCAGGCCGTATCGGAATTGTTGCAGGCCGGCGTGGTCCTCGTCGGCGACGTCAGCAACAGTCTGGCGGCGGTGGATACCTTGGGCGCGGTGCCCATCCTGGGCTGGGTGTTTCACGAAGTGTTTGGCATGCGCAAGGACGTGGGTGAGGTGACGCTCGGTCTGGCGCGGCAGGCGAGGGCGCAGCGCCCGCACTGGCCTGCCAACCTGCGTTACGCGCTCGCGCCGCACACCGCGTACACGCTCCACCCCGACGTGCTGCGCGAGATCGTGGTTGCAGCTGACGGCGGCGACGCACGTACCTCGTTGCACCTGGCCGAGCACGCGGCCGAGCGAGCGTTCTTGCAGACCGGGGGCGGTGCGATCGCGCAGTGGCTGTCAGCTCGCGGCGCGAGCACGCTCGACTGGACGGTTCCGGGCTGTGACGCCGTGAGCTACGCGCAGCGCCTCGGCGTGCTCGGTCCGCGCGTGATCGCCGTGCACCTGTGCGATGCGCGTCCCGACGAAATCGCGCAGGTGGCTGCCGCTGGTAGCCCCGTGGTGCTGTGTCCGCGCTCCAACCTGCACATCGAGCTCAAGCTGCCACCACTGCTCGAGATCTTGCGCGCCGGGATCCACCCCGCGCTCGGCACCGATTCGCTGGCTTCGAACGCCAGCCTCGATCCGCTCGCGGAAGCGCGCGCGCTGCGGCAGCGCTTCCCGAGCGTGGCGCCGCGGCAGCTGCTCGCCATGGCCACCAGCTACGGCGCCGAAGTCCTCGGCTTCGCGCACCTGGTCGGGCGGCTCGCGCCCGGTCTGTCGCCCGGAGTGATCGCCTTCGAGCACGGTAGCAGCGCCGTGGACGACCCCGAACGCTACGTGCTCGAGCACGACAAAGCGCCGCGCCGCGTGCTCTCGCGGCCGGCGTATCAGCGCAGCGCACCACTCACGGAGATCCACGCATGACCGTCGCAAGAACTCTCACGCACTACGGCTCGCTCGTGCGGCTGAGCCACACCGTGTTCGCGTTGCCATTTGCGCTCGCGGCCGTGATCCTGGCCGCACCGTATGCCGAGCTCACAGTGAACAAGCTCGTGCTGATCGTGATCTGCATCGCCAGCGCACGCACCGCGGCGATGGCGTTCAATCGCCTCGTCGACCGCGACATCGACGCCAAGAACCCGCGCACCCAGGATCGCGAGCTGCCCAAGGGCGTGCTGAGCGTGAACGCCGTGCGCGCGCTGGTCTTTGCGTCGTGCGCAGTGTTCGTTGCCGCAGCCGGTGCGCTCGGCCGCTTGCCGCTGTACCTGAGCCCCGTCGCGCTGTCGCTCGCGCTGGGCTATTCGTACACCAAACGGTTCACGGCGCTGTGTCACGTGGTGCTCGGCCTGGCCGTGGCGTTTGCGCCCGGTGGTGCGTGGATCGCGCTCGGCGCGCCGGTCACGCTGGCGCCCTGGCTGCTCGTGATCGGCGTCGCCGCGTGGGTCGCTGGCTTCGATGTGCTGTACTCGCTGCAAGACCGCGCCTTCGACGAGCACGAGCAGCTGCACTCGATCCCGGTCCGCCTGGGCGTGGTCGGTGCGCTCGTCACGAGCGGGCTCTTGCACTTGCTCACGGTGGGATCCTTGCTCGGCGCGGGCCTCTTGCTCGGGCGCGGCGTCGCGTACATGCTCGGCGTGGGGCTCATCGCGGCGCTGCTGTGCATCGAGCACGCCATCGTCAGGCCGAGCGACCTCTCCAAGCTCAACAAGGCCTTCTTCGACGTGAACGGCTACGTGAGTCTGGCCTTCCTCGTCTTCGTGGGCGTGGATCAGCTGCTGCGCTGAGCCCGCATGGAGCTTCACCCCGCGGAGCAACTGGCGCTGGCTGCCGCGCAAGCGCGCGACCGCAGCTTGCAGACGCAGGCTGCTCGCAAGCGCAGCCACGGGATCGTGCACACCTCACCGGAGCTCGCCCGCTTCGTGCTGCGTGCGGTGGATGAGCTGCTGCAGGACGAGCTGCAGCTGGCAGGCGGCGTCGGCGACGCTCGCGTGCACGTGGTCGACCCCGCATGCGGCCCCGGGGCGTTTCTGGCTGCAGCGCTGCAGGTGCTCGCAGACAAGCCGCGGGTCGCTGCCACGCTCACCGGCATCGACGTGGACGCCGAAGCGCTGCAGCTGGCGGCGGCGCTCGAACCCTTTGCGACCCAGCTCGGCGCTCGCTTGCAGCTGCGCTGCGCGGATACGCTGCGTGAGCCGGGGCTTTTGCCCGCTTCGCAAGTCGGGCGTGTGCTGGCGATCGTGGGAAACCCGCCGTGGAGCGTGGCGGCGGCCGAAGCCACGGAGCAGATGCAGCAGCTGCTCGAGACCTTCCGTTGCGACGCCGCCGGAGTCCGCCTGCCCGAGAAGAAGCTCGGTGTGCTCTCGGACGCCTACGTGCGCTTCTTTCGCTGGGCGGCCGAGGCCGCGCGGTCGTCGTCCGGGGGCGCGGTGGTCGGGCTCGTGACCAATGCTTCGTTTCTAGACGGTCCCGTCCACCGAGGTATGCGCGCCGCGCTCTTGCGTTGGTTCGATCGGCTCTGGGTGATCGATCT
>DASVHQ010000439.1:0-1574 GCA_036382515.1 Polyangiales bacterium | reverse complement strand
AGCCACAGCGGCATGTTCATCGTAGCGGAACACGCACCCGAGGTCGGCGCGCGCTTCAACGTGAATTTCGACAACGAGGAGGGCGAGGTCTCCCTGAAGCTGGAGGTGATGTGGCGCGGCCCCAAGAGCGCGGACAACCAGACGGGCGTCGGCGTGCGCATCGTGGGCTTCGACAAGGGGCGCGAAGCGTACGAGCGCTTCGTCAACCGCCACATGAAAGACTCGGGCGCGCCAGCGGCCCCCAAGTCCGGCACCAGCGTCTCGTGACGCCGCGTCGCGGGCGACGCGGCTGGCACGCGTCGCGCTCCTGCGTCACCATCGGCGCGTGTCGCACAACCCCATCGAGCTGCCTGCCCTGACCTCGGCCGAGTTACTCGACACGGCGCGGCAGAAGCTGCCCGTCGGCCACGGGATCGCGCGCAAGATCTACAAGCAAGTGATGCAACGCGGCTGCTTCGATCCCGAGGCACTGGGCCTGCGCGCTGCGACTGCGGGCGCGTGGCGCGAGCACTTTCGCCTCCAGTTGCCGGCCGTGGTGCGCACCGTGAGTGAAGCCTCCGAGACCGGGCTCACCGCCAAGGCCGTGCTCGCGACCCACGATGGCCTCGAGTACGAGTGCGTGCTCTTGCCGATGGGGCGTGGTCGGCAAACGCTGTGCGTGTCGAGCCAGGTCGGCTGCAAGATGGGTTGTCGCTTCTGCGAGACCGGACGCATGGGCCTGTTGCGCAACCTGAGCGCGGCCGAAATCGTCGCGGAGTTGCTGGTCGCGCGACATGTTCTGGGTTGGGACTTCCGCAACGTGGTGTTCATGGGCATGGGCGAGGCGCTCGACAACGCCGATGCGCTCGAGCAGGTGCTGCGGGTGATCACCGATCCGATGGGTCTGGGCATGTCGCAAGAACGCATCACCGTGTGCACCGTGGGCCGCATCGATGGCATCGAGCGGCTGCGCGCGCTCGGCATGAAGCGCCTGAATCTCTCGATCAGCCTGAACGCCGCGAACGACGCTCTGCGCAGCGAGCTGATGCCTGTGAACCGCACGTTGCCGCTCGCCGAGCTGCAGGCTGCGCTCGTGCGCTATCGGCCACGCGCCAATTTCGTGCTCGGCGTGAACTATTGCCTCTTGCCCGGCAAGAACGACACGCAGACGCACGCGCGGGAAGTGGCCGAGTTCTGCCGGCCGATCGGCCGCGTGATGGTCAACGTGATCCCCTACAACCCCGGCACTGCGCCACTGACACGCGCTGCGACGGAGCCCGAGATCGATGCCTTCATCGGCTGGCTGCGCGACGAAGGCTTGCCCGTGCGCCGTCGCATCACCAAGGGCCAGAGTGTGATGGCCGCGTGCGGACAGCTCGGCAACCTGGAGCTGCGCCGCAAGCGCTCGCTGCAACGTAGCGTCGTGGGCGACGCGAGCGAGAGCCAGAGCTAACGGCCCGACGCGAAACAACTCGGTCGCCTCGACGCCGATCCATCCCCGACAGCAGCGTTGCGAATCCTCGAAATACAGGGAGTATTCCATCGAATTCGCGCCTTGCTTCCGGGGCGCCTCAACGCCGAACCGATCGACTTGT
>DASVHQ010000438.1:0-10988 GCA_036382515.1 Polyangiales bacterium | reverse complement strand
GAAGCCGCTGTACAGGAGCGTCGAGATGATCGAGAGGATCGCCATGGCGACCATGATCTCGATCATGGTCATGCCGCGCCGCCGACGCGGCGACGCCACGCTCACGCGGCCGCGTGCATGCACGGTGAGCATGCCGTGCATCATGGTCCCCCCGGAAGCCCACTCGGCATGCCGAAGGGTTGAGGCAGTCCACCCCCGAGACCGAAGCCCGGTGCGGGTGCGGCGGGTTGTGTCCCTGTGCCCGGTGCACCCGGTTGTCCTGTCTGCCCAGGCTGCCCGTTTTGTCCGGCCTGCAGGGTGCTCGGGTCAATCACCGCAGGCTGCTCTGCGACGATGTATTGTGTCACGTCGAACGAGTGGTCGCGGCTGCCCTCTTTCCAGGTCACGGTCACCGTCGCGCGACGGATCTGACCCTCGAAGGAAGTCTTGAGCACCGGGTACACGAACTGCAGGGCCATCGCCGCGAGGCCATCGATCGCTCCGCCAGCGCCGCCGGGCTGCAGCATCTGCGACGGATCAGACGCCAGCATGTCGGTTGGCGACGGCTTGGTCTGACCTGGCAGACCGCCGGGCGGGGTTGCGCCGAGCGCGCCAGGCATCGCCGTCGAACCGCGCGCACTGCCCATGGGAAGCTGTGCTGCGCCTGCAGCGCTCGAGGGCGTTTGTCCACCGAGCGCCGTGCCCTTGGCGAGCGGGTTCTTGGACGGATCACCGAACATCGTGTCGGGCATGATGATCGGGTTGATGTCCCAGCGGCAGCCGAAGCCCTCGATTGGAGCATCGGTGCAACAGTTGTCCTGCCCCTGCGCGAAGACAGCGGGCAAGCCTTCCTTCGCGATCTTCTCCTCGATCTCGCCCATCTTGCAGCGCACGAGCAGCGCAGCCACGCTGGTCTTGCGCGCGCGCGTCGACATGTGGATCGCACCGGCTTCGGTCGAGAACACCGCGCTCAGGCACACGGCGAGGATCGCCATGGCCATCATGACCTCGAGCAGCGTGAAGCCGGCCGTGGCACGATTCATGGCGCGTCCACCTCCGAGCCCTTGGTGTCCGAGGACTTGCCTTCGGCGTCGTCCTCGGTCTGTAGCTCGTGTGGCTCGTACGCCTCGGCGTACACTTTCATGCGGCCGGTGAGCGCGCGGATCTCCAGCGAGTACACGCCTTCACGACCGTCGCTGAACTGCACCACCGCGTGTTCGGTGCGCCCGCCCGGAAAGAAGTGCACTGCGCCTTCGCCTTCGGTCACGGGCTCGGGCTCGTGCGGCACGATCAGCTTCACGATCTGCACGTTGTGCGGCAGCTTGACGTTCTTGAAGCGCTTGAGCTCCTTGCCATCCTCGGTCTCGAGCGCCGAAAACGGCGAGGCGCCGAAGCTCGGCTTGTTGGGTTGGCGCAGCCGCGCCTGCGCCGCCGCCCACGGATCCACGGCTGCAGCCAGCGGGCGCTTGTCGTTGGAGAAGGAGTCCTTCTTGTCTTCCTTCTCCCTGGCGCGCGCCAGCGTGATCCCACCGCGTGCCTCTTCGATCGAGAAGGTGTTGCCGGGGATCTTGAAGTAGACGCGCACGGTCTTGTCGTGGACGATCGCGCGGTTGTAGGCGAAGCGAACCGCCGAAGCGAAGCGCTCGGCGCCCGCCTTCAAGTTCGTGCGCGCGAGCGCACCCAGGCTGAACGAGAGACCCGAGGCGGCGAGCGCCACAATCACCGCCACCAGCAGGATCTCGATGAGGGTCATGCCCTCCATGCTTGGGCGCGCGCGTCGCACGGCTATTCGATGTCGTCCTCGGTGCCCATCTGACCGTCGGGACCGGCGGACTTCACCGTGGCACCGTCGTCATCGCACTCGATGCTGAAGTCGTTGTCCCAGGCGTCTTTGGTCTTCTTCTTCTTGTCGAGGATCTTCTCCTCGACGAGCTTGCTAACGTTCGGGCAGTCCTTGTGCTCCGAGAGGTACATCTCGGCGGCGGCCGACACGGCCTTGGCGTCGCTCATCGTCTGCTTGATGCGTGCCTTCTTCACCTGCGGAAGAATCGCGAAGGCAGCGCCGCTGGCGACCAGCGCCATGATCACCATGACGATCATGATCTCGATCAGTGTCATGGCTTCGCGTCTGCGGCGGTTGCGACGAAGGCGACGGGCGAGGTTGTGCTTGGGCTTTGTGGACATGGCAGTCTCCAGATCGGTCTCTCGGCTACATTACGTTGTCGTCGTCCAGGAAATTCCCGCTCGGACCTGCCGAGATGGCTTCGGCAAGGTCCTTGGGGTTTTGGCCGGGGCAGCGGATCAAGAGCGGATGGCCCCAGCCATCGACAGGAACTTCGTCGAGGTAGTGCGCGCCTGTCTTGGGCGGATGCACCAGCTCTACGGTGGAACGCGGGCAGCGCCCGAGCTCGGCCACGAAGGCTGCGACCGCGCGGTCGGCGTCGGCGATCGCCGCGCGCGTCATGCGTACGCGCGCGTGACCGTCGGCGGAGCGATAGGCGAACACCACGACCCCGAGCACGAGCCCCGAGAGCAGCACGGTGCGCCAGCGCCGACCCGACAACAGCTCGCCGAGCCACGCGTTCTCGCGCTCCCACGGCAAGAGGATCGGATTTGTCTTCGGACGCCGCCGTCTCATTGGATGAACTCGTTGATCTGCATGAGCGGCATCAGGATCGACAGCGCGATGCTGCCCGCCATGCTGCCCATCAGCACGATCATCAGCGGCTCCAGCATGGAGGTGAGCGTCTGCAGCCGCACGGTGACCTGGTTGTCGTAGGTGGTCGCCACGTGATGCAGCATCGCCTCGAGCTCGCCGGAGCGCTCACCGATGGCGATCATGTGAATCATGATCGGCGGGAAGCGACCGCTGCGCTTGAGCGGCGCGGCGATGCTCTCGCCCTCGCGGATCGAGGAGCGTGCCTCTTCGACGACACGCATCAGCTCCACGTTGCCGAGCACGTTGCGCGCAATATCGAGGGCCGTGAGCAGCGAGACGCCGCTCGACAGGAGCGTGGCTAGCGTGCGCGAGAAGCGCGCCACGGCGATCATGAGCTGCAGCTTGCCGATCACGGGGAACGTCAGAATCTTCGTGTCCCAGGTGGCGCGGCCCTTCTCGGTGCCAAGCCAGTGCACGAACCAGTAGATGGCGCCCGCCTGGGCGGCGAGCAAGAGCCACCAGTAATCGACGAAGGCGTTGCTCACGAAGATGAGCAAGCGCGTGTTCCAGGGCAGCGTCTGGTTGAAGTCGGCGAAGATCGAGGTGACCTTGGGTACGACAACCACCATCATCAGCGTGATCACACCGATGCCGAAGATGAACATGAACGCCGGGTAGAAGAGGGCGCCGGTGACCTTACCCTTGAGCTGCGCTTGCGAGTCGAGGTGGTCGGCCAGACGCGCGAGTACCACGTCGAGCGTGCCGCTTGCTTCGCCCGCGGACACCATGTTCACGTACAGGCTCTCGAAGAGCTTGGGGTGCGCGCGCAGCGACTCGGCGAGGCTCGTGCCCTCGTTGACCTTGTCACGCGTCTGGGTGAGCGCCGACGCGAGCTGTGGGTTCTCGACCTGCTCGATCAGCGCCGACAGCGCTTCGACCAGCGGCACGCCAGCGCGCAAGAGAGTTGCCAGCTGTCGCGTGAGCATAGCGATCTCGCCGGTGCTCACGCGCTGGAAGTACTTGCGGAAGTCCACCTCGCGCGCGGTGCGCACGCGTGCGGCCGAGTCTTCCTCGATGGCCGTGACGAGGATGCCGTCCTTGCGCAGGAGCGCACGCAGCAGCTTCGCGTTGTCGGCATCGCGAACGCCCTTTTGCGAGCGCCCCGTCTTGTCGATGCCTTGCCACTGGAAGACCGCCACGGCTTACTCCAGGTCGCCCGCTTGGGTCATGGCGAGCACTTCTTCGAGACTGGTTGCGCCCGCCATCACCTGACGCGTTCCGTCCACGCGCAGCGTGACCATGCCCCGCTCCGCGGCGGCGCGCGTGATGCTCTTGCTGTCGCTGTTGTTGAGGATCTCGCGGCGGATCGGCTCGTCGACCACGAGCATCTCGTAGATACCCACTCGCCCGCGGTAGCCCGTGCCGACGCACAGCTCGCAGCCCGCAGGACGATAGAACGTGGGTCGCGGCGGCTTGTCGCGTAGCTCGCGCGGCGAATGGATTCCGGTGGGCTCGTCGTTGTCGGCGCTGCCAGCCACAGCGCGCACGTTGGCCGCAGGCTGCACGCCGGCCACGATCACGCGCGGCGGACCGTAGTCGGCCGGATTTAGCTCAAGCGAACGCAAGTCTTGGTCCGACGGGATGTACGGTGTGCGGCACTCCTTGCAGAGCCGGCGCACCAGACGCTGTGCGAGCACGGCGAGCAGTGACGACGAGATCAAGAACGGCTGCACGCCCATCTCGACCAGGCGCGCGATGGCGCCGGCGGCATCGTTGGTGTGCAGCGTGGAGAACACCAAGTGACCGGTGAGCGATGCGTGGATCGCGATTTCGGCGGTTTCATGGTCACGGATTTCGCCGACCATGATCACGTCGGGATCCTGACGCAAGAACGAGCGTAGGCCGGCGGCGAAGGTGAGGCCAATCTTCGGCTGCACCGGCATCTGGGAGATGCCCTTGAGCTCGTACTCGACAGGATCCTCGACGGTCATGATGTTGAGCTCGGGCGAGTTGATCTTGTTCAGGCAGGCGTACAGCGTCGTGGTCTTGCCGGCACCGGTCGGGCCCGTGACCAGAATGATCCCGTTGGGGCGCGAGATCAGGTCGTTCATGATCGAGAGCTTCTCTTGATCGAAGCCGAGCCCCGGCAGATCGAGCAGCACCTGCTCCTTGTCGAGCAAACGCAGCACGATGCGCTCGCCACGCGCCGTCGGGATCGTGGAGACACGCACGTCGACGAGCTTGCCCTTGATCTTCTTGGTGATGCGGCCGTCCTGCGGCAGGCGCTTTTCGGCGATGTTGAGGTTCGCCTCGATCTTCACGCGCGCCACGATCGACGAGAGAAAGCCCTTGTGCGCGGTCTTGACACGGTAGAGCGTACCGTCGATACGGTAGCGCACGGCGACTTCGGTCTCGCCCGGCTCGATGTGGATGTCGGAGGCGCGGTCGCGCACGGCTTCGTAGAAGAGGTTGTTCACCCAGCGGATGACCGGTGCTTCGTCGGTCATGTCGATGAGGTCTTGGAGCTCCTCCACGTCGTCGCCGGCGTCGGATTCGGCCAGCGCGTTTTCGTTGCTGCGCTCGTAGACGCGGTTGATCGCGGCCTCTATCACGTCGGCGGATGCGGCGAAGGCTTCGCAACGCTTGCCCGAGAGTGCACGCAGGTCGTCGAGCGGCTCGACATCGAGCGGATTGGCCACTGCCACACGGATCACGTCGGCCGTGGACGAGAGCGGCAAGAGCTTGTGCTGGCGCGCAAAGTTGATCGGGACGAGCGCCACGAGATCGGTGGGGATGTCGTCGACCTGGATCTTGGTGAGCACCGGCATCCCGAGCTCGCGCGCCACGGCCTCGACGTACGCGGTCTCCTCGACCACGTGGGTCGTGGTGAGCACGTCGCGCAACTTGGCGCCGCGCTCTTGCACGATGGCGAGCGCATGCTCGAGGCGCTCGGGCGTGAGCGCGCCCTGTCGCACCAGAATCTCGCCGACGTAGCGATCCTCCACCATGAGCTACTCCACGACCGGGGCGGGTGCTTCGGGGGCAGGTCCTGGCTCGGGTGCGGGTGCCGGCGCGTCCGGGCCCGCCCCGCCGCCAGTTCCAGCTCCAGCTCCAGCGCCGGTGCCCGTGCTCACTCCGCCCTCGGTCACGGCGCCGACGGCCGGACGCGCTTCGTGCTTGAACTCGGGCTTGCCGGCGGCGTCCGCGATCACCTTGCGGTCGGCGTCGATCGACTTGAACTCGATCATCATCTCGCCGATCAAGCCGCGCGTACGCGAGTAGTCGACGGGCGCTTCGTAGTTGTTGTCGTTGAACACGAAGTAGCGATCGAGGAACTCCTGGCGTTCGCGCATCTTGCGCTCGTAGATGGCGCGCAGGTCGTCGGGCGAGCGGATGATGTAGGGCGTGAGAAAGAGGATCAGGTTGCGCTTCTGCTTCTGCTTGTCATTGGTGCGGAAGAGCGCGCCGATCAGCGGGATGTCACCCAGGATCGGCATCTTCGACTGGCTCGTGGTGACCGAGTCGCGCATCAGCCCGCCGATCACGACGGTCTGCTGATCGCGCACCACCACCTGCGTCTTGGCCTTGGTGCGAGCGATCGAGATCACGCCCACGTTGCCGGTGGTGCTGGGCGCGCCGGCGGAGGAAATCTCCTCGGCGATCTCCAGGCGGATCTCGCTGGCGTCGTTGAGGTGCGGGGTGATCTGCACTGTGGTGCCCACGTCCTGACGCGGAATCGCGCCGAAGCCGCCCATGCCGCCGAGCGCGCCGAGGCCCGCCGCGCCCGCCGCGCCGGTCGCACCCGTGCTGCCGAGGCCACCGAGCGCACCGAGCGCACCGAGGCCGCCGAGCCCACCGACCGCCGAGGTCTGCAACGGCACGTTCTCGCCGACCGAGATCTCGGCCTGCACGTTGTCGGTGGCGATCAAGTGCGGAGTGGACAGCACGTTGGCATCACCCGAGGCCGCGACCGCGCTCAGCGCCACGCCGAAGCCAGGGATCGATAGGCCGATCTGCGAGTTGGTGACAGTCGGGCCCTGCATGCCCACGGCGAGGCCGGTCAAGAAGTCTGCGTTCGAGGCGCTGATCACGCCGCCGATGGTGCGTTGCGCGTTGAAGCCGACCACGGCCAGGGAGTTCGTCTCGGGAAAGTCGGGTATGCCGGTGTGATAGCCGAGCCCGAGCTTGCTCGAGCGGCTCACGTTGAGCTCCATGATCACGGCCTCGATGAACACCTGGCGGCGAGTGGAATCGAGCAACTCGATCACACTGCGCAGCGCGGCGTAGTCGTGCGACGACGAGGTGATCACCAGGGAGTTGCTGGCCTTGTGCGCGGTGATGGCGATCTTGCCCTCGAACGCGCTCGACTGAGAGTCACCGCCGCCGCCGCCAGCGCCACCTGTGCGCGTCGCGGCACCCTTGCTGACGAGGTTGGTGAGGGTGGTCGAGATCTCTTCTGCATCACTGTGTTGCAGGTGGTGGACGTGGATCTTGCCTTCGCCCTCCATCGCGATGTCCAGGTACTTGAGCATCTCCAGGATGCGCAGGTAGGCCGCCTCGGTGGAGACGATGATCAGCGAGTTGGTGCGCTCGTCGGCTATGATCTTGGTGAGGCCCGGCTCGCTGCCGCCGCCGATGGTCGCCGACGGGGTGCCAGGCGCGCCGGGCGGAGTGGGCGCGCGACGTGCTGCCCCGCCGCCGCCACTCTTACTGTTCTTGCCGCCCGCGTCGAAGATGTCGCTCAAGCGCGTGGCCATGTCGGTTGCGTTGGCGTGACGCACGGGCTCGACCCAGATCTGCTCACCGGTGCGCGCGATGTCGACGACATCGAGGATGCGCAGCATGCGACGGATGTTGGTGCCCGTGTCCGTCATGATCAGCATGTTGGTCGGCGCGTACGCCGTGATGCTGCCGTCCGCGGACTTGAAGCGCTCGAGCAACTGCGAGGCGTCTTCGGCGGTGATGTTCTTCACCGTCTGCAGGCGCGTCACGAAGCGGTCGCCAGTGGGCACGCCCTCGTCGCCGCTGTACAGCGGAATGGCCCGCCCTTCGACACGGCCGGACTCGACGATTTTGATGTAGCGACCCGACGGCACCAGGGCCATGCCGTTGAGCTCGAGGATCGACAGGAACGCCTGGTAGGCCTCGGCAGCCGTCACCTTGGTCGGGGCGTAGACCGTGGCCTTGATGCTGCGCGCCTTGCTCGGCAGGATGAAGCTGCGCCCGGTGATCTGCGACATCATGCGCACCAGCTCGGGCAGGTCGGCGTCTTCGAGATTGAAGGTGACCTTGGTGCTCGGCGGCGTGGGCTGGTAGTCGATGCCGGTCTCGAACGGCTTGAGATCCGGGGTGGCCACGTTCGGCGGCGCAGTCAAAGCAGGCAGCGCGGCCGCGGCCGAGGGACCGCGGCGTGCGGGGCTCGGCTTGCTCGGCGCGAGCGTCGGACGGCCGGCGCCTCGTGCAGCTGATGGCGGCGTGATGAGCGAGGGCGGCACGGGCACGGGGACCGCAGGTGTTGCGGGCGGCGGTGGCGTGCCCGTCTGGGCCAGCGCGGAGCTGGCAGTCGCGAGGGCCAGCGTGGTCACGACGATGCGGGCGAGTAAGCGATGCGGGGAAAGCAGGGCAGCACGCGTGTTCACAGCCGTGGTCCTCGGAAGGGGGTTCGGGAGTCCTGCGGTCGATGCGGTGGGGAGATGGCCTGTGCGCATAAGCTCGTGCTCAGTTGGTTACCTGGTAGTCCATCGTGACCGCGGTGCCGCGACGGGTGACGGCCAGCGACAAGGCGCTGGCGCTGCGGAGCTTGGCGTAGGCCTCGAGCGCTGTGTCGGGGCTCGACATGTCGAAGCCGTTCACCGTGCGCAAGAGGTCGCCGTTTTGCAGGCCGAGCTTGCCGAGCAGCGAGCTCCTGCGGATGCCGTAGAGCTTCACGCCCACGACCCGGCCGTTTTCCTCGTGCGGCACCACGCGCGCCGAGCGCATCAGCTCGGCCTGGTTCGCGAGCACCTTGTCGATCAGGCCGCGCTGAACGTTGTACTTGGTATCGCTGATCTGGCGGATGTTCTGGTCGAGCTCGGCTTCGGAGAGGCTCGAGCCGTAGAAGCCCCCGCCCGGCTCTTCCGGTGCAGCGGCCGGCGCCAGAGCCGCGGGCTTGGGCGCGACGGCGGAGGCCGGCGGCTTGAACATCGTGAGCGAGCACAACGCACCGTTGCTGGTCTTCAGAAACACGGCTTCCGGATAGACCGAGTCGACTTCCTTGCCGTCCACCGTGTTGCCCATGCGGTACAAGAGCGGCGAAGCACTGCCGAGCGACAGACTGGCGAATGACCACTCGGGCCACTTCGGCGAGAAGATGGACGAGACCATCTTCACCTGGCCCTCGCAGGCGGGCGGCATCTGTCCTGGAGCCAGCGCTGGCGGCGGGGTGGCCTCGGGCGCGGCGGTGGCCGACGTGGCGTTGGTGTTTTCTTTCGGCGGCCACAGCGCGCCGGTCGTGGGATCGAAGATGTTGCGCGCCAGGATCACTTTCATGTCCGGCGGGCGCTCGCCCTTTGCGGCCTCGGCACCCGCGGCCGGCCCCGCGGCCTTGGCCGTGCTGATATTTGGCGGCAGATACTTGCCGGCCAGGTAGCTGGTCGTGCCCTTGGCGAGGAAGTAGGCGCACGCCGCCAGCGTGCTGAGCACGATGACCAAGCGGACCTTTTTGGGATGCAAATCGAGCTGCAAGGCACACGCCTCCG
Source organism: Polyangiales bacterium (assembly GCA_036382515.1). Taxonomy (GTDB): domain Bacteria; phylum Myxococcota_A; class Polyangia; order Polyangiales; family JAFGIB01; genus JADGRF01. The sequence goes on along the minus strand of DASVHQ010000438.1, from coordinate 1,613 downwards.
GGCTTTGCGTACGCAAGCGGCGTGCCTATACCAAACCCACGGTAATCCCAAGGGATTTTGTAGGCCCCGCCAATCAATCGACGGCTCGGCCGCGACAAGCTGACAAGTCCGAGCCGCGTGCGCCGCAAACCCGTGACAAATTGTCAGCCGCACCGCGGCCGCATTCCGACCGGCCGGCGCGCGGCAGGCAGCCGACTCAGGTCTCTTCCTCGCCCTCGGCCGCGAGCTTGCGGTAGATGGTGCGCGTGGCGATGCCCAAGAGCTGGGCCGTCAGGCGCTTGTCCCCGCCGGTGTGGTCCAGCGTGGCGCGGATCACCCGGCGTTCGATTTCCTCGAGCGGCGTGCCCAGCGGAAAGGCGAGGTTACCGGTGCGCGCCTCGGCTTGTGCGATCGGCGTGGGCAGGTTCTCGACGTCGATGGTCGGCCCGCGTCCGAGCACGACCGCACGCTCGATCACGTTCTCGAGCTCGCGCACGTTGCCCGGCCAATCATAGGCCGTGAGCCGCTCGAGCGCCGCGCGCGTGACGCTCATCAGCGGCTTGTTGTTCTTGCGGCAGTAGATGGCGACGAAGTGATCGACCAAGAGCGGGATGTCGTCGTTGCGGTCGGCGAGGGTGGGGCAGGTGATCGCGATCACGTTCAGGCGATAGAACAAGTCCTCGCGGAAGCGGCTGGCCTCGACCTCGGCCTTGAGATTGCGGTTGGTCGCCGCGATCAGGCGGAAGTCGGCGTGCTGGGTCTTGCCGCCGAGCGGTTCGAACTCGCCCTCCTGCAAGACGCGCAAGAGCTTCACTTGCACGGCCGGCGCGAGCTCGCCGATCTCGTCGAGGAAGAGCGTGCCGTTTGCTGCCTGCCCGATCTTGCCGATGCGTTTCTGAACCGCGCCGGTGAAGGCGCCGCGCTCGTAGCCGAAGAGCTCGGCTTCAACGATGGTGTCGGGCAAGGCCGCGAGGTTGACCGCGATGAAAGGCCCCTGCCGGCCGCTCTGCTGGTGGATGTAGCGCGCGAGCAGCTCCTTGCCGGTGCCACTCTGGCCGAGCACCAGCACGTTGGCCGTGGACGGCGCGGCTTGTGCCGCGATCTCGAGCGCGCGGCGCAACACCGGTGAGGTGCCCACAATCTCGCGGTTACGCAGCGCCGACAGCTCGTTCTTGAGCGTGCGGTTTTCGGCGAGCAGCGCGTGCCGTTCCGCGGCCTTGCGCACCGACTTCACGATGTCCATGCGCTTGAGGGGCTTCTCGACGAAGTCGTAGGCGCCCTCGCGCATGGCCTCGACGGCCGTCTCCACCGTCCCGTAGGCGGTCATCACCACCACCTCGGCGTCAGGTGCAACGGTGTGCAGCGCTTTGAGCAGGTCGAGGCCGCTCATGCCCGGCAGCATCAGATCGGTGAGCACCACGTCGACGCGCTGCTTGCGACACAGCTCGAGCGCGGTACGGGCATCCTCCGCGAGCAGCGCCCGGAAGCCCTCGCGCACGAAGATGCGTTCGAGCGACACGAGGTTCGATCGCTCGTCCTCGACGATGAGCACCGTGGGCGCGCTGGCGGTCTCCATGTGCGACAGGATGGCATCGCACGACAAAATGTCAAATCGGTGTGCCGCTTTGGCTAAA
>DASVHQ010000437.1:0-11298 GCA_036382515.1 Polyangiales bacterium | reverse complement strand
TGAGCCCCGCTTGACACGACACAACGCACGCGCTGCCAGAGCAGACCTCGCCCGCGACGCACTTGTTGCCACACGCGCCGCAGTTGTTGAAGTCACTCGTCAGATCCCGGCAGTTCCCCGAGCAACTGCTGAGCCCCGCTTGACACGACACTAGGCACGCGCTGCCGGAGCAGACCTGGCCGGTCGCGCACTGATCGCCGCACGCGCCGCAGTTGTTGAAGTCACTCGTCAGATCGCGGCAGTTCCCCGAGCAGTTGCTGAGCCCCGCTTGACACGACACAACGCACGCGCTGCCGGAGCAGACCTGGCCGGCCGCGCACTGATCGCCGCACGCGCCGCAGTTGTTGAAGTCACTCGTCAGATCGCGGCAGTTTCCCGAGCAGTTGCTGAGCCCCGCTTGACACGACACCACGCACGCGCTGCCGGAGCAGACCTCGCCCGCGACGCACCTGTTGCCACACGCGCCGCAGTTGTTGAAGTCGCTGGTCAGGTCGCGGCACGTCCCCGTGCAATTCGTCAAGCCGACCTGGCAAGAGACAGCGCAAACGTCTGCGGAACAGACCTCACCTGGCGGACACGTAGCACCGGCGTTCGCCCCTACGCAATCGCCCGAGGCACCGCAGTTGATGTTGCTGCTCGTCGGATCGATGCACGTGTTGTTGCAGTTGATGAGGCCGTTCTCGCAGGACAGCCGGCAACTGCCGCTCGAGCAGATCTGCCCTGCGCCGCACACCGCGCCGACATTCGCGGCCAGGCAGTCGCCGCTCGCACCACAGAAGGAATTGTTGCTCAGGGGGTCGAGGCAGGTGCCGTTGCAGTTGATAAGGCCTGCTTGGCAGCTCAGGTCACACGTCCCGTTCGAGCAAATCTCGCCGGCCTGGCACACGCTGCCCACATGTGTGGTTGAGCAATCAGCGCTGGCCCCACAGAAGGAGTTGTTGCTCCTTGGGTCGACGCAGGTTCCATTGCAGTTGATGAGGCCCGTCTGGCAGGTCAGGCTGCACGTGCCGCTCGAGCAAACCTGGCCGACCTGGCAGACGCTTCCGGAATGCGTGCCCGAGCAAGCGGCGCTGGCCCCGCAGTAGGAGTTATTGCTCAGGGGGTCGATGCAAGTGCCTTTGCAGTTGATCAGGCCTGTTTGGCAGCTCAGACTGCAGACCCCGTTCGAGCAAATCTCGCCGGCCTGGCAAACGCCGCCGGAATGCATGCCCGAGCAATCAGTGCTGGCCCCGCAGTAGGAATTGTTGCTCTTGGGATCGACGCAGGCGCCGTTGCAGTTGACGAATCCCTGTTGGCAACTGAGGAAGCAGTTCCCTGTCGAGCAGGCCTGTCCAGAGGAGCAAACATTGCGGCAACTTCCGCAATTGGCATTGTCGGTCGCCGTGTTGGCGCAATATGGCTGTTTGGTGCCCTGGCCGCAAAGTGTCTCGCCGGTTTGGCATTCGGTCGCACACTTGCCGGCCGAGCATAGCAGTCCGGTTGAGCACGCCGCGCCGCAGGAGCCACAATTGTCAACGGCGTGCTGGAGGTCGACGCACTTGCCGTTGCAGTTGCTCGTGCCAGCGGCACAGCAAAGCCCCTGAGCGCAGGCCTGGCCCTTCGCGCAGGCGATCCCACAGCCGCCGCAGTTGGCGGTATCGCTCATCGAAACGACACACTTGCCGCTGCTGGCGGTCCCGGCATCGGTTGCAGCCTTGTTCGACACCACCCTTGAGCCGTTCGAGCAACCCAGAGCGGCCGCGAGGAGAAGCGAAGAGCTGAGCGGATGAAGCCATCGATAGGACATCTCAATATTTCCGCGTGCTGACCTGGTCGACGTAAAGCCGGGCTCGCCCGAGCTCACTTACTCAAGATAGCTGATGCGCCCTTGGATCGGTAGCTTGCCGCGGGAGCGTGCGGCGAGCGTCGGTCATTCGCTGCGCGCATCGCTCTGCGACTTGCCTGCATCGCGTGGTCCATGGCTTCCGCGTCGGCACACACATCCTGCGGCCCGTCGCCCTGCGCGACCACGCTGCAGGCATCACGCCGGGCCGCGCCCCGAGCTTCGACGCCACCGCCCGACAAGCTGGAGATTGCCCGCCACCGGCGGTGACGTGCGCTCTTCTGCAACCGACACCTTCAGTCTTGGGCCCGCGCCGCGCGCTCGATCGCCTCAGCAGACGCGCGCCGGCCACTGACCTGTGCCGACCGCCTCAACGTAAGCTGGAAGCAACCGTTAGCCTCCGCGGGATTCCGGGTTCTGTGGTTCTGTGGTTCCGTTGCATTAGCGCGCTTTTTGGCGAGCCGTGGTAGGGGCGGTAGGCGGAGATGACGGTCCGCTCGAGCGGGACACTCGCCCCAAAGGGGAGAAACAGTCAGGGCTCGCAAGACCTCCAGCATCCACCGCGCCGGCTCCCGACCCGACTACCGCCCCACGCTTCGTTGCAGCTATTGGCGGCGGCGAGTGTGTCAGCGGCTCTCGTCACATTCAATGAGAGGCTGTCGCGCACGGAAGATCTGCCGGTCACCAGAGCTTGTAATCGACCGACAGCAAGTTGAACGCCACGTAGACCCGTTCGCTGACGGCAAGCGTCGGCCGGTAGGCCAGCCCGATGGTCGTTCTTAGCGCGAGTCCGAACTTGGCCATGTACTCGTAACCCACCAGCGCGGCGACGCCGTAGTAGAGGCGGGTCTTGATGTCTGTGCCACCTGTGGATGCTAGAGGCCCTGCGAGTAGATCCATCACGAGGCGATGGCGGCGCCCGAGGGAACCCATCACGCCCGCCGTAACGCCGGTAGCTCCTATCCAGCCGACGCCCACGTGCGGCGCAATGCGCCAGCATTCGTTCGGCAACTGTAGGTAGTACAGAGCGTGCCCGCCGAAGAGCGCGTTCTCATTCCCAACGCCGAGGCCCAACGCTAGGCCGCTCGTCAGAGCGCGGTCATGCTCTTGCGCGCTGGCGACGCCTGCCGTGCACATCAGTGCGAGCAGCAGTGCGCTCTGTCGAAGGAGGCTGGACGACATGGGCGTCCAAAAAATACGCCGTCTTGCCCAATCGCGCCAGCATAGCGGCTCGTCGTGAAGAGGCGGCAGACGACGTTGGGCGCGGCCGTTGTTCCGCCACTGACGCGCTCGGGGCGCTCCCTACGAGAGCCGAGCGCGCGCCTAGAGAAGATCGAGCGCGCAGTGGTGGTCGAAGAAGGCGTCTTTCTCGCAAGCGTTCTCGTCGAGCTAAGAGCCGATCTCAATACCCGCTCGCGGCGGCTTTCGGGCGGGACGCGCCCGATCGCTGCGTTGCGCGACCGCGAAATACATCGAGTATTCCTGGGGTCACGCGCCTTGCGCCGCGATGCTGAGCACTGCAAGCGTGAGCGCGCCCTGCAAGTGCAGCCCGCCGGTCTCCGGGCGCAAGTACCAGTCGCCCATCGAGCCGAGCATCGTGAGGTTTGCCGATTCGAGATCGAGAGAGCCTTGACCCGGCGACTTGAGCGCGGGTTTGCTGGTCCAGTCGAAGAAGAGCCCGCCACAGACCGTGAGACCTGGCTTCACCGTGATGCCTGCCGCGAGTTCGCCCGCCGCGCCCGCGCCCGAGAGCGACGCGCTCACACCGGAGTCGCTCACAGCGTCGTGCCGCAGTCCGAGCCCGAGGCCCCCACGGAAGTACCAGCCATGCCTGCCCGGCCGCCGCGCTGCCTGTCGGCCGCCACTGCGCGCCGCCCGCGTGCGCCGACGGCTACGCTCGCCGTCGGCCCGAGCTCACGACGCTGCACCGGACGCTGAGCGCGCACTGGCCGGCGTTCGTGGAGCAGGCCGAAGCGGCGGGCGGGCTGCCGAGCTTCGACGCGCTTTATAACACCCGAAGGGGTGTTATAAAGCCCTTCCATTCGAGCCGGATTGTCTTCGCACGCAGCTGGGATCGACGCCCCAGGATGACTGGCCAAGGCTGCGGCAGCATCCGCCAGCCGCTGCGTGCGACGGGCATCCCCAGCTCGGCCTTGCCAAAAGTTTGTTTCGCCAAATCCACCGCGTCGGATATGGAAGTCATCCGCGGATAGGATCAGACTTCGCGGACAAGGTCGAACTCCGACCGGCAGGGTTCTTCACTGGTGCGACACGCGACTGTCGTGGACGTGCTGTTGTGCCCGAAGCTCCTCGCGAAAATGAGACTACGAGTCAGCCCGCCAGGGATGGCAGCTGACGCATCACCGCCCTGCGATCGCCGATTCGGCGAGCCCTACCGCCGAATATCCGAATTAACCGGCGTCGGCGTATTCGCATCCGTCGAGATCCCCGGCATCCACTCCCAGCCCGAGGTTGTGGGGATGTTGTTGAACATCAGGGAGTCGCGGATGTTCAGGGTGCCCTTCATCGAGTGGTTGTTGCTCGTGAAGAAGACGGCGGCTCCGAAGGCGCCTGCGGTGTTGTTGCGTACCTGGGTGCCGCAGATGGTGATGTCCATCGCGACGCCGTCGCTGTAGATGGCGCCGCCGTTGCCGCCCGAGCCGACCTCGTTTTGGCCGTTGTTCATATACGTGCACATGCTGGGGTCGTTGTTGTTGGCGCCGTGACCCACCGCGCTGTTGTCTTCGAAGAGCGAGTCGTAGATGAAGTCGGTGGTGAAGAGCGAGCCCATCGCGCCGGCGTTGCTGGCTTTGTTGCCCTTGAAGGTGCAGCTGACGATGTAGGCTGGCTGGCTGCCGAGCAGGTACAGTGCTCCACCGCCGGTGTCGGGGCCGAGCAGGGCAGCCTGGTTGTTGATGAACGTGACGTCGATGGCGCGCAGCGCACCGTCACGCATGTTGAGCGCGCCGCCCTCGCCGTCGTTGTAGCCCTGAGAGCAGGGGGCAGGGGCCGTCGGGATCATAGTGGTGCCGGTGGCTTTGCCGTTGGCGAGGACCAGATGCTGCAGCGTCAGCGTGTGGGTGTCCTTCATCCAGTCGGCGCTGTTCCAGCTCAGGATGCGCACGTTGCTGCCGCCATCGAGCGTGATCTTGTTGCCACCATCGATCACGGTGTTGCGATCGGTGGGGAGATTGAGCGTGGCGGTGACGCCGATCGTGGCCGGCGCGGCGCCGCAGTTGAAAGTGATGACTCCGCCTTGAGCGATGGCGCTCATGAGGCTGGCGAAGGTGCAGCTTGCGGCGCTGCCGGTGCCTACGACGCTGGTCGGGTGTGACACGTCGGCCGGCTGCGCTTCGGCAGGCAGTGTCTGCGAGCACTTGCCGTCGGGATTGCCGGCCTTCGGCAGGGAGGCAGCGCTGGCGTCCGATGGTGCGACAGCCGCATCCTGCGATGTGGTGGTCACCTGACTCGCGTCGGCCGCGCCGCGGTTCGCTACGGCGACGGCGCCATCTGTGCGCAGCACCTCCGCATCCGGGACTGCGTCGAGCTGGCCGGAGTCCGCGCCGTGTTGGCCTGCGGAGAGCCCGGGCTGACCGCCTGCGCTGGCGTTCGTGGCACGTGGCGAGCCTGAGCATCCGGCCACGAGCAAGCACAAGATGGGGCCGTAGGTTACGAAGCGCGTCGTCAGGCTCATGAACTCTCCCTTGTCTGCGCAGGCCGTGCAGCGCCTGCGGACCAAGTCTGACCCTACGTTTGCGGGTTTGTCCAGCCGCCAGCGTTTCGCGCGCGCGGGCCAAGCCGCGGCTGCGCTGAACGCCACCGGCTGTGGGCCAAATGACTTGGACGCGGGTGTCGACAACGGTGTCACGGGCGGTGGCGCCGTCGTGGTGCTACGACTGGCCGCCGCTGTTGGCGGCGGCGCGAGCGCTGCTGGCGGCTGCAGCCTCACACCGGTCGACACCACAGCCGTGGCACCGCTGGCCCCTTGCCCACCGGCGGGGTCTCGCTAACGATGTAGCCCAGGGATCCCACGTGACTGAACGACCGTATCTGCGCTTGTTGCAAGCACTGGACGCTGGCGATGGAAGAGTTGGACATTCTACTCGTCACGCCGTTCCCCTGGGCAGAGCTTGCGAGCTCGCGCGAGTGGTGAGCGATCGGTGGGATCCGCGTCCCCGTCGTTGGACGCGAGATGCTGCGGCAGATGAAGCTTGCGAGCGGCCGAGACAAGGACTTGAGCGAGCTCTACCGGCGACACGTGAGTCGCTACGTGGCCATGCTCGAGCGCGTCGAGTGCTGGCTCTTGCATCCAGCACCCGCTTCGACGGTCGAGTCGTGCGCCACCTTCGCGCCGGCGGTGGTGCGCTTCGCGGCTCCGCACTGCGGCTTCGTGCTGCCGCTGGCAGCGTTCGACGAGCCCATCGTCGGCTCCGAGTGGGCTTGCGGTTACTTCAGCAGCACCATCAGCGGCCTCGCGGTCGATGAAGGGCGCGTCGACGGCGTGGTCGTGAAGCTGCAGTGTCCTGGTGGCAGCTAGGCCACGGTCCGACAACGAGCTGCGCAGGGGTGCTCGGCAAGCGCAGCGCTGCGCGTCGGCCTCCGTCGTGTGACCATTAGTTGCGCACGATCATGGCCATGTAGGCGTAGCTATGTCCCTGTGTGGCTGGGCGCTTGCATGCCGGGCGACGCGACCGCAGCACGCATCTGCTGCTATCTTTACGCCCTGCGCGCAGACACGCTCGCGAGCTCTGCGAGCCTGGCCGCCGCTAGCCTCGTGAGATATCCATGCATGGCCTCCATCGCAGGGCTCGCAACGCACGCCAGCGCGACGCTGCCTTGGTCCGGGAGCGCCCATGAAGAAGCCCGGCGTTCCAGCTAACGAGGTCGAGCGCCTCAACAAGCTTCGGCAGTACGAGATCCTCGACACGCCGCCCGAGCTGGCGTTCGACGATCTCACGGCGCTGGCCGCGCACATCGCCGACGTCCCGATCGCGCTGGTATCGCTCATGGACGCCGATCGCCAGTGGTTCAAGTCGCGTTATGGGCTCGAGGCCCCGCAGACGCCACGCGATGTCTCGTTTTGCGGCCACGTCGTGGCGAGCGGTGTTTCGCTGCTCGTACACGACGCGCACGCCGACGAGCGCTTCGCCGACAATCCGCTCGTCACCGGCGAGCCGCACGTGCGCTTCTACGCCGGCGTGCCTCTGCGCACGTGGGACGGCTATGTGCTGGGCACGCTGTGCACCATCGACCATCAGCCGCGTGAGCTCACGGCCAAGCAAAGGGAGCTGCTTGGCACGCTGGCGCAGCAGGTCGTCGATCAGCTCGAGCTGCGCCGCCAGACCCTGGCGCTGCGCGCGCGGCAGGCGATCCTCCAGACCGATCTACGCGAGACCTCCGACGTCGCGTCGCGCCTGCAAAGCATTCTGGCGAGCGCGAATGTCAGCATCATCGAGACCACGCCCGATGGGACGATCCGCGAGTTCAACGCGGCCGCGGAGCGCATGCTGGGCTATACGGCCAGGGAGGTCGTGGGCAAGAGCACGCCAGCGCTGATTCACGACGCAGCGGAAGTGCACGCGCGCGCGCAGGAGCTCACGGCCGAGCTCGGCGTGCCCATCGAGCCGGGCTTCGACGCGTTCGTCGCGAAGGCTCGCAGCGCGGGCGCCGACGAGCGCGAGTGGACGTATGTGCGCAAGGATGGCTCGCGCTTCCCGGTGCACCTGTCGATCACGCCGCGTCGCGATCGCAGAGGCGAGGTGATCGGCTACATGGGCATCGCGAGTGACATCAGCGATCGCAAGCGGGTCGAGCGGCTGCAGTCCGAGTTCGTCTCCACGGTCAGCCACGAGCTGCGCACGCCACTCACTTCGATTCGCGGCGCGCTCGGCCTGGTCGCTGGCGGCGTGACCGGCGAGCTGCCGGGCGCGGCGAAGGAGTACATCGAGATCGCGCTGTCCAACACCGATCGGCTCATGCGCTTGATCAACGACATCCTCGACATCGAGAAGATCCAGTCGGGCAGCATGGACTTCCGCTCGCGAGCGACGGACCTGGGCGACGTGGTGAAGGGCGCCGTCACCGCCAACGCTGCCTTCGCATCCGCGCATAGGGTACGGCTGCTGGTTTCGCCGGAGCTGCCTGCGGGCGAGGTGCTGGTCGATCCCGATCGTCTCACGCAGGTCCTGACCAATCTGATCTCCAATGCGACCAAGTTCTCGCCGGCCGAGGCAGCGGTCGAGCTCAGCGTGCACAGGCTCGACGAGCGGTTTCGGGTCAGCGTTCGCGATCACGGACCAGGCATTTCCGAGGAGTTCCGCAGCAGGATCTTCCAGCGCTTTGCGCAAGCCGATACCTCGAGCACGCGCAGCAAAGGTGGGACGGGTCTCGGTCTGTCGATCTCGAAGGCCATCGTCGAGAAGCTGCACGGCGAGATCGGTTTCGAGCCCGCGCCCGGCGGCGGCACGGTGTTCTTCTTCGAGCTTCCCTATCTGCCGCCCGTCGTGGATGCGGCGCCTGGGTCGGCGCACGCCGCGGCCGTGCTGGTGTGTGAGGAGGATCCCGAGCTGCTGGGGAACCGTCGTGCGCGGGCGGAGCGCACATGAAGAGGGTTCTCTTGCTCGATGCCGACGTTGGTCACCGCCGCTTGCTGCGGTCGGCGCTGGTCGCACGCGGGCTCGAGGTGATCGAGGCAGACAGGGCGCAAGACGCCGAGCTGGCGCTGCGCGAGCACGCGGTCGATCTCGTCATCGTCGATACGCTCTTGCCCGACGGTCGCGGGCTCGATTTCATCGAGCAGCTGCGCAGCCGAGATCGCGACACCCGGGTGGTCTTCCTGTCGGACTCGCATCGACACCTCCAGGCGTTTCGGCGCTTGAGTCAGGAGCTCGACGTCTCGCTGGTGGCTTACAAGCCGGTCGACCCGACGAAGCTCGCCGCGAGGGTCGTCGAGCTTGGCTCGGCACGCGTCGGCGGTGCGCGCCCGTCCAAGCCCGCCGAGCACGCCAGCGCATCGGTCTTGTCGCAGGAGTTCGCAGAGCTGCGCCGAGGCTATGCCTCGAGGCTTCCCGACAAGCTCGCCGAGCTGGAGCGCGCGCTTGCGGCAGCTAAGCACGACGCGGTCAGTCTGGCCGAGGCTCGCGCGCTCGCGCACCGGCTGCGAGGCTCGGCCGGCACCTACGGTTTCGCTGGCGTCGGCGACGCCGCCGGCTTGGTCGAGGATCTGCTCGCGGAGCCCGTGCTGGCGAGTGCGGGCCCGCGCCGGCTCTTCTGGCAAGACATCGACGGTGCCATGAGCGATGCGCGCGCGGCTGCAGCGCGGGCGCCGCTGCACATCGAGCGTGGCGTGGACGCGCAGAGCGCGCCGGTCAAGGCCTTGCTGCTGGTCGACGACGATCCCGACTTTCTGCGCTTGGTGCAGAGCGCGGCCCGCAAGCTTCTCGTCGAGGTGCTCACCACCCGGTCGGCCGACGAGGCGCTGCGGCTCGCACAGACCAGACCGCTGCTGGCTGCGATCCTCGACGTGCATCTGTCGGAAGACGACTCGTTCGTGCTCGCGCGCAAGATCCGCGAGACCAAGGGCAACAGTGAGATCCCCATCGCTTTCGCCTCGGCTGATCGCAGGATCGAGACGCGCGTGGCGGCGGTCGAGGCGGGCGGCACGAAGTTCTTCGAGAAGCCGATCAGCGAAGAGAGCTTCGGCGAGCTGGTGCATCAGTTCTTGCAACTCTCGCAGGCCGGGCAGGGCCGTGTGCTGATCGTGGACGACGACAGTGACGTGCGAGAGCAATACGCTCGGCACCTGCGCAACGCCGGCCTATTGGTGGAGGAGCTGGCTTCGGCCGACAAGCTGGTCGAACGACTCGAGGAAAGCCGCCCCGACGTGCTGCTGCTCGACATCAACCTGCCTCGGGTCTCGGGCATCGATGTCTGTCGGGCGCTGCGCATGTCGGGGCCCTGGGAGCTTTTGCCCATCCTGCTCGTCAGCGCGCAGACCGACTCGGACACTCGCCTGCACGCCTTCCGTGCCGGGGCCTCCGACGTGCTCGCCAAGCCAGTGTTGCCCGAGGAGCTACTGGCTCGTGTGGGCGTGCAGCTGGAACGCATAAGGCTGCTGCGCGATCGCGCCGACAAGGACCCACTGTCGGGCCTTTGGCTGCGCCGGGCGTTCCTCGAAGCCTTTCAGCGCGCGCTTGCGAGCTGCGCGCGCGAGAAGAAACCGCTTTCGCTCGTGATCATCGATCTCGACCACTTCAAGCGCATCAACGACCAGCACGGCCACCTGGCTGGAGATCAGGTCATCGCGCGTGTCGGCGAGCTGCTGCGCCAGCGCTTCCGCATCGAGGACCTGCGGGCGCGCTGGGGAGGCGAGGAATTCGTGCTGGTCTTTCCTGGGCACGGCGTTGGGTTTGCGGCGCAGGCGGCGCGTCGGCTACTGCACGATGTCAGCCAGCTGCGCTTCACGGCCGACGACAAGCAGCTCTTCAGCGTCACGTTCAGCGCCGGCGTCGCCGGTTACCCCGAGGACGGCAGCTCGATGACGGCGCTGATCCGACGCGCCGACGAGCTGCTCTACGCCGGGAAGAATGCGGGTCGAAACAGGGTGACGTCCGGGCTTTCGTCCGCCGCGGAGGCGCTCGAGACACTCGTTGTGGGCACGCAGAAGGAGACACGATGAAGGTCCTCTTGGTCGACGACGAGGACGACATTCGGAAGATCGGGCGCATGAGTCTCGAGTCCGTCGGGCATTTTCAGACCGTGCTCGCCGCCAGCGCGGCCGAGGCCATCGAGCTGGCGCGACTCGAGCAACCCGACGTGATCTTGATGGACATGATGATGCCGGGGACCGATGGTCTGGCGGCGCTCGGCGCGCTGCGCAGCTTCCCCGAGCTGCGCGCCATCCCCGTCGTGTTCATGACGGCGAGAGTGCAGCGCGACGAGGTGGAGCACTATCTGCGCGTCGGGGCGACAGGTGTGATCCAGAAACCCTTCGACCCCATGACTCTGCCCGAAGAGCTCACGCGGATCCTGAACGACGCCGCGCGAGCGGGCTGAGCGCCACGCGACGGGTCCGGTGGAGAGCACCTCTGTAGCTCGCGCGAGAGAGAGAGCGTGTGCTGGCGAACGGCGCGTTGGGGACGGGGGCCTGTGCGCGGGACGATCGACTTGCAAGACTGTGCATCCGTCGCAACCTGCCGGGGCGTGTTGGGAGGGCGGGTCGCTCCCGGGCTCGGGAGAGTGTCCTCGGCACTACCGCCACGGCGTGGCAAGATGCGCCTTGGGCCTGCGAAACGAGCCCGGGAGCGACGCGCCCTCCCAACACGCTCCAGTAGCCATGCCGACGTCAGAGTGACCGACCTCTCGGCCTGAGCATCGGGCAGCAGTCACTGCGAACAACCGTGTCGTCGGCGTTGGACCACAATACTGGCTGCGACGTCGCGCCGCCTGCTCACTCAGCCATGACATTGAAGCGCTTG
>DASVHQ010000436.1:0-58961 GCA_036382515.1 Polyangiales bacterium | reverse complement strand
GAGCGCGCTGGCAGGCGGCGTCGGCAAGGTCCACGTCATCGACGGGCGGCGCAAGCACGCCATCCTGCTCGAGATCTTCACCGATTCGGGCGTGGGCACCGAGATCCTGCATCGGCTCGGTTGATCGCGTCGCCGCTGCATCGCTCTGCCGCCCCGCCGCTTGCTCACCGAGAGGCTCTGCCACCCATGACCAACGAAGCTCTGATTTCCGTCGCGCAACAGGTGTTGCTCGGCAACTACCGCTCCGCGCCGCTGGTGTTCGTCGAAGGCAAGGGCTGTCGTCTCGAGGACGCCGACGGCAAGAGCTACCTCGACCTGTGTGCGGGCATCGCCGTGATCTCCGTGGGACACAGCCATCCGGAGCTCGCCCGCGCCATCGCCGAGCAGGCCGCACGGCTCATGCACGTGTCGAACCTCTTCTACAACGAGCGCGCGATCGAGCTGGCGCAGCAGCTCACGCAGCGCACACCGTTCAGCAAGTTCTACTTCTGCAACAGCGGCGCCGAGGCTAACGAAACGTTGTTGAAGCTGGCGCGCCGCTACCACCACGAGCGTGGCGACAAGCAGCGCACCAAGATCGTCACTGCGCTGCAGAGCTTCCACGGCCGCAGCATGGGCGCCCTCACGATGACCGGGCAAACGAAGTACCAGGAGGGCATGGGTCCGATGGTGGGCGACATCGAGCACGTGCCCTACGGCGACATCGCAGCCTTGCGCGAGAGGATCGACGCGCGCACGGCCGCCGTGATCCTCGAGCCCGTACAGGGCGAAGGCGGCGTCGTGGCGGCGACCACGCACTACCTCGCAGCCACGCGCAAGCTCTGCGATGAAGCCGGCGCGCTCTTCATGCTCGACGAGGTGCAGACCGGCTACGGTCGCACCGGGCGCTTTCTCGCGAGCGAGTGGAGCGGGGTCGTACCCGACGCGTGCGCTCTGGCCAAGGGCATCGCCGGCGGCTTTCCGCTGGGCGCCGTGGGTCTGCGCGAACAGCTCGCCCACGGCTTGCCGCCCGGTTCGCATGGCACCACCTACGGTGGCAACGCGCTTGCGTGCGCCGCGGGCCTCGCCGTGCTGCGCATCTTCGACAAGGAGCGCCTGGTGGAGAACTCGGAGCGTGTCGGCGCGCACCTCGGCGAGCGCCTCAGCGCCCTGGCCAACGATGCCACGGTGCCGGCCGCTGCGCAGGCGCGAGGCCTCGGGCTCTTGCGCGGGATTGCGGTGGCCGACAACTACGATCCGGCGCCGATCATCGCGGACGTTCGCAAGCGCGGCGTGCTGCTCTCCATCGCCGGTGGCAACGTGCTGCGCTTCTCACCACCCTTGTGCGTCAGCGCAGCGGAGATCGACGAAGGCGTCGAGGCCGTGGCCGCTGCGCTCAAGAACGCCAAGCCCCGGAGCTGACGATGCCACGACATCTTTTGAGCTTGCTGGATCTGGGCGTGGATGGCCTGCCCGCGCTGCTCGACCGCGCCGACGAGATGAAGCGCTTTCGGGGCCGCGCCGATCACCCGCGTCCGCTCGCGGGCAAGAGCATCGGGCTCATCATGGAGAAGTCCTCCACGCGCACGCGCATCTCGTTCGAGGTCGGCATCTACGAGCTCGGCGGGCAGCCGCTCGCGCTTGCAGGGCGCGACTTGCAGCTCGGTCGCGACGAGCCACTCGAGGACACGGCGCGCGTGTTGTCGCGCTACATGCACGGCGTGGTGATGCGTACGCACGCTCACGAGCGGATCGAGACGCTGGCCGCTGCCTCGCAGGTGCCGGTAATCAACGCGCTCACCGACAAGTTCCACCCGTGCCAGCTGCTCGCCGACATGATGACGATTCGCGAGCACCGCGCCCGAGGTTTGCAAGGCATGCGCGTCGCGTGGGTGGGCGATGGCAATAACATGGCGCACTGCTGGATCATCGCCTCGGCGCTCGCCGACTTCGACTTGCGTTTGGCTTGCCCCAAGGGCTACGAGCCGCGCGCCGACGTGCTCGCGCTCGCCGACAAGCTCGGCCGTGGTCAGCGTACGCTGACGACCGACGTCGACGCCGCCACACGCGGTGCCGATGTCGTCACGACCGACGTCTGGGCGAGCATGGGCCAGGAGGAAGAACGCGAGGTGCGCAAGCGCGCCTTCGCGGGCTACTGCGTGACGCAGGCGCGCATGGCGCACGCGCAGCCCGAGGCGTTGTTCCTGCACTGCTTGCCCGCGCATCGCGGCGAAGAGGTCGAGGCCGCGGTCATCGACGGTCCGCACTCCGTCGTGTGGGACGAGGCCGAGAACCGGCTGCATGCTCAGAAAGCGTTGCTGGAGCTGCTCTGCTCCGCCGATCGTCACCACTGACGTTGCTTGGCTACGTCCGCATGGTAGGTGCGCACCGCTGCGTATGCTCGTGTGGGTGTGTTACGGACAGCGTGTGACTACACCGCCCTGCCGCGGCGCTTCTTTGGCCGCGCCTGCGGGTGTTAGACTGACCTCCTGAAAGTGGCGCCCCGAGTTCCGATCCTAGTGCCCGGCGTCAACGTCTACTCGCTTCCGCTCAGCACGAAGGAAGGCTTCGTGCTCTCGCGAGTGGATGGAGCCGCATCGGTCGAGGACATCTCGATCATGGTGGGCGTCAAACAGGATGAGCTGCTCGGCATCCTGGAACGGCTCGCGGCGCTCGGTGCCGTGAAGTTGCCCTGGAGCGTTCCGCAACGTCCTGTTGTAGCGCCGGTCGCCATGAGCGGTCGCGCCGCGGCGTCGCCCACCAGATCCACGCCCGACAAGCCGAAGCCCGCGCCGCCGATCGTCGAGGAAGCTGCGCGCTACGACCCGCTCGAGCTGGAAGAGGCTGTGCAGATCAGCCTGGACGTCAAGAAGCGCATCTTGAACGCGTACTACAGCCTCGAAGGCAAGGACTACTATCAGGTGCTCGGCGTGGCACGCGACGTCGACAAGAAGGTGATCCGTCACGCCTACTTCGACTTGTCGAAGGTCTTCCATCCGGACTCGCTGTTCGGCAAGGAGCTCGGCAGCTTCAAGCCGAAGATGGAGGCCGTGTTCAAGCGGCTGACCGAGGCCTACGAGGCGCTCGGTCGGGCACCGCGACGCAAAGAGTACGACGAGTATCTGGCGGCGACCGTGCAGACCAGCGCCCTGCAGAAGACGCTCGCGCAGGTGCAGCGCGAGGCCGAGCACGTCCGCCGCCCGCACCCGCCAGCGAGCTCGTCAGCGTCAGCGCCAGCCACGGAAGCTCCGCCCGCGCCAGAGCCGCGTCGCGCGGTCGTTCCGCCGCCGATGGCGGACGCGCGCGTCGAACGCATCAGTCTGCGACCGCCCGCGACGCCGGACGAGCGCAAAGCCCTGGCGCGTGAACGCCTGCGGCGGCATCTGGGCGCCGATGCCAAGCGCTCGTCGTCGCCGCCGTCCGACAAGCCCCCGTCTGTGGCGCCGCCCAGCAGTGGCAGCGCGAGGGAACGCCGCGACAGCGCGATCAAAGGGTTGCGCCAAAGCTTGCGCGCCTCGGGTCACTCGACTGGTGGATCCGACAAGCTGATCGCCTACCTCAAGCAGGCCAAGCACGCCGAGACCGCAGGGGACCTCATGGGTGCCGCGGGCGCGCTCCAGGCCGCCATGGCGCTCGATCCCGAGAGCAAAGAGATTCAAGAACAGTACGAGCGTGTAAGCAAAGCAGTCACCCGTAGTCTCGCCGACAACTACGAGAAACAAGCGCGCTACGAGGAGAAGATGGGCAAGTGGGCCGCTGCGGCCCTATCCTGGGAGCGCGTGGTCGATGGGCGACGCGAGGACTTTCGCGCGGCCCACGCCGCGGCTGAAGCGCTGCTCAAGGCCAGCGGTGACATGCACAAGGCCCAGCAGCACGCGCAGCGCGCCGTGGACCTGCGGCCGAGCGACGTGAGCAACGTGGTGTTGCTCGCCCGCGTCTACCTGGCAGCTGGTCTGCGCCTGAACGCACGTCGAGAGTTAGAAAAGGCTGTGAAACTGGATCCTCACGATGAGATGATAAAGAATCTCTTGAGCGAAGCGCGCTAACCTACGGAGCCCCCGGATGGAGACTGTGATCGGGATTGATCTGGGCACGACCAATTCGTGCGTGGGTGTCGTCGAAGGCGGCCAGCCTGTGGTCATCGCCAATCGCGGTGGCTACAAGACCACGCCATCGATGGTGGCCATCACCGAAGCGGGCAAGCGCCTGGTCGGGCACATCGCCAAGCGTCAGGCGGTGACCAACGCCGAGCACACGGTCTTCGCGGCCAAGCGTCTGATCGGTCGCAAGTGGGATAGCCAGCAGGTGCAGAACGCGGTGGCCAACTGCCCGTATGGCATCGTGAAGGGTCCGCACAACGACGTGCGGATCCAGCTGCGCGGCAAGGCGTACAGCGTGCCGGAAGTCAGCGCGATGATTCTTCAAGAGATGAAGATGATCGCCGAGGACTACCTCGGGCATTCCGTCGAGAAGGCGGTCGTCACCGTGCCCGCGTACTTCAACGACGGTCAACGCCAGGCGACCAAGGACGCTGGGCGGATCGCGGGCCTCGACGTCATCCGCATCATCAACGAGCCGACAGCTGCAGCGCTCGCGTACGGCTTCGGCAAGACCATGGACAAGACGGTCGCCGTGTACGATCTGGGCGGCGGCACGTTCGACATCTCGATACTCGAGATCAGTGGCACGGGCGTGTTCAAGGTCGTGAGCACGGCCGGTGACACGTTCCTCGGCGGCGAAGACTTCGACCTGCGCATCATTCAGTGGCTGGTGGACAGCTTCAAAGATGAGCACGGCATCGACCTGCGCGAAGATCGCATGGCGCTGCAGCGCTTGAAGGACGCCGCCGAGAAGGCCAAGTGTGAGCTGTCGGCGGTGGAGCAAACCGAGGTGAACCTGCCGTTCATCATCTCGAATGCTCGTAACGAAGCGTTGCACCTGCAGCGCGTGCTCGGGCGGGCGCAGCTCGAAGAACTCACGCGCGACCTGGTCGAGCGTACGATCCAGACCTGCGAGCAGACGCTGGAAGAAGCCGGGCTCGACAAGGACGAAATCGAGGACGTGATCCTGGTCGGCGGCATGACTCGTATGCCTCTGGTGCAGCACGCCGTCGAGGCCTTCTTCGAGCGCGAGCCCAACAAGGGCGTGCACCCCGACGAGGTCGTCGCGCTTGGCGCGGCGATCCAGGGCATGGCGCTCACTCAGGAAGCCTCCGAGATGATCCTGCTCGACGTGACGCCGCACACGCTCGGCATCATGGTCGTCGGCGGGTACTTCGAAGAGCTGATCCCGCTCAACACCACGGTGCCGACGTCCCGGTCCAAGGTGTTCACCACGGTGCGCGAGAACCAGACCGCGGTGAAGATCCTGGTCATGCAGGGCGAGTCGCATCGTGCCGACGAGAACGAGCTGCTCGGTGAGTTCATCCTCACGGGCTTGCGTCGTGCGCCCGCCGGTCAGGTCGAGGTCGAGGTGACCTTCGAGATCAATGCCGACGGCATCGTCAGCGTGCACGCCAAGGACCTGGAAACCGGCCAGCAGCAGTCGATCACCGTCACGGCGACCAGCGGGCTGACTGTGGACGAGATCCACAACATGGTGAACGAGGCGAAGTCCTTCGCTGTGGCACGTCGCGTGAGCGACGAGGCCGAGGGCGCCACTCAAGAAGCCGAGAAGCTGATCGCGCAGATCGAGCAGCTCTTCCCGGACGTCGAGCAGGTCGTTGCAGGTAGCGACTTCGGTCGCGACGCGATCGACAAGGCGCGAGGCGTGGTGGCCAAGGCGCGAGCCCTGATCAAGGCTGGCAAGATCGACGAGCTCTCGGAGCAGATCGACGCGCTCGCGCGGACCCAGCGCATGTTCAAGGGCGTCGTCGGCAAAGTGAGCTGAACGGCGCGGCCCTCGGCGGTTGGCACCGCTTGTGGTGAGCGCAACCGAGGTAGACGAGGCGGCAGTGGCAGACAAGCCCAAAGATCGCAGCGCGACACCGCCGCACGGAGCGTTCACCAGCAAGAACGTGGTTGCCCCGGCGGCACCCGCGGCCAAGCCTGCTGCAAAGGAGCCCAAGCCCGGCCGTCCGCGTATCCCGGGGCTGAGCTTCCCGCCCGCCACGCCACTGCCCCAGCTCGGCGCGGACGAGGTCGTGCTCGACGACATCGAAGCGAATACGACGGCGCGCGCAGGCGGCTCGCTGCCACCGCCGCTCGGTCAGAGCGAGGAGCACGACGCCTGGACGACGGATCGGCTGTCGCGCCAGAGCACGGTTCCGCCCGTGCGCCACGCCGATGTCGACCGGTTGCGCAAGCTCTCGGCGACCGAGATGGAAGTGCCGCTCAAAGACACCGAGGGCGGGGCGCTCGATCTGGTCGACCGCTCGCGCCCGTCGCAGCAGCTGGACCTGGTGGGTGAGATGGAAGAACTCTACGCGCTCGATGATCTGACCGGCGCGCTACGCCACGCCGAGCTCATCCTCGGGCGCATGCCCGACCACGAGCAGGCGCAGCGCTGTGCTGCCAACTGCCGCAGCCGCCTCATCCAACTCTACACCTCCAAGGTTGGTGCCACCGACCGGGTGGTGTCCGTGGCTCTGAGCGAGTCGCAGCTGCGCTGGCTTGGGCTCGACCACCGCTCCGGCTTCCTGCTCTCGCGGGTCGACGGAGTGTCGTCCGTCGAGGAGTTGCTCGACGTCTGCGGGATGCCGCGGCTCGAAGCGCTGAAGACGCTGGCAGACCTCCTCGAGCGCGGCGCCATCCGCCTCGGCCGGCGCTGACCACGACGTGTAGCCGTGTGAGTTTCGCCGTGCCTCTGAGCAGGGCTTGAAATCAAGTGATTTCAAACTGTTACACGATCTTCGGCGGCACCGTCGCGGAGTCGATATTTCTGTTTTTCCCTGATTCTTTGGGGTTTGTGAGGGCCGGACCGTCTCCTCGCCTTGCGGCCCAGGGGCCGACCGCCTAAATTTCGGCGTTGGCCTGGGCGACAGCTCAAGGCTCTTCAGGTGGGGAAACGGCCGGAGCAGACAAGGTTTGGAAGGCGGTTCATTAGGCGAGCCGGGGGCTGAGTTGATCGGCGTCCTGGCGTGCATCGTGGGTGGGGCGATCTATTCGGCCGTCGAGAAATCGCTGGCTGCGGTGGGTGAGCCACGCCTGCGTGCTGCGCGCGAAGGGCAGGGCGCCAACGCCCGCGCGGCGGCGCGCTATCTCGACGCGCCGACCAGGGTCGCGCTGCGCATGTCGGCGGGTCGCATCTTGTGCCTGGTGAGCACCACCGTCCTCAGCTACGACATCGCCCTGCATTTCCAGCCGCCCGCGCTGCGGGTGCTGGCCGTCGCGGTGGCGGCGCTCGGCTACGCGGCCGCGCAGGGGGTCACGACCACCCTGGCCACGCGGCGCGCCAATCGTCTGGCCTTGCCGCTCTTGCGCTACGCGCGGCCGCTGGAGTGGTTCGCCACCCCGTTCGCGTTGCCTTTGCAATGGGTGAGTCGCGTCATCGACACCTGGTACCCCGCGCGGCCCGAGGAGACGCCCGAGCGCGTCACCGAGATCGAGGTCGAGCACATGATCGAACAGGGTGCCGAGCACGGTTCGATTCCCGCACAGAACGCTGAGCTGCTGCGCTCCGTGCTCGAGTTCGGCGACACGGTGGTGCGCGAGATCATGGTGCCCCGCACGTCGATGGTCGCGATCGAGATCAGCACGCCGCTGTCCGAAGTCGTGCAGCTCATCACCGGTGAAGGTCACAGCCGCTACCCGGTCTACCGCGAGCGCATCGATCAGGTGGAGGGCACGCTCTACGCGAAGGATCTCTTCCGCTTGATCCGCGACGGCGGCGAGCCGGCCGGCAAGCTCGAGACTCTCATCCGGCGTCCGGTCTTCTTCACAGCGCTGTCGCAGAAGATCTCCGTGCTGCTGCGCCAGATGCAGGCGCGCCGCGTGCACGTCGCCATCGTGGTCGATGAGTTTGGTGGCACCGCCGGCATGGTCACGCTCGAGGACATCATCGAGGAGATCGTCGGCGAGATCCGCGACGAGCACGACACCGACGAGGCGCCCGTCCGACAGATCGGGCCGGACCGCTACCTCGCGGACGCCGACGTCTCACTCTATGACCTCGCCGAGATCACGGGCCTCGCGCTGCCCGAGCAAATTCGCCCCTACGAGTCGCTCGGCGGGATGATCGTCGATCTCGCGGGGCGCGTGCCCAAGAGCGGGGACTCGCTCGAGGTGGGTGGCCACGACATCATCGTGCGCGCTGCGGATGAACGGCGCGTGTCACGCGTCGAAGTCGTCAAGCGCAAGCAGCTGCCACCCGCGGCCGAGTGAAGGCGCTCAAGAGCTGTCCAGAAATGGCTCATAGCGGCTTACGTCCTCGAAAAAATCCTCGAAATACACGAGTATTCCTGCGGTTTTTTCTGCGGGCGCGCTCGCTCTGCGCCGATTTCTGGACAGCTCTTCAGTACTCGACCCAGGTCTGCTCGATCTCCGGACCCGTCATTCGCGGTGACACGATCGTGTAGTGGGCGAAGCGGCCCTCGGGGGCTTGGCCCACGGAGCCAACGTTCACGATCTGCACGTCGTCGACGACGCGGTGGAAAGGCACGTGTGTCCCGCCGCAGATCACGAGGTCTGCGGGATCGTTCTCGAGCAGCGCGCGCACGTCGAGCTCGTCCATGTCGTGGGTGATCGGCTCGAAGTGATCTTTGGGGCTGCCGTGCACCAAGAGCAGCTCGCCGCCGTCGATCATGGGCACGCGCAGCTCGCGCGGCAGCTGCGCCAGGCGCTTGAGCACGAGCTCGCCGAGTGCCTTTTGCGTGGTGGCGAAGACGCGCACCTTCTCGGCTTCGGCTTCGTCCTGCGCGCGCAAGCTGGCGGCGTCCACGCGAGCAAGCGCGAGATCGCTGGGCCCGCACACACAGCGAGCGCGCACTTGCTGCAGCCGCTTCCAGACGTCCATCGGTGCGTCGCCGCCCAGGATCAGATCGCCGGCGACGAAGACGTCGACCACGGCGCGGCGGGCGAGATCCGAGAGCACGGCTTCGAGCGCGGGGAGGTTACCGTGGACGTCCGAGAGGAACGCCAGCGGCTGCGACACCGGGGCCATGCGTTGGGCGGGAATGGAGGGGCTGGAGGTCACTGCGGGGCCTTCTCTCGGCTGGCTGTGGCGCCGCCTCGCGGGGGGGATTGCTCTTACCGTCAAAGCGACGGCGATGCACCCGGAGTAGGCGGACGGTCGAGAAATTCGTGTGCCAACGTATGTAAATGTAGGATGCGGACCAGATCATCTGGTGTCCGCTCTGTCCAAGCTCAAACCCATCGCCAAGGCTCGCCGCAACGCTCTGCGTTCGCGCGGCGGCGGCTGGCAGATCAGCCGTGCGCTCGAGGAAGCGATTTTCCACCACGCGGATGTGCTGTCCGAAGGCGGAGCGCGCGTGGCGCCGACCGGCCACAGCACCTACTTCGGCAGCACGATGATCTCGGTCGAGCTTTCGAAGCTTGCGGCACACGGTAGCGGGCTCACCGGCACTGCGCTGCTCGGTCCGCTGCAGGATGCGATCGACGGTTCGGTGCGCGTTCGGCTGCGTGCCATGCGCCTGGCGCGCGCCGAGGCTGCACGACGCGTGCACAGACGCACGCTCGGCACGCTGCTGTGCGAGATCGTCGTGCGCATCCACGGCAAGCACCTGCACATCGACGTCGACCTCGAGGTCCCACTGCGCGTATCCTCGCGCACGAGCAGGTCCGGGTGAGCGACGACAACATCATTCACGTCGACTTCGCGTCTCGGATGGGCCGGCGCATCGCGCCGCTGCGCGCGCAGCCCGAGGACTACGAGGCGCCAGGCGGGCACGAACCCACGCGCGATCCGCTGGGCGATATGTATACCTTGCGGGACGCGGCCAAGCTCTTTCGCTTGAGCGAGAGTCGCCTGCGCTACTGGGAAAAGAGCGGTTTCATCGCGCGTTCTGGCGAGATCAACGGCCGGCGCTACTACACCTTTCAGGATCTGATCGGCATCCGCGCGGCCAAGGATCTGCTCGACGAAGGCGTGGCGCTGCGCAGTGTCAGGCGCAGTCTGCAGGCGCTGCGCGAATCGTTGCCGAAGGTGTCGCGGCCGCTGAGTTCGTTGCGCATCGTGGCGGACGGGCAGACCTTGCTCGTGCGCGATGATCGCGGTGCGTACGATCCGACCACCGGGCAGGGCCAGCTCAACTTCGAGGTGAGTTCGCTGCGTGACGACGTGGTGCGGGTGCTCAAGCGCAGCGGCCGCGAGAGCGATCACCGCCGCGCGTACGAACACTACCTCGAAGGCTGCCGGCTGGATGAGCAGGAGTCGACCTGGAGCGCCGCAGAAGCCGCCTATCTGCGCGCAGTCGAGCTCGATCCCTCACTCTCCAACGCGTTCACCAATCTCGGCAACCTGATGTTCAAGCGCGGACAGTTGCCACAGGCCGAGCAGTTCTATGCGCGTGCGCTCGCTGTCGACGCCGATCAGCCCGAGGCGCTCTACAACCTGGGCTTTCTGCTCTACGACCGATGCGAGATCGGTCAGGCGGTTGCGAGTTTCGAGCGTGCGCTGACGAGCGACCCGTCGTTCGCGGATGCGCACTTCAATCTGGCGATGGCGTATCAGGATCTCGGCCAGTCAGACAAAGCGCGCCCGCACTGGGAAACGTACCTGGCGCTCGATCCACAGAGTCAGTGGGCCGAGATCGCCAAGCGTCATCTGCGCGGCAAAGCCTGAGGCAGCTGAGGCAGTTGAGCCCGCCGCTGCCTCTCGAGAGCTGTCCAGAAATCGGCGCAGAGCGAGCGCGCCCGCAGAAAGAACCGCAGGAATACTCGTGTATTTCGAGGATTCTTTCGAGGACGTAAGCCGCTATGAGCCATTGCTGGACAGCTCTTCAGCGCTTGCGCGAAGGCAGTGGCGGTGGGCGTGCCGCCACTCGACCCGGATCGGAGTCCGGGGGCGCGGCCGGTGCCGCGCTGGTCGTCGGTACGGGTGGCCTTCCACCCGTGCTTGCGCTGGGCGGCAGTGGCGGTGGCAGCGATGGCGCACGTGACGACGCCAGTGGCGACGCGGGTGGCGCCGTACGCCGTGCTACTGGGGGCAGCGGCGGCGCCGAACTCATGCGGGCCTGGGCTGGCAGCGGCGGCGGCACCGATCCTGGGCGGGCGGACCCAAGACTACGCGTCGGCGGTAGCGGCGGTGGCGCAGAAGGCGTGCGTGCAGCTGTTGGCGGCAGCGGTGGCTCGGAGCGCGAGCGTCGTGGGGACAGGCTCGGAGGCTTGGTCAGGCGCGGCGGCGCGTTCGACAACGCCGGCGCAGGATCCGCAGGCTCGTCGATGAGATCGATGTCGATGTCGGGCGCGTCGTCCTGGGCTGACGGCTCGGTGGCAGCGTGGGCGGCGGCCAGGTTGCTCGCAGGTCGCGCGCCGCTGGGCTCGGCTCGTGGCAGGTCGAGGTTGAGGAGATCGAGCTCCGATGCCTCCGCGACGGGCGCGGCCACGTGCTCGGGTGCTGGGCTGGGCTCGGGAGCTTGCACGGCATTGCCGGCAGTGGGCACGACCGTGGGCACGACCGTGGGCTCGCTGTCGGTCTCGTGCTCGTCGTGGTGCCGGTCGTCGTCAGTTGGCGTCTGCGGTGGCCGGTCGGCGGCGTGCATGCGCGCCGTTTCGGCGAGCAATTCTGCGGGGACCGCCGCCGCGGGCGGCACGGCATCCACGTACGTAGAGGACGCCGTGGACTGGCTCGCACTCGGCTCGTCGGTTTCGCGCGGCGGGACGGTGTCGGTTATTTCGTCGTGGTCACCGTGGTGGTCACCGTGGTCACCGTGGTCACCGTGGTCACCGCGGTCACCGTGGTCGGGCTCGTGCGCGGCGGAATCCATGGCGGCGGCGCCACGGGCATCACGGGGATCCGTGGGCTCCTCGTCGTCCGCGAACAGCTCAGCCGTGGGCTTGGGCGGGACGAGCGAGCGGCGATCCAGGCGCGTGACCGCGGCCCGGGCATCGACGTCGTCGGGCGCGAAGTCCACGACCTTGCGCCAGGCATCGAGTGCTTCCCAGCGGTTCTTGAGATCCTGCTCCCAGGTGGTGGCGGTTTCTTTGAGCAGCCCCAGCTTCTCTTCCGCCGTCTTCACCCGTTGCAGCTGCTTGTGGATGGCCAGGAGTAGATCCTGGAAGCGGCGAGCGCGGCGCAAGCTGGCGCGCAGCTTCTCCGCGGTTTGCGAGTCGTCTGGTCGCAGTTGCAGGAGCTTGGCGAAGACGTCGGCTGCGTCGGGGGCGCGGCCGAGCGGGCCCTCCAGCAAGCTCGCGCGGCGCGCCAGCAGAATGGCCGCGCTCTTGGGCTCGATGGCGTCCTCGACGGCGCGCGAGAGGTGCGCGTCCACCGCGTCGAGGCGCTTGAGCGCGATGGCTTGCTCGAGGAACGCCTCGTAGAGGTCGTCGCGGGTCGGGAACAGCGTGGTTCCCTGCCGCAGCAGATCGAACGCGGCGCGCTCGTCGTGCAGGCGAGCGCCGAGCAGCGCGTGCGCGCGCAGCAAGAGCTGCGCGCCGGTTTCTGGATCGGCCTTCTCTGCAATCTCGCGGTGCGCGCGTACCAGGCTGCGCAGGGCCTCGTCTCCGCCGTGCGCCGGGTGCTCTTTGTCGAGTTGCTCCGCGGCACTCACCACCTCGGCCGAGAGCGTCGCGTTGGCCTTCGCCACGGCGAGCGCCGACTTCAAATAGGTGTTGGCGCGGTCGCGGTCGCGCAGCGCGCTGTCGCACAGCCGCGCGGCACGCAGCAGGATCTCGACCTTACCGGCGTCGTCGGCGGTCTTGCTTCGCTTGCGGTCATAGACCACCAACAATTCCTCGGTGCGTCCCGCGCGCTTGGCGAGTTGCTCCGCGCGTGCGAGCAGAGCTTCGTCGCCGGGCGCGAGCGCACAGGCGCGCAAGAGGTGGTCGAGCGCCTCGGACGCGTCGCCCGCCCGCTCGTCGATCACCGTGGCGTGCCGCGTGAGCAAGTCGACCCGTTCCGCGTCGTCGGCCGCCAGCTTCAGTAGCTTGTCGTAGACCTGATTCAAACGCGGCCAGGCGGCGGCTGCTGCCGCGTAGCCGTCGACCTGCGTCAGATAATCACGGTTGGCGAGGTCGGTCGCGAGCATGCGCAGGCCGGCCTCCAGAGCTTGCGCGGGGTCTCCGAGGTCCGTGGCATAGACA
This sequence comes from Polyangiales bacterium, assembly GCA_036382515.1. Taxonomy (GTDB): domain Bacteria; phylum Myxococcota_A; class Polyangia; order Polyangiales; family JAFGIB01; genus JADGRF01. The sequence continues at coordinate 45,786 of DASVHQ010000436.1, read as the reverse complement.
CGCGCGGCGGCGCTCCACTGTCGGCCCTGAAGCTCGGAATCGGTCGCTTCCTGCGCGGCGCGCACACACAGCGCGGCCAGCTGCGTGGCTCGACCGGACTTGTGCGCGATTTCTTCGAGCAGCGCAAAGGCCTCTTGGTGAGACTCGCTGGCCAGTGGTGCGAGGCGTTCCCATGCGCCATCGATGTCGCCCAGGTGCTCGGCGGCGATGCGTGCCGCTTGCAACGTGGCTCGATCGCGGGCTTCGAAGTCTTCTTCCGAACTCGCAAGCTCGTCCAGTGTCGCCAGCAGCTCGGGGTAGCGACCGGCAGTCAGCAGCCGTGGCTGCAGCCGGCGACGTGGCTCGACGTCGCGTGCATCCAGGCTCGCCCAGCGCTGCAGGTGCGCGATCGCTTGGGTGGGGTCGGCGAGCTCGCCCTCATAGAGTTCCACCAGGCGCTTGGCGAGCGCGATCTGGGTCTCGGGGTTTTGGCTCTGGTCGAGCTGTCTGCGCAACGCGCTCGCCAGCCCATCGAGATCGCCAACGCGCTCGCATTGCTCGGCCATCAGCGTGATCGCGGGCTCGAAGTCTGGGTCGAGCTTCTCCACGATCTCGCGCAGGGCGGCGATCGCCTCGCGCGGCCGCTCGAGCTCGGAAAGCAGGCGCTCGGCGTGCTCGAAGAGCAGGGCCTTGCGCTCCTGCGCATCGGTCACGAGCGCCAGCAGACGCGGCAAGAGATCCCCGAGGTCGCGTGCGGCGCCGCGCGCACGAGCACGCTCGACCAGGAAGCGCAGCGCCTCTTCGTCTTCCTTCGCGGCCAGCAGTGCGCGATACGCATCGGCTGCGTCGTCGTGCTTGCCGAGGTGCTCGCTGAGCATGCGTGCCACACGTCGGTGCAGCTCGACGCGTCGTGTCGGCTCTTTCTCGACCAGGATGCGCTCGCGTAGCAGCTCGACCAGATCTTCGTAGCGCGCCGTGCGCTCGAACATCGCGTAGAGGGCAGAGAGCGCTTCTTCGTGCCCCGGCTCGAGGTCGAGCACGTTGCCGTAGTACTCGGCGGCTTTGTCGATCTCAGCGAGCTCTTTCTCGGCGAGCTCGCCCATCCGCAGGAACAGCGCCGGTCGCTCGCCGCGCAGCGCGAGCATGGTGCGGCGCTCTAGCGTCGACAAGAGGCGCGCAACGTTGCCGCTCTTCTCGTCGATGCGCTGCATGTGATCGAGCACGTCGGGGTCCTTCGCGCGCAGCCCGAGCAGCTCGGTGTACACATCGAAGGCGGCCTCGCCATCGCCCAGCTTGTCGTCGAGGGTGGCCGCCAGGGCACGCAAGGCGTTGAGCTTCTCGCGCTCGTCCGCGGCCGCGACCACGCGCTCCCGCAGCAGCGGCACCGCTTCGGCGAAGTTCTCGGTGGAGAGCAACATCTGGCACAGCTCGTCCCGCAGCGCCGGGTCGGGCTTGAGCGCGAGCAGCTGCCGCAACGCCTCGGCCGCTTCCACGAGGTCTTTGCGCTTGTCGCGGTGCAGCGCTGCGATCTGCGAGATCAGCTCGATCTTCGCGTCGGTGTTGGTGGTCGCGAGGGCTTCGCGCTCCAACACGCCTGCGAGGTCGTCCCAGCGCTGCGCCTTCTGCAGCAGGCGCTTGAGGTTCTTCTCGGCATCGCTGTCGGTCGGGTCGAGCGCGACGACGCTTTGCCAGGCCTCGATCGCGCCGTCCACGTCCTTGAGCTTGGCTTCGCTGATGGCCGCCGCCTCGCGCAGCCGCAGCTTGCGAGCGTCGATCGAATGGCCTCCACTGCGCGTGGAGGCCAGGAGCAACTGCTTGAGCTGCGCGTGGTCGCGCGTCTTGCGGTAGTGGCTTTCGAGCACCGAGAAGGCTTCGGGATCGGCGGGCTCGAGCGTCAGGATCTCGCGGCACAGCGCCGCCGCCTCCTCGCCCTTGCGTGTGGCGACCAGCTCGTGGACCTGCCGACGCAGCTGCGTCAAGCGTGGCGCGACGTCGAGCGGTCGGTCGGACGGGGTCGCAGAGCGCGCGCGTCGCGGCGGTCTGGCCGTGGGTCGATCGGTTGCGCCCTCGTCTTCGGTCGCTGCGGCAAGCGCGCTCTCATCGGTCTCGGGTGTGGTCTGCGAGTGCTCGACGCTTGCCGGCGGCGGTGACGACGGCCGTGCGTTGCGCTCCGCCTTCAGCGCGTTCAGCAGAGCCGCGACCTGCGCATCGGACTGTGCCTGCTGCAGGCAGTAGATGGCATCGTCGAGCTGTCCGGCACGCTGGTAGGCCTGTGCCAGGTACATCCGACGCTGATCGACTTCGGGGCCCTCGGCTGCGTGCGCCAGGTATCCGACCCAGTACTTGGGCAAGAGCTCGCTCTGGCCGAGCTTCGCGGCGTGGCGCTCGAGCAGGTCGAGCGCACCATCATGGCTGGGCACTGCCGCGAGCGCGGCTTCCAGGTACGGCACGGCGTCCTCGGTGCTGACGCCCTGAGCGATCTGGTAATACAGCTCGGCGACGCGGCGTTGATCCCGCACGGCTTCGTCGCCGGTCTTCTGCGCTCCGCGTTTGGCCACGTAGCTGGCGAGTTGGTGCATCACCTGGATGTCACCCGGCGAAAGGGCGAGCGCGGCACGCAGCGCCCGCACGGCGCCATCGAGATCACCGAGCGCGTTTGCGCTCACCTCGGCGAGCTTGGAATACAGCTGGATCTTGCGCTCGAGGTCGGTCTCCGCCTCGGCTTCGAGCGCGTAGAACCGCACCGCGTCCGCGACGTCGCCGGCTTCTTGCGCGAGCTTGCGCGCTCCGTATGCGGCCACCGTGCACGTCGGGTCGAGCTCGAGCGCGCGCTCGTAGCAGGGACGCGCGACGTCCGGCCGCTCGAACGTGGTCTTCCACACGTCACCCAGCCGCGCGTACAGGCTGGCCAGGGCCGCAGGGTCGGCGTCGTCGTGCGTCTCCAGCGTGCGCAGGTGCCCGTCGAGGAAGTCGGCCAGCTCGGTGTGATCGCCAAGCTCTTCGAGGAACGCGAGCAGCTCGTCAGTGGCCTCGCGGTTGTCCGGGTCCTTGTGCAGCGCCTGGCGGTAGAGTGCTTTGGTACGCGTGCCCTCGCTTCCGGCCGCGCGCGTCGTGCGGGCGGCCTCCAGGTAGGTCTCGCTGGCCAGCGTCGCGATCGTCTGGTAGCCGGCCCAGCGCTCCAGCAGATTCGCAAGCGAAGCCAGGTCCGACGCGGCCCGGTAATGAGCCTTCAGCGCCTCATAGGCCTCGGCGTCGTTGGGGTCGCGTCGGAGGCGGCTGACGAGCTGCTCGGCGGTCGGATCCACGGCTCGGGGACGCTAACACGGTTCAGTCTGGGATGCGCGACCACCTGGCCGAAAAGTACCCATCCGGCCGCGGGGTAATCCTGGCGCGGCTTGAAATGCCCGCGCGAAAGCGCCACACCTCGGCTGCGCGACGCGCAAGCCCTGCGTCCCGCGCGCTTCGAGGTGATAGCTGTGGAAGAACGCCTTTCTGACGGTGTCGAGGTGAACGACCCGATCCTGTGGTTCCAGCGCTCCCTCGAGCGGGCCACGCAATCCGAGTCGTTCGACGCCACTCGCGCGGCGCTTGCCACGGCGTCGGCGCAGGGCCACCCCTCGGTGCGCTTCGTGCTTGTCAAGCAAGTGGATGCACGCGGTTTTGCGTTCTTCACGAACTACGAGAGTCGCAAGGCGCGCGAGCTCGCAGCCAACCCGTTTGCAGCGCTGTCGTTCCACTGGGCCTCGCTCGGCGAACAAGTGCGAGTGGAAGGTCGCGTCGTGAACCTGCCCGTCGAGGAGTCTGAGCGCTACTTCGCCTTGCGTCCGCGAATCTCGCAGCTGGGTGCGTGGGCGTCCGAGCAGAGTGCCGAAATCGCCGACAGGCAAGCGCTCGATGCACGCCTGGCTGCGGTGCAGGCTCGCTTCGGGGATGCCGCCGCGGTGCCGCGTCCGCCGCACTGGGGAGGCTTGCTGCTCGTGCCGTCGTCGATCGAGTTCTGGTACGAGCGCGCAGGACGCTTGCACGACCGCTGGCTGTTCACGCGCGACAACGCAACGTGGTCGGTCGTGCGGCTGCAGCCGTGACTTGCAGCGCGTCGCCGATCTGCCGAGCACGTCTGCGCCCGCGCCAGCAAGCGTAGGGCTCGTGCGGTCCGGCCGCGTGGCCGAGTGCGTCGCGTACGCAGTGCGCGGTGCACGCGCGCTGCGCGGTGGCGCACACGAGCGTTTTGCGGCGCCGCGTGATGCGCGGGCGCGCACCGCGAAGTAGCGAATTTCAAGCGTTTGGGCTGCTGGCACGAGCGCGGGCCTCGGTGAACGGCCGGCTCGTAGCTCACGGCGTAGGATTACGGATCACATTGCGCACTTGTGCGCACAACGCGCGTGGATCCACAAGAATACCCTGAAGGAGAGGGCTTTTCCCTCAGGATCTCTTGACTGGAAAGTGGTCGCGCTTAGTCTTCGTGACCGAGCACGAGGGGGGGACGACTTCAGTTTCACACTCGTTCAGCGCGCCCGTCGGGGGGAAAGAAGTTCAATCCGCGGGCGCACCCAGTATTCGAAACGGGTGGCGATCGTGCGCCACAATGCAGGGAGGAAGTTGGCATGGCCTTAGGTACAGTGAAGTGGTTCAACGATGCGAAGGGGTTCGGTTTCATCAAGCAGGACGATGAATCCGACGTATTCGTCCACTACTCGCAGATCGCGGGGGACGGCTTTCGTACGCTTGAAGAAGGTCAGACTGTTCAGTTCGAGCTGAAAGAGGGGCCCAAGGGTCTGTTCGCGGAGAACGTCACGAAAGTGGAGAACTAGCGAACGCTTGGGGAAAAGCCGACACCGGCTTTGGAAGACCGCGCGACTGCTCGCGCGGTCTTCGCACTTAAGGCCTACGAAAACAGCGTCAGCGTGATCGCGTCTGTGTGAGCTGGAACGCTGCGAGAAGTCGCGCGGCTACTGCGTGACGCACTTGGGCAGGCTCAAGGCCCACTGCAGGTCCAGCACCAGCGCTGCGAGGTCGCTGCACGGCTTGGTGTACGTGAGCTCGTACCAGACATCGAGCACGTGCGCGCTGTCGCCTGGGTCGTGCAGTTGTCGGCTCTGCGAGCTGCTCTCGAGGAAGCCGTGGGCGTGCGCGACGGGGTCGACCGCGTGCCGCACCTTGTGGAAGATCTCCTCCGTGCTCGCGGCCGGGAAGTCCGAGCGCTGGCTGCGCACGACGACCGAGACCTGAAGCGCGTCGGCCACCTGCACGGAAACGCCCGCGTCCATGAGGTGAGAGCGAACGCGCTCCGCCAGCTGGATGGTCTCGCCCTTGGCGCGCAGGACCTCGAAACCTGCCTCAAGAACCGCAGCTTTTACAGCGTCGAAAGTCAGCTCGCTCACGCTCGCTCGCTCCCGCTCGCTCCCGGCCCGGCAGTCGATCGGCATGCGCAACCGTAACACCTGCGCTTGCTACGGGGCAATCGATCGTCCGACGGCGTGGCAAATGCGGTAGGCGCGCGCCGACGCGTGTAGACTCGGCAGGCACGTGCTGCGCGACGCGGCGCGCACCGCGACGTGAGCGAGCAACATGGCCACGCGTAGATCTTCGCCCTCTGATCATCCTGGACGTCGCGCGACCGATCGCTATCCGCTCCACGCCGACGTCGAGGTGCTCGATCCATGGAACGCGCACGGCGTCGTGATCAACGCGAGCGACGGTGGGCTGCGCGTGGCCGTGGATCGTGACCTGCCCGTCGGGGTGCTGTGCGTCGTGGAGATCGCAGTCGACGAGGGCAAGACCGTGGAGATGGTGCGCGTGGCCTGGACTCGTGAGCTGCCGGACGGCTTCCTCGTGGGCCTAGCGTTCGTGCGCGAGTGAGGCGGCCTCGTGCGGCAGCGAAGCGGGCCCGGCCCCCCGTTTCGCGCAGGGCTTCGACGACTTTGGCGGCCCTCGCAGCCCCTGTGCCCGGGCTCCGGACTGGCTGACTTGGCGACGACGACGACCACGGCGATACAGGAATTTCGTGATCGACACAGCCACCGGTTGCGACCGCTGGCGGCTGAATGTAAACTGATGTGAGACCTGCGGGTGTACCCGATTGTCGGGACGCTACTCGGGCGAGGTAGGTTCCAAAATGCAACGCCGAATGTTTCTGTCCAAGATCCACCGGGCGGTAATCACGCACGCTGACTTGCACTACGAAGGCAGCTGCACCATCGACGCCGACCTGCTGGACGCAGCAGACATCTTGCCCAATCAAGAGCTGCACATCTGGAACATCACGCGGGGCACTCGTCTTGTGACCTATGCGTTGCCCGGTCCGCGCGGCTCGGGTGTCATCTGCATCAACGGCGCCGCGGCGCACGGCAACGTGCCAGGCGACCTGGTCATCCTCGCGACCTTCGGCGAGATGAGCCACGAGGAAGCACGCACCTACGAACCGAAGGTCGTGCGCGTCGATCGTCAGAACAAGCTCGTCGACATTCGCGCCGAGATCCCTGGCCCGCAGATGCCCCCCCACGTGGACGAGTACAACTGAAGCGCGGCGCGGTCGGTTCGCACCCACCCACCCCCATCCGCGGCTCAGGGCCCGACGCGAAACAACTCGGTCGCCTCGACGCCGTACGTGAGTACGGCTCCCTTGGTCCGGCCTTAGCGGCGGGCGCGCTCGCGGCTGAACCCCAATTCGCGCCGCTCGCGTCGGTGTGGCCTTCAGGCAAAAGGCGAGACTGAACGGTCGTGCGGTCGTCCCGCGAGACACGCGTTTGAGAGCCGCGGCTGAGCCGCACGGCGCATGCGCGTTCGCGTGTCGTTGTTCGTGCACGCAGAGGACGCATGGTGCGTCGCGCGCGGGCTTGTGAATAGTCGGAATTCGCGAGCGGTGCTAACGTCTGCGCGAAGGACCGGCGGCTCTCATTTGTGTCGAGTCGCGAGCGCGCCGCAGGACTGGAGGGAGCCGTACTCACGTACGGTGACCGACGGGCCGAGGACGTAAGCCGCGAATCGGCGCAAATGAGAGCTGCCGGGGCCGCGAAGAGCCGGGGTGGCGGAAGGGCAGACGCAGGCGACTTAAAATCGCTCGCCGCAAGGCGTGCGGGTTCGAATCCCGCCCTCGGTACCAGTAGAACGCAGTGATTTCGCGGCGATACGACGGCTCGTCGTCGCGGTGTCACCATTCGTGTCACCAGAGCCGTTCGAATCGCTGCCAACGGCGGCTCGCAGCGGGATCACGTTGGACTCGCACAGGTCCAGCTTGAGGCAGGCGATCTGCTCGCACACCGTCGGCCACGGCGGCGTGGTGTACAGGTCCACAATGTCGGCGCTCGGTCCGTGCGTCACCCAACGCAGGAGATCTCCGCGCGCGCCGTCCGACCGCGCGAGCGTGATCAATGTGCGCCGCAGATCGTGGAAACCGCGCGACCGGAGCCCGATGCGTTCAAGGTCTTCCTGCAAGCTGCGCCACCCCGTCGGCTGTGCACGTGGTGCCTTGCCGGTGCGTCGCGGCACGATGAAGTCATCGGGGCGTGCCACGTGGCCGATCACCGCGGGGAAGCCCTGCAGCCGCCAGGAGGCCAGCACGCGCGCGAGCGTTGGGTGCACCGGCACCTCGCGCGGTCGGCCGGTCTTCAACGTCGCGCCCTCGTACTGAGTTGCGACTGTTAGCCGGCCCAGCGGCCGGGTATCGCGGTCGTGATCGCGCCAGCGCCTCCCGACCACTTCGCCAAAGCGCGCGCCCGTGAAGAACGCGAGTGCATACAGAGTGCGCCGATCGGCGGGGATGCGCGCGTCGGAGATCAGCATTTCCACTTCGTCGCGAGTGAACACGGCGGTTGAGCGCCAGCTCGGGTCCTTGTCCGCGATGGCTGGAAGCTCTCCCTTGCGCGCGCGCAGTGTGCAAGGGCTCGCGGCGATCACCTCGTCATCGACGGCAGAGCGAAACAGCGCACGTGTGACGCTGTACACGTGTCGCACGGTGCGCGGCGCCAACGGCTTGCCGGTGGCCGACTCCGCATGCTGCGCTGCCGCGATAACGCTCTTGACCGTCGCGCGCCGCACTTCGTCAAGCCGCATGGGGCCGATGTGCGGCAGCACGTACGTGTCAAAGCGTGCTTGCTCATCGGCGGCGGTGCGCACGCCAGCCGCCTTGCGATCCAGGAACCACTGCCGCGCGTAGTCGGCAACAGTGGGACGTGCTGGCGTTTTCCGTTCCGCAGGCGGGCGCCATACCCCATCAAGAATCTCGCGTTTGCGCTTGCGCAGCAGCGCTTCCGCCGCCCGGTGGTCGGTCGTGCCGGCGGGTTCTTGATAGCGCCGCCCATCGACACGGTAGTCGAGCCAGTAGTTTGGAGCGCTGCGAGCCTTGCCCTTGTTGCGGTCGTAGACGCCTACGGTTTACGCCCCTTCGCGCAGCTTGCGCACACGGTCGCGCTTGACGGGCATCGATCGCGCTCCCAGTGGCGACACGCGCATCACGCGGCCTTGACCTCGACGCTGTACTTCAACTTCGCCGCATCGATCTCCGCCTGAAGCGCTAGTTGTACGAACTGCGCTTCAAGATAGCCGAGCGTGCGTGCCCACTTCGCGGCACGGTCGAGGCTCACACCCTTTCTGCCCTGCTCGATGTCGCACAGGTTCGACCGAGAAATACCGATCTTGCGAGCGAACGCTTCCAGCGTCAGCTCGTCACACTCGCGGATGTTGCGCAACATGCCCCCGAACGTGAGCGGTTCGCCGCTCAGCTTGTCCAGCAGCTTCATCGCCTCGCTTTTTTGTGCTCGCCTTGCCATGTCTTCCTCGCCTTGCCCGCGCTCGCCTAGTAGTCGTGTTTGTTGACCTCTTCCACCGAAACGAATTCCACGGCGCCGTCGCGACCGATCACGTAGATGGCGCGGTAAGCGCGGTTCAACCGGATCGATCGTTGGTCGGCGCGGTCGCCCTTCAACGGTTCATCATGGTAGCCCGGCACCTTCCTCACCTCTTCGAGCCCGAACGTTTCAACCGCCGAGGCCCAACCGCGGAGCTTCCTCGTGATCTGCACCGGGATGCGCGTGAGATCCTTCGCAGCGCGCGCGGTGACGACCACTCGGTTGATCACGGCATAGATTGTACTTCGGTTGGAGGTACAACGCAACACCGTGCTTTATTGCGTGCGGCTGCCGCCGTGCGGTCCAGAAACCACTGCCGCACGCAGTCGGCGACGGTGGGGCGTGCGGGCGTCGTGCGCTCCGCGGGTGGGCGCCACACGCCGTCCCGAATCTCACGCTTGCGGTCGCGCAAGAGAGCCTCAGCCGCGCGGTGGTCGCCGGTGCCTGCGGGCTCCTGATAGCGGCGCCCGTCGACACGGTAGTCGAGCCAGTAGTTTGGCGCGCGTCCGCGCTTCCCCCGGTTGCGATCGTACACACCCACGGCTAGCGCGCTCCCTGCAGCTTGCGGACGCGTTGGCTGTGTTTGGACGCATGCGCGCCCCGTCGCTGTTCGCGTTCCATCGCCCACTCCATCAGGCTACCTCGCGAGTACCGAAACACCTTGTCGCCCAACTGTATCCGCGGCAGACCGTCGCGCGAAGCCAGCTTCGCGAGGCTGCGGGGATTCACTTGCAGCAGCTCTGCGGCTTGCGCGGCAGTTAGCAAGCCGTCGCCGTCTGTGCGTCGCGCCGGCATGGATTGCTCAAGCCGTGCGGCCAGCAGGTGGACAAGTTCATCAACCACCACCACGGCGATCGATGCGGGTCGAACGGCCGGAGCGGCCACTTGGCGGAGTCTTTCGCGGCTGTTGGGTGAGTTGTCCATAACCACCATCATGGCGCCGATGCGTGCGGCACTGGAGGCGCAGCGCGTGCCACGGCTTCCCTCGCGGACCAGGTCATTCTCATCGCACACGTCCCGCCGGTGTAAACCGGGTTTACACGTCAGGCTAGATTGGTGGGCCGAATGCGGGCCATAGCACCCGCGCCGCACGCTGCGCTCATCTGCACCGCTGACGCGTCGCGGATACCAGCTCGCGCAGTTGCGACGCTTGCGCCTCTTCGGCACGGATCAAGCGCTCCACTAGCGCGCGGTCCAGGGCGCTCGGCGCATCGGCCCGCACAGTCGGACTCGCCAGCAACGTGCCGAGCGACGCGCCCGCTGCGAACGCGTTGAACGCAACCACCACTACTCCCACTTTGAACGTTCTGCTCATGCTTGCTTCCTCGGGGTTGCCCGGTCGTTCTGACACGAGCAGGTCGCAGGCTCGCGCACAGCGCGCCGCGCTTTGTTGGCACGCCAATACTGCGCGGTCATTCGGCCGCCGCGTGAGCGTTGGCTACCCTATTCTCCGGCAGATCGAACATTCCAACCAGACTGACTGAATGCGTTGTCCCGCCACCTGCGTTGGCGTAGCTGTGTCGGCCCATCACGATTCCGCAGAATCGCGCGTGACTGCGTTCCACGAGGTGGCCGGTTGAGCCGACAGCGATGAAACTCGCCACATGGTAGTTCGCAATCATGATCCCACGGTAGAGTTTCACGCCCGCCGAATCGTCGACGGCGATCTCCACGATTGATGCACCGCCGCACATCCGGTTGCCCCTCTCCGCGTCGGCATCCTTCATGACGAGTCCGTAGTGGGTTTCGGGTTGCTGCAGAAGATCGGCCCAGGTCAGGTGCATGGCCGCCCAAACGGCGAACAGCATGGTGCCCGGATCGAGTTCGTTTTCGGTGTCCTTCAGCGTGGGTAGAAGCAGTGCCAGGGCGTCTGCAATATTCGCGGTCGATGCGAGCTTTTCACCCACGGTCATCTCGCGGTCAGGCGTAGGGTCTGCCTGCTGACGCTCGTGCTCGACGCGGTCTTGTTCCGCCTGGTCTTGCAAGCGCTCCTTTTCGAGTGCTGCCTCTGCCGCCTGTCGCTCGGCTTCTGCGCGCTCGGCTTCCGCGCGCTCCTGCGCTGGGGCGTACACGCCGTAGTAGCCGTAGCCGCCGCCAATGGCGAGGCCGACCAGGAGCAGAAGGAAGCCCGGTGACGGCCGCCAGCCCGCGTGGGATGCGCTTGTGCCCGGGCCGTTGGCTTGGCGGAGCACGCCCGCCGCGACAGGGTGACCGCACTTCGGGCAAGCCGCTGCAGCCGTGGATACCTGATTGCCGCACGCTGGGCAAGGCATCGTGGTTGGCGTGGAACTCGCCCCCGCGTCTATAGCCGCGCTCGATAGCTGCACACGCTGGCCGGCATTCCGAAGCCCGGGCCTTCGAAACAGATACATCGGAAACGCAACGATCCACAGGAGAAGGCCCGAAAAGAACCACCCCGCTGCCTCAACGATTCTATGCGTCAAGCGGTAGGCGTCTATGGCCATCCAGATCGACGTGGCGAAGACAAGCGCGCACACCGAAATCACTGACGTGAGCGTCGGCGACATAGAACCTCCCTCTGGCGGCGCCATCGTACCATGCAACTTATGAGTTGTGGTCGCCTTGGCTTGCCGCCGCTACCGAGCGTGCGTGGCCGCCGCCAAGTCACCGCACGCGCACGGCCGCTCGGAGATCTGGGCGCGCAAGCCGCTCAAGAAGGCCATCGAGCGCCGGATCACGGCGCTTGGCGCACGGCTTCGGGCGGTGCGCAAAGAGCTTCGCTTGAGCCAAGAGCAGGCGGCAGAGCTGTGCGGGCTCCACCCCAAGTACGTTCAGCGCATCGAGGCCGGCAAGGCAAATCCCACGCTCGCCAGCGTCACCGCGCTCGCCCATGCGTACGGAGTTGAGCTGCGGGACTTGTTCTGACTCCGCCGCGATGCGGCTGGCGGCGGTGTGCGACCGAGCCAACGCAGCGCGTGCGAGCGCCGTAGAAATAACCCTTCGCGTGTAAACCCGGTTTACACCGCGACGTGCTAGCGCGGTGGCGTGGCCGTCGGGATCGAGCACATCGCGTACGCGTGCAAGCCAGTGCGGGCTTGGGTGCCGAACGGCGTACGCGTGCGGCACGGCGGTGCGGCCAACGCGTGCGCGTGCGGGATGGCGTCGCGTGTGGAGCGCGCGTGCACTCCGCGGAGTGACGGCGGTGTCGGCGGTGGCCGACCGAGCGCGCCGCCTGGCGTGGGGTGGGCGCGCGGGCTGGCGCTCTGCGCCGTGGGGGTGACCTGAATCCCCTGTGCCTTGCCAACCCTTCGCGGCGTGCGCTGTGCGTGCCTCGTGCGTGCGCTGTGCGCCCCGTGGTGGGTTGTGGGTTGCAACCCATGCGCATGTGCGGGACCGATGCGGTGCGGGCGACCCACTGGCGCCTCGCGCGTGTAAACCCGGTTTACACCTCGGAGCGGGTTGTCGATGGCCGCCAGCGCATCGAGTCTCATGCGACCACGGCGCACGACGCGGGCCCGGTGCCCCGGATCGACGGCCTGGAGGCTGCTTCCGGTCGCTTCAGTGAGTTGTCGGGGAAATAAGTCTATCTCCGGCGCATAGGGCATGCTTGCACCACCTCGTAGGTGCCCCCCGAATTTGCTGCGCGTGGTTCCGGCGTGCACCGGGCGATCATTTTGTGTGTTGCGGACGGGTACCCGGATCGCAGCCGCGTTCGTCAGTCGCCAGCGCTTTGGACGGCGCCGGTGGTGGCCGACAGCGAATGCCCAGCTTGTCGGGCGGTAGCCGTGCCGGCTCGATGCACTCTCTGGCACGTGCCGCGACTGCGGCGCGTGCGCGGGGTCGGGCTTCGCCCTCCCCACTGTCTTGGTCTTTACGATTCGGCGAAACGGACGGTGCGCGGAGGCGGCTTGGCGCCGGAGCGCACTCGTGCTTCGCGGTGGGCGGAGGCTTTGCGCAGCCCACGACGCGAAGCACCTGGTCCCTGAGCGTGCATGGTCGCTGGCATGGATCTGCTCACTGTCTCTGTATGCGCGCGCGCGAGGACGGGGGGGCAGCCCCGCGAAATCATTGCTGTCCCGGGCGACCGAGAGAGCGTCCCGGGACGGGCATCGGGACGGGCATCAGGACGGGGTGTCATCACTCTGCACGGATGCGCTCGGCGATCGTCATCGCGCGCTCGCGTCCGATGTGGCAGCGCATGCCGATGTTGCGCTGTGCGATGTCAGGTTCCTCGCCGAGCAAGTCGCGTACACGTCGCTCGGCGATGTCATCTGGCACCTTCGGGCCGGCGTTGGACTTCCGCGCGCGGCCTCGCGGCTTGGCCGTCGCACGCTGCGGGGAGACCACGATTCCGGCCAGGTCGGCCGCCGGGTTTTCGATCGCTGCGAGCATGGCGCCAAGCGCGGTGATCCGCAGCGCCACGCTGCCCAGGCTGGGACGCTCCACTCGCGCGGTTACACGTCGGTCGGTTGCGCGCCCCGTCGCCGATAACGTGATCATCACGTCTGCCGCGTGCGCGATGGCGGCACTGCCGCGAGGAGCGTACGGGCCACTCTGGCGGGTGATCGGAGCCTCACTCAGCACGATCACCCATCGATTCCGCATGTGTGCCTCACGCGTCAGGACGCGCATCGTCGCTTCGAGGTGAACGACCTGGTCATCCTCACGGGGCCGCTCATCGACACGTGCTGACTGGACCGAATCCACGACCAACACGCCGCCGGATGTCGGAAGCTGTGCGGCGATTGTTTCGACTGTGGCCGACCCGATGATCACGCCAGGGTACGTCTTGCGCATGTGTGCCGCGACGTCGCGATCGCAGTTGTGCTCGTGCGGCGAGATCACACGGTCTAGCGTCGCCAGCCTACGCGGCCACGCACGCGGATTATGATCATGTGCTGCGATTGCGATGCGCAAGCCAGCCAGGGAGCACGCCCGCACCGCACACACTGCGATCGCCGTCTTGCATGTGTCGGGTGCTCCCACGATCACGAGCACGCTACCGGGGCCCACGTAATTCGCGATCCGCGCGTCGAGTGCGTCGACTCCCGTGGTGTACGCCGGATTGGTGGTGGGCAAGTCGGCCTCCATTTCGGCGATCACATCGCCGAAGTCCGTCACCGTGATGCGTGTCGGCCGAGACTTGGCGCGCAGACTGGAGGGCGTCACGCGCACACCTCGTCACGCACGACTCGCCCCTGGGCCACCAAGTGTTCGACGATGCGCGTGGCGCTGGCTGTGCTGACGGCCAACGAACGCGCCAGCTCCGCGTCCGAGAGGTACGGCTCTCGGCGCAGCGTCATCCACGCGCGCTCGACGTAGTCGACGAACGCCGGCTGCGACCGTGGTCTGAGCACAGCCCTGACGGGCTCACAGGGGCGTGGCGCGCTGCAGACGCACCCGAGGATCTCCGCGACGCTGGCGGCCCGTACAGAGGCGCAGGACGCCCGCACGGTGCTCGTGCCGATGATCAGCTCGCTGGTGATCGGCGTCAGCACTCGCCGCAGGTACTTTACGCGGGCGAGTGACAGCGGCGCGCTGAGTGCAGCTGTCACCTCCCGGTGCGGAGCAATCGCGCGCCGGGTCATGGCGTCCCCCACGGCCAATCGGGTGTGTCGAACACGTCGAGCGGCGAGGGTGTGTCGAACACGTCGGGTAGCTCGGGCAACCAAGGAGTGTCGAACACGTCGGGTAGCTCGGGCAACCAAGGCGTGTCGAACACGTCGGGTAGCTCGGGCAACCAAGGCGTGTCGACGTCTTCTGGCAGACGGCCCAGCGCGAGCGCGTCGGTCGGGTCACCGATCAGTGCGAGCGCGTCGAACGCACCTGCAGCGGCGAGCGTCGGTCCCAATGCGTTTGAAGCAGACGGGGTAGGTGCGACGACGGTATCGCGCGCAACGGGCGCGGGTAGCGGTCCAGGGATTCTCATCTTTGCCTCCACTACCCAAATTATGGCGCCGGGGGCTGTGTGAGCCCGTCTGCGGCCGCTTCGATCGCTACGGCCATCTCGCTGCGCAGGTCTGCTGTCAGCGGCACACCGCGGCGCAGCAAGCCCGCGATGCACCGCAGCCGCTCCGCGGGCGTCGACCCGGTGACACTCGGTGTCACCACTTGCCCCGCAGGCGTGCTTCCGAGTGCTGCTAACGGCGGCGCGCCGTCCGCTTTGTCCGCAGGAATGTCGTCAGGTGGACCCCCACTACCGTCGGACTTGGGGCTTCGAATCCCGCCCTCGGTACCGATAGCGACTCGTGAACGCAGCGTGCGTCACGAGTCGTTTTTTTGACGCGGGATCGTGAACAAGGCATGGCTCATGTCGTGCGCGGTTGCGCGGTTGCGCGGTCGCAAGCGAGGAGACAGTCGATGGGACACGACGAGCTGATGACGCGGGTGCGTGGCTTGCTGCGCGAGGCGATCGAGATGCGCTACCAGGGCGGGCTCCACGCGAAGAAGGTGCAGGCCCAAGCCTACGCCGACGGCTACATGCGTGCGCTGAGCGATGCGCGACAGCTGGACCGCGACGAGCTTCTGCAGGTTATTGGCGAGGAGCGTGCGAAGTTCCTGGCCGAGAGCCCCAAGCACGCGTAGCCCACGCGGCCGCGACGCAGACGCCGCGCGATCGCGAGGTCGCGCGGCTGTGCGCGTGCCGCCGCCATGAGCTGCAGGCTCAGAACGCGGTGAGCTGGCGGAAGCGCTCGAAGCGCGCGTTGACCTCGGCCGGGGTGGCCGTGCTCAAGCGCTCGGTGCTGATGCCCTCGACGCAGAACGAGGCCAGGACGGAGCCGTACACGACTGCCTTGCGCAAGCTGGGGCCCGACAGGTCGTTGCTGCGGGCCAGGTAGCCGATCAGCGCGCCTGCGAAGGTGTCCCCGGCTCCGGTCGGATCGGCCACGCCGCTGAGCGGCAGCGCGGGCACGCTGAAGACGTCGTCGCCTTGGAAGAGCAGCGCGCCGTGTTCGCCCTTCTTGATGATCACCGTCTTGGGGCCGAGCGCGAGCAGGCTGCGAGCGGCCGCGACCAGATTCTTGGCCCCCGACAACTGGCGGGCTTCCTCGTCGTTCAACACGAGCAGGTCGACGCGACGCACGAGCTCGGTGAGTGCCGCCTGCTTGATGTCGATCCACAGGTTCATGGTGTCGGCGAGCACGAAGCGCGGGCGCTCGATCTGCTCGAGGACCTCGAGCTGCAGCGTGGGATCGATGTTGCCGAGCATCACGAACGGCGTGTCGCGGAACGAGCCGGGGATCTTCGGACGGAAATCGGCGAAGACGTTGAGGTCGGTGCGCACGGTCTCTCGCGCGCAGAGGTCGTCGCTGTAGCGGCCCTCCCAGTGGAAGGTTTCACCGTCGGCGACTTCGAGGCCGGCCAGATCGACGCCGCGCTCGCGCAGCATGCGCACGGCGGTGTCGGGGAAGTCACG
This sequence comes from Polyangiales bacterium, assembly GCA_036382515.1. GTDB lineage: Bacteria > Myxococcota_A > Polyangia > Polyangiales > JAFGIB01 > JADGRF01. The sequence goes on along the minus strand of DASVHQ010000436.1, from coordinate 29,583 downwards.
GCCGACCACGCCGACCAGTTGCACGGGTCCGAAGTGCGCGGCTGCGAGGGCCGCGTAGGTGGCCGAGCCGCCGAGCACCTTGGGGTGGCTCTGGCCACCGATGTGCAAGGTGTCGAACGCGATGGAACCGACGATCAGAGTAGGACGCATGCGGAGGACTCCGGTGGCAGGTACTTGGCGATCAGCGGCGCGAGCTCTTGGCGCGCGTGCTTCGTGATGTGGGCGGGCGCCGTCATGATCGCGTCTTTGAGCGCGCTCGCTGCCGGGCTCTTGCTTGGGTCCGGCAGGCGTGCGGCGACGTGGCGGATGATCTCGCGCGCGGTGTTGACGTTCTTGGTCATCACCGCGATCACGGCCTCGACCGTGACGGCCTCTTCGCTCTGGTGCCAGCAGTCGTAGTCGGTGGCCATCGAGAGGCTCGCGTAGGGCAGCTCGGCTTCGCGCGCGAGCTTGGCTTCCGGCAGGTTGGTCATGCCGATCACCGAGGCGCCCCAGCCGCGATACATCTGCGATTCGGCGCGCGTCGAGAACTGCGGACCTTCCATGCACACGTAGGTGCCGCCGACGTGCACGCGCGCGCCGGTTTGCTTGGCGGCCTCGTGCAGCGCGGCGCGCAGCGCGTCGTCGGTGGGATCACCGAAGCCGACGTGGGCGACGACGCCGTGCTCGTCGAAGAAGGTGCTGGCGCGGTCACGCGTGCGATCGATGAACTGATCGACGAGCACCATGTCGCCCGGATGGATGTCTTCCTTGAGCGAGCCCACGGCGGACACGCTCACGATCTGTTCGACGCCCAGCATCTTCAGCGCGAAGATGTTGGCGCGGTAGTTGATGCGGTGCGGTGCGATGCGGTGGCCACGGCCGTGGCGCGGCAGAAACAGCAACGTCGTGTTGCCGAGTCGCCCACGCACCAAGGCGTCCGACGGCTCGCCGAACGGCGTTGCCACGCGGACCTCTGCCACATCGGTCAGCCCTGCGAGATCGTACAGGCCGCTGCCGCCAATTATGCCGAGGGTGCTCATCGGGCTGGCGTCTAGCACGTCACCCTGTGGGCATCAACGGCCAGCGTCGTCTGCCGGCACAGCCGCGGCGTCTGGCGCAAGCCCGCCGTCCCCGTCGCTGTTTCGCGCGGGAACTACGATCCGCAGGGTGCGCTCTTGGAGCACCACGCCGTCGCCCACGATGCGCAGCATCACGCGGAAGCGCTGGGGCAGATCGCTCGGGGCGAGGCGGTCGTTGCGCAGCCTCACGGCAAAGCCGAGTTGGCTGCTCTGGCGCACGTCGACGAAGGTGTCGGGTCGGCCATCCGGTTTGCGCGCGGGCAACCGGTCCTCGACGCGCGGCGCTTCGGCGCCTTTGGCCTGCGGTACTTGCTGGGCTTCGATGTCCTGCACGAAGCCGAGCGGGTCGGCGCTGACCTCGGCGTGCACCTCTGAGAAGCGCAGGCCATCGATCAGCCCGATGACGGAATCGATGACGGTACCGGCCAGACCCTCACCGTTGCTCTTCACGTCGAAGACCAGTGGGCAGGTGTTCTGGTAGGTCGGCAGGCTGGCACCCCCGATGCCGGTGGGGCATTGCCCGGAGCTGGGCGGCATCGTTGCGCCGGTGCCGAGCGCGAGCTCCGACAGTTGCGTGCGCAGTTGCACGTAGCGGTCGGACTGGCGACAGGCGTCGTCGGTGCAGCTGGTGCTCATGATCGCGATCACCTGCGCGGGCAGTGCACGCAATGCAGCGATGGCATCGGGCATGCCGTGCACGTCGGGCAGGCCGCCTGCGGCGTAGTCGTCCGCGGTGTGAGCGAGCGCGTCGGTGGCATGCAACACCACGTGCAGCGAGTGTTCGCGGAAGCCGACGCCGCCGAGCGTTCCTCCGCCGCTCGCGGCGGGTCCTGCGAAGCGCTCGATCAAGCTCGTCCCTGCGGCCGTGTAGCCCGCGCCGGTGGCGATCTGATAGAGCGCCGCGCTGCCGGCTTCGTCGTTGTCGCCGCCGCCGCCCAGCGGCTGGTCGAGCTTGGCGACCGCGTTCTCGACGGCTGACACATCGTCGGTGATCGGTGACAGGAGTCGAAATGCATGATCGGTATCGGCGCCGAACGGCGGCACCGGAAAGTCTTCGAAGCTCGACACGCCGAAGCTGGCGTGGTCGACGCGCGCGGCCAGCATGGGCACCAGTGAGCCGCGCAGCTCGCTCTGCAGCGCGTCGATCTCCTTCGACATGCTCGAGGTGGTGTCGATGTTCATCTGCAGGTCGAGCTGACCAGGGTTGGCCGCCATGCGCAGCAGCGCCAGCACGTCGCCCGCGCGGTACGGGACAGCCACCTCCAGCTCGGCGGGCGGCCACACGGGGGAAGCTCCGCGCACGGGGCCTGTCGGGCGCGCGGCGGCGTCGCTCTGGCCGCCGTCCTGGGTCGTCGGCCCGCCGGCGCTCACGCTGGGCTCACTGCTCGCTGCGTGGCTGCAGCCGCACAGGGCGCAGCCCGCCAGGCAGCACACCAACGCCAGCCACGACTCGACGCGGGGGATCATCTCTGCCCTCGTTATGCTGCGTCAGTCCGGCGCCGGGCGCTACGCAAGCGCCTGTGCTCGTCGCCGGGTTGGGGCGTAAGAGTCAGGAAAGGTATGCCTTTTTTGGTGTTTGACACCCGGTGGTCAGTGCGTAGCATTCGACGTTAGCCCGCTTGTAGCACTACGCCCCGGGATGGGCGGGCGCGGAACAGGCCGCGATAGGGTCTCACGGACGGATGGTCAGGCTCGTCATTTCCGACAACGAAGGCACCACCACGGTGGTGCCGCTGGTGCGTGACGACATCAGCATCGGCCGCAAAGAGGGCAACACCATCCGCCTGACCGAGCGCAACATCTCGCGCCGGCATGCGCAGCTGGTGCGTGTCGACGGTATTCACAAGCTGCGTGATCTCGACTCCTACAACGGTGTGTTGATCAACGGTCGGCGCGTGCAGGGCGAGTCCGACGTCAAGACCGGCGACCAGATCCAGATCGGTGACTACACGATCCTGGTCGAGGAAGAGATCGCGAAGGCTCCGGTCGAGGACGCGCCCACCACCATCTCCAAGCGGCCGGTGACACCGGCGCGCCTCGTCATGTTGAGCGAGCCCTCGTCGGGCGCCGAGTTCGCGCTGCCTCCGGACCGCGTCGCCAAGCTCGGTCGGGCCGAGGACGTCGACTGCCCGATCAACCATCGCTCGGTGTCGCGCGAGCACGCCGAAGTGCGCGCCGAGAACGACGGCTCGTACGTGATCGCCGACCTCGGCAGCGCCAACGGCATCTCGGTCAACGGGCAGGTCGCCAAACAGCACACCCTGACGTCGGGCGACATCCTCGAGCTCGGGCAGGTGGTCTTCCGCTACATCGCGCCCGGCGAGCACTACTTCTTCGACCCGACCGAAGCCGCGCGCTATCGCAAGGGCGCGCGTGCCAAGCGCGGGGCGAGCCTGAAGCTGGCGGGCATCGTGCTCACGGCCGCGGCCGTCGTGGCGGTGGTGATCGTGATGTCTGGCGGTGACGACACGCCCAAGGAGACCGCGACCGCGCTCAAGCCGAAGTTGGCTTCGGCCTCCGGCAGCGCCGCTGCAGCGACCCTGGCCGACGACGGTTACGACAAGGCGGTTTCGGCCTGTCGCGCCGCGCTGTCGGGCGCGCGTTTCGCCGAAGCGATCGCGCACGCCACCATGGCTCTCAAGGTGCGGCCCGATGCGGCCGAGGCCGGCGCATGCAAGACGCAAGCCCAGGCGCAATACGAGGAGGAGCAAGCCTACGTGCGCGGCAAGGCTGCGTTGCAGGCAGGCGAGCTCGAAGCGGCGTACCAGGAGTTCTCCCGCTTGAGCCCGACGGGCCCGTTCGCGAGTCGGCCCGAGGTCGTGGACGCCACGGCACAGCTGGCGCGAGCCCGCGTCAGCAAGGCGCAAGCGGAGCTCAGCGCGGGCGCGACGAGCGAGGCCACGCGTGTCGCTCAGAGCGTGCTCGCGCTGCCGGCAGTGCCGAGCGCCAGCGCGAGCGCCGCACAGCAGATCCTGGCGGACGCACGCAAGGCGCCCGCGCCGTCGCCGCCGCCAACAGCAGCACGCGCGTCGGCGGCTCGCCCCGGCCACGTCTTCACGCCGCTCGCGGCGCGCGAGGCTCCGGCGCCACGCCCGGCGGCTGCGGCGCCCGCTGCGGCGAGCGGCGTCGCGATGGACGTCGCGAGCGCATGCCTGGCACGCGGCGACAACGAGTGCGTGATCCGCGCGCTCGCCGGCAAGGCAAACTCCGCGCAGGAGCTCGGTCTGTTGATCGAGACCTACCGCGCCACGGGCGACAGCAAGCAAGCGCAGAAGAACATGGCGATCTACGTCAAGCGCTTCCCGACGGCGCGTCGCGCGGATGCCTATCGCCGCATGCTCGAGCTGCAAGGGCAGTGAAGATGCCTGGCGCAGCGTCGAGTCACCTGCGCACAGCGAGCCACGATGCGCGGCGACCGTGTGCGCGACGCGTGCCCCATGTTGGGAACACGGGGGTGTGCACGTTTGACACCCGAAAATGGAACATGGTACTCCGCTGCGCAGCGGGGCCTTTCTTTTCGAGCTTCACGCGGGAGCGAGCATGATTCGGCGAAGCGCCGTTCGCACTGGACGTTGGCTGCTAGGACTCTTGTTTGCGGTATCCGCATCGGTGCACGCGCACTCGGCGCAGGCGCAGGCCGTGAGTTCTGCCCAGCTCGTCGACAAGAACAAGGGCATGGACGTACACCTGTTCCGTCCTGCCGTCGACTCCAAGGGCTTCATCAGCGTCAACGGCACGAGCCTCATCGGCAAGGGCGACTACAGCTTCGGCCTGGTGCTCGACATGGGCGCCGGCATCTTCCCGTATCACGGGTTCAACTACGATCAGGGCAAGTCGCAGAGCAGCACGGGCTCCAACCCGTTCACCGCGACCTCGCACCTGGTCGACGCGGCCATCACCGGCACGCTGCACTTCAACTACGGTATCGGCAACGTGGCGATCGTCGGCGTGCAAGTGCCGATCATGACGGTGCAGGGTCCCAACGCCATCATCCCTGGCAAGTACAACGACTCGCCGGTGCCGATCGGTCTCGACAGCCAGGGCTTCGGCAACATTACGTTGCATGCGAAGGTTCGCCTGCTGCGCAAGGAAGCGTCGGCGATCGGTCTGGCTGGCATCTTGCAGTTGGAGCTGCCCACCGGCAACGCACAGCAGTTTCGCGGCGAACCGGGCCTCGCGCTTTGGCCGATCTTGGCGGCCGAGTGGCAGCCCGTGCCGATCTTCCGCTTTGGCCTGAACGCTGGCTACCGGTTCAGCACGGGCAAGGGCGAAACGATGCCGTTCGACGGCGGGATCCGCCCGGCGAGCACGTTCGCAGGTCGCGCCTCGACGCTCATCTACGGCAAGGAGATGTGCAACGCCGACCTGATGGGCAACGTCACGAGCGCGTCGTGCCCAGGCAAGCTCACAGGCGGCTCTCCGGTCACCTACGGCGGCCTCGCCACCTTCGGTGCAGCGGCGAGCTTGCGCTTCGCGAAGTCGGCCGAGCTCGTGGCGGAAACCTACGGCGCGCAGATCGCTTCGGCCATCGGCGACAAGGGCGCGCTCGGCGTCGAAGCCGTCGGTGGCCTCAAGATCTACGTCGAGGCCAATAGCTACCTCCTGCTGGCGGCGGGCGGAAACTACCTCGACAGCGTGAACTCCGCGGATGTGCGCGGCGTGCTCGGCTTCATCTTCGAGCCGTCCATCGGTGATCGCGACGGCGACGGTTACAAGGACGACGTCGACGAGTGTCCGGACGACCCCGAGGACTTCGATCACTTCCAGGACGAAGACGGTTGCCCCGAGCCGGACAACGACCGCGACGGCATCCTCGACGTGGACGACGAGTGCCCGCTGGTGCCTGAAGACCACGACGGCGACGCCGACGAAGACGGCTGCCCCGAGGGCACCATCGGCGACCGCGACGGCGACGGCATCCTCGACAACGTGGACAAGTGCCCCGACGACCCCGAGGACCGCGATGGTTTCGAGGACGAAGACGGCTGTCCCGACCCGGACAACGACAAGGACGGCATCCTCGACGTCGACGACCTGTGTCCGATGGACCCCGAGGACAAGGACGGCTTCGAGGACCAGGACGGTTGCCCCGACCTGGACAACGACAAGGACCGCATCCTCGACAAGGATGATGCCTGTCCCAACGATCCGGAGACCTACAACGGCTTCCAGGACGAGGACGGTTGCCCCGACAAGGGCAGCGTGATCATCGAGGAAAACGAGATCATCATCCTCGAGAAGATCTACTTTGCGACCGACAGCGCGGAGATCTTGGCGAAATCATTCCCGATCGTCGACGCGGTCGCCGCCACCCTGATCGGCAATCCGCAGATCACGCGGATCGAGATCCAGGGCCACGCCGACGAGCGTGGCGACGACAACTACAACATCCGACTCACCTCCGACCGCGCGGCCTCGGTCAGGCAGGCGCTGATCCAGCGTGGGGTGGATGCCACCCGTCTGCGCAGCGCTGGTTACGGTGAGCGTTGCCCGGTCGAGGCGGCCCACAATGCGGTGGCCTGGGAGAAGAACCGCCGCGTCGAGTTCAAGATCATACGTACCGATGCAGGCCCGACGGGCGTCGAGGTCGCTTGCCCCGCCGGTAAGGACCTGGTACCCAAGGACTGAGTACGAGACGATGGCCCGTGCTGACGACATGGTTTGCGGTTTGCGTGTTCGTCACGATGAGGAGACCTGAGCGGTCGGATTGAGTGATGGCACGCCCGGATTCTGTGGATCAGCATTTCGTCGAATGGATGCGGGGAGCAATTCTCTCGCTGCCGCAGAGCTTGAAAGCAGCGCTGCGTGTGGCGGAGGATCAAGACATCCCCGACGAAGGGCGCGCGCTGGTCGCTGGCGCCGTCGTGCACTGGCTCTCGCGCACCAACACCATTCCTGGCGTGCGTGGCGGAGCGCTGGCGTACGTCGATGACGTGCTGGTGTTGCTGCTCGCCATCGAGCGCCTCACGAAGCTCGCACCCGAAGCCATCACGCGCTTGCAGGCCGATTCACCGGAGCTCTTCGAGACGCTTGCAGCTGACCTGGCGCGCGCGCGCGCGTACCTGGGACCGGGCATGACGGTGCTCGAGCAAGCGCTGCCGCGCGTCGTCAAGCTCAAGCACCTTGGCCGCACGGCCGAGCAGTGCGTTCGAGACGAAGCCGCCGCGACGATGCTGTACGAAGAGGTTCACGCGAAGCTGATCGAGCTCGACCTTGAACCCGACGTGGTGGCTCGCGAGCTGCGTGACCTCGACCAGCTCGTCGACGAGCTGCGCAAGCGCGCGAGCTGAGCGGCACGAGCAGAACCGCGACGCGAGCGGGCGTGCAAAGCTCTGACTCGCACGGCAGGGCGCTACGCGCGCGTTACGACGTGATCAAGCGGCGTGGCCGATCGGCTGAGCCTGCCTCGCGTCCTGGTCGAGCCAGCCGAGCAGTTGCTGCGCGTCGCTCGCCACGTCGTGCGTGACACACAGCCGAGCGCAGAGGCGCGCGTCGGCACTGCTTTGCGGCAGGCAGCCGGGCAGGGCGCGCGCGAGCACGTGATCGGCCGTGCTGCCGGTCTCGCACGTGGCCAGCCAGGCGAGCGTCGCGCGCGGCCGACCGTAGAGCGTGCTGTCGGCGATCACGAGCTCGAGTCGGGCGGCGCCGTGGAGTGTCTGCGCTGGCGCGACCCAGAGGCGCGCGTCGAGCCAGCGGCCGTCGGCGCTGGTGATCAGCACGAGCTGGTGGTCCACTGTCAGCGAGCGGCGGGCTGCTGCCAGCTGCAGCAGCGCTCGGGTGGCGGGCAACGGCCTGTGCCGCCGCGTCGCGGTGAGCAGCAGCGGCGTCAGCAGCCACGCGGTGGCGAGCCAGCTGTCGCGCGCTGCACCGGCGGGGACAATCAGGGTCGCCGCGTGAACGGTCACGAGCACGAGCAGCCCCGGCAGGGTGGTGGCGTCGAGCCAGGCCTCGCGGGTCAGGTGCTCGCGTCGGACGGCGCGCGCAGCGGCTGCAAGGTCGTTGCTCGTGGCGAGCCGCCGGATGGCTTGTGCGGGCGTGGCCGTGCGCACGAGCCGGCGATCGAGCGCGCAGGCGACGCCGAGCGCGACGAGCAGGGCGCTACCCACCGGCCCGAGCTGCCAGAGCGCCCCGCCGAGCGTGCAGGCCGCGGCCACGAGCGCGCTGCGCACGGCTTCGTTCGGCAACGGCACGAGGGGCTGCGCGCGAAGCTTCGACTCTCGGCCGCTGCGCTGCACCAGGCGGCGCTTGGTCAACGCCAGCGCCGCGAGACACAGGCCGCCGAGCACATCCCACAGGCGTACCCCGCTCGCCGAGTCGTGCGGGACGGGCGCTGCAGGCACGCGCAGCGTCGCCTGCTCCGGTGCCGCGAGCGCGGCGCTCGGGACATCGAAAGCGATCTCCCACGCTTCGGTACGCGGCAGGGAGACGCGCGCGAAGCTGATTTCGCTCCGGCCGTCGTGCTGCCTCGTCGAGACCTGATCCCCGTAGACCTGCGCGCTGCCGCTGCCGGCGGCGGCGCTGCCATCGGGTGCAAGCACGACCACGTGCACGTCGGACAGGCCGACCTCCCAGCCTGGCAGCTGCCAGCGAACGCGTCGCTGGCCATGCTCCGCAGCCGCTGCGTCACGAAAGGGGCGCGTCGTTTCGTATGTGAGCGTGGCGACGTAGTCTCCATGCCAGGGCGCCGCGTGCCGGTTGTCGAAGCCGAGCACGACTGTGCCCTCGGATTCGACGCTGCTGCTGGGGGTGTAGAGGGTGCCGTCGGTGGCTCGCACGACTGCGGGTGCGTCGCTTGCGAGCACGAGGTCCGGGTCGAGCGTGAGGATCTCCAGCCGAGACAGCCAGCCGCCGCTCACTTGCACGTGCACCTCGAGCGCGACCCGCAGCGCGTTTGGGTGGGTGGCGTCGAGGCGTGCGCCCACACCGGTCACGCGCGTCTGCGTCCAGGCGTGGGCCTGTCCGTGCAGACATGCGAGCGCTGCGAGCACCCCGAGCACGCGGGCTACGGCCGCGACGGGCTGAGCCGAGGACCGACAGGACATCGCGCCCACGCTAGCAGCACATGCTGCCGCGCGAGAAATTCCGAGCGGGCAGAGCCCACGACCCGCTCTGGCGACGGCTCAGCCGCCCGGCACTTCGCGCAGCCAGGCGGGCATGAACAGCAGCACGAAGAGCGCCAGAGTGAAGCAAGCGACGAGCTTGCGCCGGGGGGAGAGCACGTGGTCGTCGGTGGGCGGGTGCTCGCGGTGGCCGGCGCGCGCCAGCATGCGCAGCAAGAGCCACCACAAGAGCCACTGGGTGCCGGGGGCGAACTGGCTGCTGAGCGCGCCGCCCGTGGCGCCGTGAAACCAGGCCGAAAGGCCATAGTAGAGGGACACGCAAAGCGCGAGCGGCAAGAGCAGCGCTCGCACCAGGCGCGAATAGCGTTCCTGACGCTCGCCGAAGAGCGCAAAGGCCACGTGTCCGCCATCGAGTTGCGCCGCCGGGATGAGGTTGATCATCGTGACGAGCAAGCCCGCCCAGCCCGCGAAGGCCGTGGGCGAGAGCTGGATGTCCTGGCCGTCAGGGATCGGGCCCTTGGTCAGGTAGAGCAGCGCGACGTACAGGAGCGAGTGGCCCTCCTGCAGCACCATGCCCGGCGGCGACGCCCTGACCGGTGAATGGATGAGGCCGTAGACGAGCACGGGCAGGGCCACGGCGAGGCCGGCGAGCGGTCCCGCTGCGCCGATGTCGAGCAGTGCGTCGCGGCGCGCGATGCGGTTGGGCATGAGGATGACGGCGCCCATCGTGCCCAGCGGCTGCACAGGTACGGGCACGAAGAGCGGCGGTGACGCGGGCACGCGATGGATCCGGGCCGCGATGTAGTGGCCCAGCTCGTGCGCGAGCAGGATGGCCATGAGCGGCACGGAGTAGGGAAAGCCCCGCCAGAATTCGCGCAGTGGCAGCGTGGTGTTGGTCCAGCTGGCAGCTCCGACGTAGCTCGTCGACAGGAATGTGAGCACGAACAGCACCACCGAGAGCAAAAGGCCGCGCTTGCCGTGCAGCGCGCTGGGCGCCGGTGCGTCGCTCACGACGCGGCTCCATGCAGCGCGCGCTCGAGCTCTGCGAGCTGTGTCTCGATACGCGCGTCGAGCTCACCGATGTTGGAGACCAGCACGCAGTCGCCGCGCTGCAGCTCGGGCTGCGGTTGGATCTGCACCGCAGCTGGCAGCTGCAACCGCTCGCACAGCGGGGCGACGGCGCGCGTGAGGGCGGGCACGTCGAGCGGATGCACATGCAGCACGATGAGCTTGGCGCGCCGGACGCGCTCGAGCAGCGGCGAAACCAGCGCGGCGATGCGCTCAGGCTGGGCGTGCAGCGCGTCACGCATGAGGTGCGCGGCGACCTTCAAGCTGGCGCGGGTGGTGTGGGCTTCGGCGTCACGCAGCAGCAGCTCGCGCAGCCGGGCCGCCTCGAGCAGGCTGGCGGCGGCCTGTGCATGGCCCTGTGCGAGGCCCCGCGCCGCAGCGCGTTCGCGCAGCTGCTGCGCCTGCTCGCGAGCTTGCTCGAGCAGACGGTGCGCCTGCTGGCGCGCATCCCAGAGCTCGGCGGGCAGCACGCTCGGGCCCGGACGGCGCAGCGCGCGGATCACGCGGGCCATGGGCTGCTCGCTGGGCTCATGAGCCGGGCTCCGTCTCGGCGATGCGCCGCAGCAGCGCGACCAGCGCCGGCTCCGGCGCAAATCCCGGACGCGGCAGCGCTGCGCTCGTCGCCCAGGCGCGGGCCTGCGGTACGCTCGCCTGCGAAGCGAGCCAGCCCAGCCCACGCGCCGAGCGTCCGGCCTGTTGGCTTGCGATGGGGCGCGCCTCGGTCAGGCGCTTGACCCGTGCGCGTCGCGCGGCTCGTGGCAGCTCCGACAGCTCGATCGACAGCGCGCACAGCTGCATGCGCGCCGCGGGCGACAGGCCCAGGGCGGCCAGCCCGCCCGCGCGGTCGGCTGCGATCGTCGCGGCCAGCGCGAACCCCTCGCAGCAGCGTACGGACCACGTCATGGCTGCGGCATAGCACGTTTCGTGGACGGTGCCGACGCATCGCGAGCCACGTGGCTTCGGGTTATCCTCGCGCCGATGCCGCCGCGCCTGCTGCTCTTGGTGCTGCTGCACGGTCTGTCGTGCGTGTTGGGCGCGACTGCCGTGTGCGCGCAGGATTGCGCGCAGCGCACGCAGGCCGAGACCCTGGTCACGCCCCGGCGCGGCGCCGATCGCGTTGCGCTCGACGCGGCGATCGAGGTGCGCTACCCGGCAGGCACCGATGTGCCGGCACTGCAGGTCGCGTTGCACCCGCCGGACGCGCTCGTCGCGATGCTCGACGAGGCGCGCGCGAGCGTCCCCGGTCGACTCGATCGCCCCGACGCCCTCACGTTGCGTTTCGTTCCCGAACAGCCGCTGCTGCCGCACCGCAACTACGTGCCGCTGGTCGCGCGTCCTGGCTTCGATCGACCGGAGATCTCCGAATATCTGTTCACGACCGGCAGCTCGGTGGATCGCGCGCCGCCGCAGCTGGGCGCGAACAAGGGGAACGTCGACATCGCGGCGGCGCCGCTGCCGGCGAGCTGTGGCGCGGCGCCGGGCACGTACGGTGTGCACGTTGGTTTCGCGATGGCGAGCGATGACGCTGACCTGAGCGCCATCGAGCACTCGCTGTGGCTGACGTCGGCGACGGGCCTCGGCGCACCCGCGCTCGTGGATCGCACGCGCGACGCGCAGGCTGGGCGCGTCGATCTCACGTTTCGGCTGACCGCCGAGCAAGCACGCTCGCCGGTGTGCTTCGAGCTGCACGCGGTGGACGGGGTGGGCAAGCTCGCAGACAACCAGCCGCAGCTGTGTTTTCACCCGGTCCAGGGCTCGTACTTCGAGCCGGCGTGTGCCGTGAGCCAGCCGGGCGTGCGCGGCGTTTCACGCAGTGGCCGGGGTTTTCTGGTAGCCTTGGGCCTTCTTTGGCTTGCGCGCGGCCGGCCATCGGGGCGCAAGCGTTCGGGGCTGGTGCGCACGGGATAACGGCCGGTCTGGCTCTCAGCTTCTCAGCTTCACGCGGGTGCGAACAGATGCAGAAGGAAGCGGCGCTTCGGTTTTGGCCCAAGACGGATGTTGGCCGGGTGCGCGAGGCCAACGAGGACGCATTCCTCGTCGATGATGGCCTTGGCTTGTTCATCGTCGCCGACGGCATGGGTGGCCATGCCGCAGGTGAGGTCGCCAGCAACATCGCCGTGCACGTGACGCGCGACACCGTGGCGCGCGAGCGTGAGCTGCTCGACAAGTTCGAGCGCGGCGTGGACCACGCCGGCCGTCAGGACGTGCTGCGCCTTTTGGAGCTCGCCGTACAGAACGCCTGCGCCGCGGTCTATGCCGAAGCACAGAAAGACCCGAACAAGCGCGGCATGGGCACCACGATCGTGGTGCTGCTGGTCGTGGGCACGCGCGGCTTCATCGCGCACGTGGGCGATTCGCGCATCTACGTGCAACGCAACGACACCGTGCACCAGCTGACAGAGGATCACTCGCTGATCAACGAGCTGCTCAAGCGCGGCCGCATGACACCCGAGCAGATCGCCAAGCTCAACATGAAGAACGCCGTGACGCGCGCTGTCGGCGTCTACGAGAGCGTGGAGGTCGAAACCCTCGACTTCGACGTGCTGGCCGGTGATCGCTTCCTGCTCTGCTCCGACGGTCTGACCGAATACGCGCAGCCCAACGACATCGTGCGCGTATTCCGTGAAGTGCCCGAGGACAAGGTCGCGCAGAGCTTCATCGACCTGGCCAACCAGGGCGGCGGCAAAGACAACATCACCGCGCTGGTGGTGAAGGTGCCCGACGTGCGCGGCCTCGATAGGCTCGCCAACGAGGTCAACCTCAAGCTCGAAACGCTGCACCGCATGCCGCTGTTCCGGCACCTCACCTACGGCGAGCTCGTGCGCGTGATGAACATCACCGACGTGCGCTCGTACGCGGCGGGCGATCACGTGCTCGAGGAAGGTCAGGACGGCGACGAGATGTTCATCGTGCTCACCGGCGGTGTGCGCGTGCACTCCGGCGAGGCCAAGATCGTCGTGCTCGGACCCGGGCAGCACTTCGGCGAGATGGCGCTGGTCGACAAGGCACCGCGCAGTGCGAGCGTGTCGAGCGAGGGCGCGAGCAAGCTGATGGTGATGAAGCGGCGCGACTTCTTCGACATCGTGCGCAAGGATCACGACGTCGCGGTGAAGCTTCTGTGGGCGTTCCTGGGCGTGCTCACCGAGCGCCTGCGCAACACCTCGCGTGACCTCGGCGAGGCGCGCGAGCAGCTGGCCCTGCGCATGGTCGAAGAAGTGCTGGCCGAGCCCGACATCGAATGACGGCGGCGTGCGCGCGTGCGCGACGGGCGCGCAAGTTGGCGTGGCTCTGCACCGCGGCGCTCTGCCTCGGCCTATGCGCGTGTCGCGGGCAGACGACCGAGGCGAAGGTCAGCTCGGGCGCGCACACGAGCCCCGAGACGCGCGCTGTCACTGCGAGCCAACCCGCGCCGCAGGCTGCGCCAACGGCTGGGGCGCCGGAGCTTGCGTTCGCCAAGGTCGCGCAGCGCTCCGGCACGGTGTGGGCCTACCAGCCGGGTCGGGTGCTCGACGAGGCCGTGCTCTACGCACGCGGCGCGCCGTTCGGCACCGGGACCGATGGCCACCTGAGCCTCGACTTTGACAACGGCGCACGCGTCACGCTCGAGCCCGGGAGCACTGCTCTGCTCGCGCCTTACGAGGCGGCCGCCCTGATCGTCGTCGAGGGGGCCGTGCACGTGCAGCTGCCCCCGCAGGGCAACGCCGCGCGTGCGACGCTGCGCATCGCCAGCGCCGAGCTCACGCTGTCGGCGCCGCGCGCGGTCGAGCTGTGGCTGCGAGCCTCGCTCGGCTCGGGTACGTACGTGGCGCTGCTGTCCGGCGAAGCCGAGTTGCAGACCTGGGCGCTCGATGCCGAGGCCCCGCAGAGCAGCGCGCTCGTGGCGGGCCGCGCGTGTACGGTACGTGCGGCGGTCGCGAGCTGTGCGGCCGGCCCAACGACCCTGGCGCAGGCGCAAGCGGGCGCCGCGCCAGCCAAAGTCGCAGTGGCTAAGGCCGCCGAGTTGCTACTTGTCTTGCAGGCCCTCGGTTCGAGCTACGCGCGTGCTGCGTCGCGGATCGACGAGTTGCGCAGCGCCGCCGTCAGCGTACGTGCCCAGCAACGAGCCGCGCACGCGCGCGCCGACTCGTCAGCCGTCGCGGCGCTGCAGCGCACGTTGGTGCAAGAGGCGCAAGAGCTCGTGCAGACCAGGTCGCGGCTCGCACACGCCTATGAGCGCCGGCTTTCGCTGCTCTACGCGCTGCAAGCCATGCACGCCGAGTTGCCGGAAGACGTTCACGATCTCGCCGCCGCGTACGGCGCCACGCTCGACGTTGCGGCCGGCCACTAGCGCCGGACCGCGAGCGCCAGGTGCTCATAGGTGACGACTCGCCGCTGCGCGCCGGGCCGAGCGAAGCGCTCTTGCCAGTTGCGCGTGCCCGTGTCCGAGGTCACGGAGAGCCCGGCCGCCGTCAACAGCTGCGCCATGTGCTCGGGATCGAGCGCGGAGTGCACGGGCTCGCCGATCAGGTGCATCGCGTACGTGACGAGCTTGCGGTCCCCGCGCATCCAGAAGAGGCCACGGGTCACGTACGTCACGGCGAGCTCGCTGCCAGCTGCGGAGAGCTCGGAGATCACGCGCAGGGTGCTCTCGATCGCAGGCTCGCGCAGGTAGGGCACCACGCCTTCCCAGATCCAGAAGGTCGGCACGGAAGGGTCGTGTCCGTGCTGTCGCAGCGCCGGCCCCAGCGCGTCGCGCACGAAGTCCACGGGCACGTGGATCACTTCCGCCGCCATCGGCTGCAGGCGATCCACGCGCGCTCGCTTCTGGGCCTGGCTGTCGGGGTGGTCCACCTCGAAGACGCGAGCGCCAGCGAGGGCTGCGATCCGGTAGCTGCGTGTGTCGAGGCCCGCACCCAGGATCACGACCTGCTTGATGCCCCGATCCAGCGCTGCGTACAGCGCCTCGTCGATGGCCCGCGCGCGCAGCGCCAGGTGGTCGAGCATGCCGAGCGTGGCGACCGACACGGCGCGGGGCAGCCAGCGAGCATGCGGCTCGCTCCGGGTCACGAGATCGACGGCCGCGCGCACCGGCCCCGGCAACAGCTCGCGCGCCATGCGGTCGCCGGGATCGCAGCTCGCGGCTTGCGTGCTGGACGCGATCGCACGAGCCGAAGCCACGATCACCGCGGTCACGCTTGGTAAGCCTTTGAGCATCGGAGCTACACCGTCGAGCCGTCGCGGCCTAGGAGCCTGTCGGAGAAAGCCGGACCGAGGGCTTCGAGTCGATTCTCGAGGCAGGTTCTTGTGCGAAACCGCAGGAATACTGCGTGGTATTTTGAGGATTTCGCACAAGAAGATGTCCGAGAAGCGGCCGAAGACCGACGGGAGCGCTTTCTCCGACAGGCTCCTAGACCTTGAACGAGACTTTGATCTTGGCGCGCAAGGCGATGATCTTGCCTTCTCCGATCTGCATGTCGAAATCGCTCACCTCGGCGATCCGCAGATCGCCGCAAGGTCTTGCTGGCGCGCTCGACAGCCGTCTGCGCCGCCTTCTCCCAGGACTCCGAGCTCGTGCCCACCAACTCGATGATCTTGTAGACGCTCTGCGTCATCGTGCCTCCCGCTCCGCCGTCGCGGCGACGACCATACCACGCTCCGCAGCGTTCGCCGGGCTCGAGCTCTGCGCGCACAGTCTCCCACCTGCCGGGGCCGGGCCCTCGCCGCGGCCGAGCTGCTCGCGCTTCGCGTTCCGTGGTATGCACGCAGCCCTCGCCATGTCGTTCCACGGGCATTGCCAGCGGCTCGCCTCGGGCCGGAGGCTGATCAAGGCGCTGGCGCTTCACGCGTGCGTGCTCGGCGCGTTTGCGGCCGCCGTGCGCGCGCAGGACGCGCCACCGTACTTGCTGGCGCAGCCCGCGCAGTACACCAACGTCATCGACGCCTTCGAAGACCACGATCCAGTGGACTTCAACGTGCATTTGGGCTTCACGCGCTCGATGCGCCACGGCGTCTTGCAGCGCGAGAGGGCGACGCCCGCGAACTCCGGCGCGGGTGTGCCGACGCTCACGGACATCGCCAACACGACCCAGATCATCAACGCGCTCGAGCTCGGCCTCGACGCCGGTCTCTACAAGGACCTGATGGTCTACGGCCGCTTGCCACTGGTGCTCAGCGACTCGCGTCAGCTGGACTGGCCCGACTGGGCAACCTGCACGTCGGGTGCTTGCCCCGCGCGCGCGCGTGACACAGCGCTGCTCACCGACACGCCGCCTGGCGGAGGCATGCCCGCGCGGCTGTTCGGTGGTGACCTGCCGTTCCGCTCCAAGACTCGCTCCGGCGTCCCGCACATCGACCTCGGGTTGGCCTGGGGGATCACCAACCAGTACCGCGACAGCCACTTGCCGACCTGGGTGATCATGCTCGAGGGCCGCGTGGGCGCCGGGTCGGTGATGAAGCCGTGCGCGGACGGCGCCAGCTGCGACCCCGGCATCAGCCGCGGCACGGCCCGCTTGAAGCTGGAATCTCGCTGGTCGTATCGCTTCCGTTACGTGGAGCCGTACATGGGCGTCTCCTACGCGTACGAGATCGCGACCAGCGCGGCCGACCGCTTCAGCCCGCACGGCGCGCTGGCCGGTTACGTCGACGCCACGCCACCAAGCGTCACGGAGGTCACGATCGGCGCCGAATTCGTGCCCTGGGAGCATCGCGGGCGCTTCCAGCGCTTCGCGATCGATGCGCTGGCGCGTGCCGGATACGTGTCGGCTGGACGCGACTACAGCGTGCTCTTCGACGCGCTGGGCAGCTCGCAGAATCCCTATCTGACGACGCCGAACAACGAACGCCTGATCGGCGACCCGTCGAACCTCGACGTGCGCTTCAGCGGCAATGGCCTCACGAACGTGGATGCGCACGCGCGTCTGGCGCTTGAGGCCGCGCTGGCCATGCAAGCCGCGCGCTACGTGCGTTTTCGTCTGGGTCTCGGCTTCGCCTACACCGAGCCGCACCTCTTGACCGACGCCCAGGCCTGCAACACCGCTGTGCAGGCGCGCAGTGGCGACGTTCGCGCTTGCTCCGGCGGCGGCCTGTGGAACCCACTCTACCGTTCGGTGATCGACACGGCTGGCCGCCGCTTTCGCTTGGCCTCGGAGCTGGCCCTGGACCTCTTCGCGTCGGCCACCGCTCAGTTCTGAGGCGGCCGCTGCGGGTCCCGTCTGGCTACGATGAGCTGGCTACAACAAAAACGATACGCCGAAGAGTAGCGAGGGCGTGCCAAGGCGCAGCGTGAGCGCGACTCCACGGCTCACCATGAAGCGCGCGCCCAGCCACAGCACCGGATCCATGCGCGTGTGCGAGGTGTTGCCGCTGCAGTAGCGCAGCCCGCCGACCACCGCGCAACCGCCGGGAAAAACCGGGAGATCCGTGCTGAGCTGAGAGTGCTGCAGCGCCAGGCCCAGCTCGGGGAACAGGCTCACCACGTCGCTCAGGAAGAAGTTCCATTGGACGACGACGGGCACCCACAGATCGTTGCCCGAGCACGAATAGGCCCCGGCGCCGCACGAGTAGTCGAAGTGCGCCCAGTCCAGACCGAAGCTCAGCGCGAGGTTGTTGTTGATGGTCTTGACCGGCCCGTCCGCGATCAGCGGGATCGAGGCGCGCAAACCCAGGCCGACGCCGTCGTCGTCCCACCACCATTGATCGGCCCACTGGTACACCAGGTGCGGCTCGAGCTCGACGCCGTACTTGGGATGGTCACCCACCTGGTGGATATCCGCGTGGGCTTGCGAGCAGATCAGCGCTAGCGCGCAGGTCACGGCGGCAGCCGCAAGGCGGCCTGGCCAGATCGTCGTCGGCTCGGGATTGCGGTACGCGGTTGCCATGCTCGGGACTCCTCCGTGGGGCGTGGTTGTCCTGCGTTTGCACGCCGGGTGCAAGTCACCCCCAGACTACAGACAGTGGCGGCCGCGCGGGCCGCAGTTGAAAGAATCACGCCGGCTCGTCGCGGCTGGCCGTCTTCTGGGCCTGGACGCGTGCGTAGAGCGCCTGCTTGCCCAGCGAGGTGAGTGGCGCGAGCGCTCGCACCGTGTCGCGCACGCTGGCCCCGCCCGAGAGCAGCTCGCGGATCTTGGCGTCCAGGTCGGCCTCTTCGTCGGGCGTTGCGGCCGCGATCGCGGGGCTCTGGCCGCTGACGACGATCGTGATCTCACCTCGCGCACCTGCGGCGAAACGCTCGGCGACTTCGCTCGCCGTGCCCGAGACCACTTCCTCGTGCAGCTTGGTTAGCTCGCGGCAGACCGACAGTGAGCGCTCCGGTTGCAGGAGCTCGCGCAGCTCGTCGAGCGTGGCCGACAGGCGCTGCGGCGATTCGTAGAGCACCGTGGTGCTGTGATCGCGGGCCAGCTCGTCCAGGGCTTGTCGCCGGCGCTTGCCGCTGCGCGGCAGAAAGCCAACGAAGCGAAAGCTGTCGCAGGGGATGCCACAGACCGTGAGTGCGGCGATGGCCGCGCACGCACCCGGCACGGCCTCGACGCGCACGCCGTGCTTGCGGGCTGCTTGCACGAGCTCACTGCCCGGATCGCTGACCAGCGGCGTGCCCGCGTCCGTGACGAGCGCCACGTGCTTGCCTTGCACCAGCTCGTCGATCACGCGAGCGAGATCGCGCTCGCTCGAATGCGCATGGAAGGCGCGCAGCGAGCGTGCGATGCCGTGGCGCTCACACAGCACGCGCGTGCGTCGCGTGTCTTCCGCCAGCACCAGGTCGGCCTCGCGCAGCGTGCGCAGCGCGCGCAGCGTGATGTCCTCGAGGTTGCCGATCGGCGTCGCTACGATCGACAACCGGCCGGCCTTGGCGGCTTGCTCCTGCGTCACTCTTCGAACGCGCCTTCGCCCAGCGTGTCGGCCAGATGCTGCTTGAGCTTCATTTGCAGGCGTTTTTCGAGCTGGCGCACGCGCTCGCGACTCACGCCGAAGGCATCGCCCAGCTCCTGCAGCGTGCGTGGTTCGTCCGTCAGCATGCGCTCGTGGAAGATCTGTGCGTCCTTGCCCTGGAGCGTCCTGCCGAACGCCTGGAGCTGTTCCTTGAGCAGCGCGCCCATCTCGGCGTCGGCCAGGACGTTGTCGGCGCCTTCGAGCTTGTCCGGCAGGAAGTCCACGCGACTCTGCGACGAACCCTCGGCGGCGTTGATCGGCGCGTCGAGCGACATGTCTCCCGCTGCCAACCGACGGTCCATCTGCACGACCTCCTCGGTCGCCACGTTCAAGCGCTCCGCGATGGCCTCGTGCGTGGGCTCGATGCCCAGCGCCGACAAGCGCGCCTTCTCCTTGCGCAGGTTGAAGAAGAGCTTGCGCTGCGCCTGTGTGGTGCCCACCTTCACCAGGCGCGCGTTGTTCAGGATGAAGCGCAAGATGTACGCGCGGATCCACCAGGCGGCGTACGTCGAGAGCTTCACGCCCTTGTAGGGGTCGTACTTCTTGACCGCCTGCATCAAACCGATGCTGCCCTCCTGGATGAGGTCGTTGATGTTCTTGTGCGCGCGCCGGTAGTCGTAGGCGATCTTCACGACCAGGCGCAGGTTGGCCGTAACCAGGCGCGCGGCCGCCTCGACGTCGCCGGCCTCGAAGTAGCGGGTGGCGGACTCGTGCTCTTCCTGCGGAGTGAGCAGCTTGTAGCGCTGCACGTCGCGCATGTACGCCTGCAACGGATCGTAACGAGCCAGCGGCGCCGACTTGCCGAGCGCGATCGCTGTGTGTGCGCTGCGCACCGGCAGCGCCGTCTCCAGCTCGGCGTCATCGACCAACTCGGCCTCGACGGCGTCACTGTCCAACTCAGGTTCGGCGTCGTGGTGATCGTCGTGCGCGTCGTCGTGCTCGTCGTCGTGGCCGTCGCGTGGCGCGGCTGGCGCGGGCCGCGCCGAGGCATGCGTTCCATGGCCGCCAGCTGCCGGCGGCCGCGAGGTCTTGGTCTTTGGAGGACGAGCCATGATGCCTTCCGAGGTCGTGAGCGTAATCACCTCGGTATGGGCCCGCAATCAGAACCCGATCTCATTGATATCGCTGCCGATACGGAAGGTCGACCAGGCTTGTGGGCTAAAAGTGCAGGCGGGCGGGGCGCACGAGCGCGATCAGCTCGTCGTCCTCCTGGAACAACGCCAGCTCGATCCCGACCTCGCTTTCGCCGCGGCGGCGCGTCCAGACGTAGGTCGGCTCGATCTCCTGCAGGGCCTTGGCGCTTGCCGGGGCGCGCCACGAAGTGCCGATGTACTCGGGCTCGCGCAGCATGGCCTCGAGGCCGTCGTCGTCGCAGAGCGCGCTGAGCGTGGTGCACTGCGCGTGCGGCAGCGTGTTGAGCGCGCGCAAGAGGTTTTCGCCCGGTCGCAGCTCGAGCTCGGCGGCATAGCTCGCCTTGCTCTCGAGCAGCTGCAGCGCTCCGCACACGATCGTGGCATCGAGCGCCATGCCGCGACCTGCGGGGTTCTTGCCGATCTGACCCACGACGAGCAGGCCCTCGCGCAGCGCCTCGTGCAAGAGGTCGGCGTCCGCGTCGCGCAAGATGTCGACGATCTCTTCGCCGATGTCGTCGGGCAAAACGAGGTAGGTGTCGTCCTCGCCGACGTGAAAGGGCGGGCGCAGCGCGAGCGGTCCGCCACCCTCGCGACGTACGCGTTCCAGCTGCTCGCCCGGCGCGAACAGCACGACCAGGGCGGTTCCCACGAACGCCTCGGCCGCCTGTGGCTCGGGTGCGCTACTGCGGTTCGCGAAGTTGAGCACCTGCATCGACGCCTCCTGGGCTGTGCGCGTGATCGACGCGCAACGCCGACTTTGGTCGGCTGCCGCGGGGGCGTCAAAGAATCGGCGTGTAGGGCGACGAGCGCTTGCGCTCACGCGCCCGCGGAGACGCTGGGCTCGCCGTGCTCGCTCGGTTTACCGGCGTGCTCGACGGGCTTGCCGCGGAACCAGCTGCCGCCATCGGGGTCTTTGAGCACTTCGCCGACGCCACCGGGGTGGCGGATCCGCAGCGAGCTCGCCGTGGTCGCGAACGCTTGCTGGTCGGGCAGCTCCATGCGGTTCAGATGGAAGGCCACGCGGTCAGCGTCGAAATCGAAGCTCTGGCTGAGCGTGTGGCCCTGGCCCACTCGCGGACAGAACGCTTCGTCGAGCGCGAGCACGGCCGCGGCCTGGCGCACGAACTCCGCATCGCCGTCGTGGCTGATCAGCCAGTGCTCGAGCGTGCGGCGCAGCACAGCGTACAGCCTTTCTCTCTGGCCGAGCGCCGCGATGTAGAGCCGGTCACGGTTCTCGTAGACGAGCATGCGGTCGCCGAGGTCCAGATCCGGCAGCTCGCTCGCAAATTCCGTCGCGATGGCGCGCAGCGCGGCACGGAACAGCGCTGACACGGGCGCGCCCTTGTGCAGCGAGAGGTAGCGCGCCGTCAGCGGCATCACGTAGCCGCGGATCAGCATGATATGCGCGCTGATCAGGAAGTAGCCCTCGATGCCCTCGTCGCGGCTGAAGGTGTGGCAGGCCACGACGTATTCGCCCTTGGCCTTGCCGTAGCCCGCGACCGGGATGGTCTGCAGCTTGTACTCGTCACGGCGCTCGAAGAACTCGGTGCCCGGCAAGAGCGTGTAGCCGAAGATGTTGATGTTCGTGAACACGCTGATGAGCTTGTCGAGGTTCTGCTCGAACTCGCGCAAGTTGTCGCCGGGCAGGCCCCAGATCAGCTCGGTCGCAATCTGCACGCCCTGCTCGGCCATCGCCTTGGCGATGGGCTCGTAGCGATTGCTCTTCATGTTCTTGCGGTTGCTGAGCTTGAGCGCGAGCGGGGTGAGCGTCTGCAACGCAAGGTTGTAGTGCTGCAACAGCCCATGCTTCTGCAGCAACAGAACGACTTCTTGCACGCGATCGTTGTGCGTCTTCGACCACGAGGTGGCGAAGGTGGAGGGCCGGCCGGTGCGTTCGCGCAGCTCGACGATGATCTTGGCCTTGTCGAGGTCCTCGGCGAGCGCGCCGAAGTTCGAGTCGCACAGCCAGATGTCCTGCACGCCGCCCTCGATCAGTCGTTCGAAGTCCGAGCGGATGCGCGCGAGGCTGTGTTGGTGCATCTTGGTGCCGATGGCGCCCGTGCCCCACTCGCAGAACGCACACTTGAACGGACAGCCGCGGCTGGTCTCGTAGGCCACGCGCGGGTAGCGCGGCAGCCCTTGCTCGTCGCGCAGCGAGAGCACGTCGAGCGCGGAGGGAAGCTGATCGAGGTCGGTGAAGCGCTCGCGCTTTTCGGTCTCGACCAGCGCGCCGTTCTGCAAGAACGCGATGCCCTTGATCTCCGACCAGGCGCCGCGGTCGCTGCAGTCGAGCCATTCCTGGAAGCTGGCCTCGCCCTCGCCGAGCATGACCACATCGATGCCGTCGTCGAAGAGGAAGTCACGTGCGCGCTGCACGTGCGGGCCGCCGACCACGACGCTGATCTCGGGGCAGCTCTTGCGCATGTGCCGGATGGCCTCGAGGAACTGCGCGGCATTCCAGGTGTAGATGCTGAAGCCGACGACCGGTGCGAGCCCGTCGGCGAGCGCGCGCTGGGCGCGTGCAAGCTCGTGGCCGTCCCAGTGGCTGGCAAGCCACGGGTCGATCTCCTCGCTCTGCAGGAAGTGCACGAGCTCGACATCGGTGTGCTCGGCCGTTGCGCCGTACTTGGCGAAATAGGCCTTGAGCCGGCCCGTGGTCATCGGGACGGCCGAGAATTGCTCGGTATCGAGACTGAACAACCAGACAGGTCGGCGTTTCACAGTCGCTGCCAATAGCATTGATCGGGCGGGATGCGAAGGCGGGGGCGTTGCGGGGCCGTGTGGCTGGCGCAACGCCGTCGGGGCCGGGGGGTGCGATTTGGGCCCGACGCGGTACCCCCAGGGGCGCGCGGCCGGCCATGCAGTCGCCGCATGACGCGTAACCCAAGGATCAGTTGCGGTTCGGTCGGAGCCGGCGCGCGCCAGGAAGGGACCCACCGCGTCGGGCCCAAATCACGCCCCCACCCCGGCGGCGTCGCGCCAGCCCCCGCCGCCTCCGTCAGCTGCAACGAACGGCCCGGCCTGCGCGCTACCGCTTGCCTTTGGCTTTGCCGCCCGCCTTGCCGGGACCCACGCTCGATGGCGCTGCTCGCAACGCTCCCAGCGTGCCGCCGACGTGCAGTCGCAGCGCGCCGTCCGGGCCGAGCGCCCTGCGCCACTCGCTTTGCATGCCCAGGATCTCGAACAGAGCCTTGGTGCGGTCACTCTTGTTCTTGTACGCGTCGCTGAACTTCAGCTCCAGGATCACGTCGAGCCGCGAGAGCCGCGTTGGGATAGCGATGCGCAAGTTGCCAGAGCCTTCCACCTTGAGGTCCTTGCCGCTCGCGTAGAAGCGGGTGAGCTCCGCGTTGCCGTCCTGCGCGTGCAGCTCCAGCTGTAGCTTGCCCGCATCTACCTCGTCGAGCGTGAGGCCGCTGGGCATGCCCGGAGCCTTGATCTTCGCCTTGCCGTCACCCACGTGCAGGCCCGCGACCTCGAGCTTGACCTCACCCGCGCTCTTGAGTGGGTCTTGGGCCAGCGTGAGGGTGGCAGTACCCGTGGCCTTGCCCTTGAGCGGCACACCGACGTAGCCGCCGATCCCGAGCTTCTGCAGGTCGACGTCGGTGAGCTCGGCCTCCACATGCTGGCTCTCGGCATCCTGCTCGAGCTTGGCTTCGATCGTTCCGTCGCCGACCTCGGCCCCGACGCTCAGCTTCTGAGAGCCCAGCAGCAACGAGAGCAAGGACACTCGCGCCGACACCTTGTCGAAGTGCAGGCTCGTCGGCTGCGCATCGGGCGTGGCCGCTGGTCGTTGCAGCGTGACGTCCTCGAGCTTCACGCCGGTCAGCCACGAGGGCGTGAGCTCGCCGATGCTCAGCGTCATGGGATCGGGGCCGCTCGACTCTGCCACCTTCGTGGAGATGAAGTCGCGCAGGCGGTCGTAGGGGAACGTGAGGTAGGCCGACACGACGAACGCGAACATGAAGAAGCTCGTGTAGCCGCCGTACACGAGCACGTTGTCTCTGAGGGATGCGCGCGTCATGGCTCCTCGCTGTCGCTGCTCTGGCGCTTGCGCTTGCTCTTGCCCGCGCCGGCCTTCTTGCCGTCGTCGTCCGCGCCGCCAGCGCCGCCGAACTGCCTGTCGTAGGTGAGGATACCCAACTTCACGTTGTACTGGTCGCCGGGCTGGAAGTGATCGATCTGGATCTGATCGATCGCCACGGGGTGACCACTCTCGACCACGCTCGAGAGCAGGTTGATCACGGGTGTGAGCGCGACCTGCGGCAACGACACCGTGGCGCTGCGGCGTAGGTACCTGCCGACGGCCTTCTCGGGTTGGTCAGTGACTTCCTGTAGCGTGACGCCCTGCTTCTTCGCCTCGGCCTCGAGGAACGAGCCGAGCGGCGGTGTCTTGTTGCGATACAGCCGATCGGCCGCCAGGCGTTCCTCCGCCATGTGCGAGAGCCGGGTGCTCTGCTGCGCGAGTCGATCGATCACGCTGCGCAGCTCGTCGTTGTCGCTCTCGATCTCGGTGTTCTTCATGGTGAGCATCACCGGCGGCAGGAGCAACGCCGCTGCTGCCACCGCCATGCCCAGCACCGTGAGCAGGCGGCGCTCACGCTCGTTGAAGTTCTCCCAGCGGTCGCGCAAGCGGTCGAGGACGACGTTATTCATCGGACGAGCTCCTCTTGTGCTTCTTGGCGGCCGGAGCATCGCCCGGACACTGCAGCTTGGCTTCCAGCTGGTAGTTGATCTGGTCGTTGGTGCGACCCGGTGAGGTGCGCCCGCGCTGGATCTCGGTGAAGCAGCCGTGCGACTCGAGGTGCGAGACGATGTCGTCGCGCTGCTCGATCGACGCCAGCGCGCCCTGCAGCTCCATCGAGCCCTCCTTCTTCTCCTCGGCGAGGTCGATGCGCACGTGCCTCACCTCGTGCGAGATGCTGGCCGGGATGGCATCGGAGAGAGCTGCGAGCGCGTCGTAGGCATCGAAGCGCGGCAGCGGGTTGTCGTTCCCCGGCGCAGCGAGCAAGGTCTCCACCTTGTGCGGATTGCCCTCGGGGGTGCCGAACACTTCCTGCGTCTTTTCTTCCAGATGCTTGCGCAGGGCGGCCTGTTCGCCGAGCAAGAGCGATTGACGCGCCTTGAGCGAGACCATGCTGCACAGCAGCACGGCGACGATGCAGCCGATGACCAGGTTCACCTGACTGAGCAGCTCGCTGCGACCGCGCTTGGAAGCGAACTCGCCCGTACGCAGGTTGATGCGCTTGCCTGGCAGGCTGGCACGTGCGGCGAGCGCGGCCGCGCGCGCGAACACCGGCAGCTCGGCTGTGGGTGCGATGGTCGAGCTTGGCAGGCTCAGCACTTGCGTCGGCACGCCCAGCTCGCGCGACAGCCACGGAGCCATCTCGGCGAGCGGACCGTCACCGCACAGGTGCAGGTCGGTCAGCGGTGCGCCGCCGGCGGCAAGGTAGGCCGAGATGGAACGATGCACGCCCTGCAAGAGGTCTGCCGCTTGCTTGGGCAGCGCCTCGCGGCCCACGGAGAGCGTGCGCGCGAAGCTGGCACGACCCTGCGTCAGCACGCACACGTTGGTCTGCCGATCGCAGAGCTCGATCACGCCGACGTTGCCCGTGGCGAGCGCGGGGCACAAGGCGCGCAACCCATCGAGCGCAGCCGCTCCAACGGCGATCTGCCGCGGATCGACCGCGCTGCCCTGAAACAAGGCGACGTGATCGCGGATGCGCGAGCGCAGCGCCGCCGCCGCCAAGAGGCGCAGCGTGGGCCCGTGCGTCATGTCGATCGGTTGGTGATCGATGACCGCATCGGCGATGTCGAACGGCAGCATCGACTCGAGCTCGAACGGCAAGACCTCGCTGATGCGCTTGCTCGCCGCGGCTGGCAGCTCCACGACGCGCAAGGAGGCTTGCTCGCCGTCGAGCGAGCTGATCACGGTGTCCGGTGGCTTGCCCACCGCTCGCAGCACGTTGGCCAGCGCCTCGTGCAGCTCGGTGATGTAGCCCGCGCTCTCGGGCGCCTCGGCCAGCGGGATTTGCAGGTAGCGCTCCATTTCGGTGCCGCGGAAGCTCGTCTTGAGCAGGGCGGCGCGCACAGCGCTGCGGTCGATGTCGATGCCTAGGATGCGTGCCATGTGAGTTTGCTCGGTTCAGTCGACGCGGTAGTGGATGATGATGCCCATGGGCGCGGCTCTGGCCGTGGTCATGGGGGGTGGCAGCCAGTTTGGATCGGTGTTGACGATCATGTTTAGGCGGACCGATGTGTGACCGACCCGACCTATCGTCTGGATCGTGAAGATCGACGCCTTGAAGATGAAGGCGTTGTTCAGGTCAGGCGGGATCGGCTGGGGTATCACGACCTTCCACTGCAGCAGCGGATTCTGCGCGGTGAGAACGGTCGCCAGCAGCGTGTACAACTGGCCCTTGCCCTGAAGAAAGTCCGTGAACTCGGTGGCGGTGCCGAACCACGGGATGGGCGCCAGGGCGCGCACGGTACCCAACAGCTGCAGAAACCCCATCGCCTGCACCGGGTCCTGGCACAGCGGCTGCATCTGAAGCGCCTGCACCGAGCACACGCGCGCGAGCAGCACGTCCGGCGGTGCCTCGTTGGGATTGACCGAGCCCGAGCCGTAGACGGTGACGCGGCGCGCACGCGGGTCATCGGGATTCGGATCGATGAACGTGGCCCAGAAATCGTCCCCGATGCCGCGCACCATGCGCAGCTCTTCGAGCGAGTCGAACGGAGAGTTCTTCACGCGGTAAGGATCGGTGAAGCGAGCGTAGATGTCGTCCTCGCCGCCGGCCGCGGTCACCTCGAGGCGGCCCGGATCGAAGACCGTGCGCTGCTCGTCCGGGTCCCACCAGTCGATGATGTCCGACACGATATCGAGGCGTGTGGTCTGTTGTCCGTCGGCGTCCAGCTTGTTGAAGAGCGCGTCGTTCGGGCCCTGGGTCTGGAAACCACCCATCATCGAGTACAGCTGCTTTGCCAGGCGCAACGACCCGGCGGGGTCATCGGTGTACACGGGGTTGTTCACGTTGAGCTTGCTGTTCTCGGGGAACGCCGTGATCTCGAAGCTCCCGCCCGTGTCCGCGAGGCCCCGCATCTGGTTGAAGTCGATGCCGATGCTCGTCGAGGCGCGCTTGGCCGAGCCGTAGTTCGCGAAGGGCGCCAGGATGGTGTCGGCGAAGCGCCAGACGTTGATCTGCGGGATCGAGTGGCCGAGGATCATGCTCACGAACGGGCTGACGGCCCGCGTGATCAAGGGTTCTTGCGCGAGCAAGAGCCGCATCAAGTTCGTCCCGCTGCGCGCCAGAAACTCCGCACGCACGCGGTCACGCTGATTCACCGACACCTGGAACTCGGTGCTGGTGTTCTGGCTCATCTCGCTGACCATCACGGTGATCACCGCGATCACCGTGAGCACCATCACGAGCGCAACGCCGCGCTCGCGCCGGGAAGGCGTGCGGCGTTTGCGTTTTGGTAGGCGCCTCTGCTTGGTCATTTGTAGATCGCGAAGTTGAGGCCGTAGGCCATGGGGAACCAGGTGCGTGTGCCGAACACCTGATCGGCGCCGTGTCCGCTCAGGTTGGGAACCGTCACCAGGATCTTCGCCTGGCTCGGCAGGCGATTGGGTTGGCCGCCGGCCTGCACCGTGTCCCACGTCTGCACCCACATCGTGGTGAGCGGGTCGAGAAACGAGAGTTTGAAGGTGCGCACGTTCTGAATCAGGATCTGCGACTGGCCGCCCTTCTCGGGGTCGTCGTCGATGCGTCGCTGCTCGCGTCGCGCGAGCACCTGCTGCCCCGACTTTTTCTCGTGCGTGAGGAAGTACGAGACCTCGTTTTGATCGGACTCGTGCGCGTTGCGGTACAGGCGCCGGTGCGAGAACGCGCTGAAGTCGATGCGCGAGCCGCTGCCCTGTTCCTTGGCGATGAACGCGGTCATCACCGGATGGTTGGCGCTCAGGGGGTTGGGCTTGTTGGTCTGCCAGGACACGTAGGCCATCGAGAGCTCTTCGGCCATGCGCTCGATGCCGCTGGTGATCTCGTGCGAGCGCTCGAGGTCGTCCTCGATGCGCTGCTTGTTGTGCGAGGTCTGGATGAAGCCGCTGTACAGGAGCGTCGAGATGATCGAGAGGATCGCCATGGCGACCATGATCTCGATCATGGTCATGCCGCGCCGCCGACGCGCGGACGCTGCTGTCACGCGGCTGCGTGCAGCGAGGCTGAGCAGGCTGCGCGTCATGGCCCACCCGGAAGGCCAGACGGCATGCCGAAGGGTTGGGCCATGCCGCCCCCGAGACCGAAGGCTGGCGCTGGTGCGGTGGGTTGTGTCCCTGTGCCGGTGCCCGGTGCACCCGGTTGCCCAGGCTGTCCAGCTTGCAAGTTGGTTGTGTCGATGACGGCCGGCTGCTCTGCGACGATGTATTGTGTCACGTCGAACGAGTGATCGCGGCTGCCCTCTTTCCAGGTCACGGTCACGGTCGCGCGACGGATCTGACCCTCGAACGAAGTCTTGAGCACCGGATACACGAACTGCAGGGCCATCGCCGCAAGGCCATCGATCGCGCCGCCCGCGCCGCCGGGCTGCAGCATCTGCGACGGATCAGACGCCAGCATGTCGGTTGGCGACGGCTTGGTCTGACCTGGCAGACCGCCGGGCGGGGTTGCGCCGAGCGCGCCAGGCATCGCCGTCGAACCGGGCGCACTGCCCATGGGAAGCTGTGCTGCGCCTGCAGCGCTCGAGGGCGTTTGTCCACCCAGCGCAGTGCCCTTGGCGAGTGGGTTCTTGGACGGGTCGCCGAACATCGTGTCGGGCATGATGATCGGGTTGATGTCCCAGCGGCAGCCGAAGCCCTCGATCGGAGCGTCGGTACAGCAGTTGTCTTGCCCCTGCGCGAAGACAGCGGGCAGACCTTCCTTCGCGATCTTCTCCTCGATCTCGCCCATCTTGCAGCGCACGAGCAGCGCGGCCACGCTGGTCTTGCGTGCGCGCGTGGACATGTGGATCGCACCGGCTTCGGTCGAGAACACCGCGCTCAGACACACGGCGAGGATCGCCATGGCCATCATGACCTCGAGCAGCGTGAAGCCGGCCGTTGCGCGGGTCATGGCGCGTCCACCTCCGAGCCCTTGGTGTCAGAGGACTTGCCTTCGGCGTCGTCCTCGGTCTGTAGCTCGTGTGGCTCGTACGCCTCGGCGTACACTTTCATGCGGCCGGTGAGCGCGCGGATCTCCAGCGAGTACACGCCTGCACGACCGTCGCTGAACTGGATCACGGCGTGTTCGGTGCGCCCGCCCGGAAAGAAGTGCACCGCACCTTCACCCTCGGTCACGGGCTCGGGCTCGTGCGGCACGATCA
>DASVHQ010000435.1:0-4561 GCA_036382515.1 Polyangiales bacterium | reverse complement strand
CATCAAGAGCAACTACATGCGCAACCCCATGGCGGCCGAGTTGTTCAACGAGGAAGTCTGCAACCTGCTCAAGACCAACATCCGCAGCACGGTGACCCGCATCGACGACCTGGGCATCGAGTTCGACTACGATGGCAGCGTGGAGATGGACAAGGCGGCGCTGATCCTCGAACGCGCCAGCTCGCTGCACACACGGGTGATTCGCGCGGCCGACGCGAGCGCGAACGCGGAGCGGGCCAGCGGCCTGCGTAGCTTCGCCGCGAGCTTGGAGAAGACCTTCTACGGATTCGAGGCCGACTTCTTCCAGCAGAACGTGGCGCGCATCGTGGATGACGTGATCAGCACATTCAAGGGCTCACTGGAGCTTTGGCCCACGCTGGTGGAGATCACGTACTTGCACAAGCGGCGCGTAGGCTTGCCGCTGGTCCGCGTCAACAATCCGCACCGTCGGCCCACCATCTCGGGCGAGACCGCCAGCGTGTGACGGCAGCGCAAATTCGAGTTCCCGGCTCGAGCGCACCTGCGCGCGCTGCGTCGGTTGGGACCGGCCGGCGATCAGGCGTGTGTCGCTTTGGAGCGCGCTGTCCACCACCGCCGCAGCGCCACCAACACCCAGATCGCCTCGACGGCACCGAGGGGCCACGCGCCTTGCAGGAACCCGTACGTCGAGCTCATTGCACACGCCACTGCGAAAGCCAACACGTAGCCCGGACCACGGTGCTCGAACGTGTAGAACCCGAGCATCAGCGTCACGGACAAAAGACCGAAGAGCGTCAAAGGATCCAAGGCAACTCACCTCTCTGCGGTGACGGCTTGGTTGCGTGTGCCGTGGGCTCGCCGCGCTCCAAGCTTCTACTCGATCGGCCGGGCCGCAACGGCCGCGACGTCCGAGCTGTACGCGATGCCCGGATAGCGCGGCAAGAGCTGCGTCTCGACCCACGTGAGCATGCGCGTGGCCAGCCCGTCGGAGGCCAAGACCACGTAGACGAGGTTCTCGGTCTCGACGAGCCCTATGCGCTTGTCCCCGTGAACACCCGCGCCCTCGACCTGAAAGGTGCTGTAGCCGCGCACGCCCAGCGTGACGAACGCCTCCAGGACGCGCTCCCGCGCCTCGAAGACCGTGATGATGGTGACCACTTTGGCAGGGACAGGCGGCATAGTCTCACTCCCGTGTCTGCTAGGTCTTCCCGGGCTCGCTGAGGTCGGTCGCTCGCGCGCACGCGGTCTTCGAACCCATCGCGCAGACCTTTGCGTAGAGTTCGTGTGCTCGTCGCGTGTCCTTGTCCACACCTTTGCCGGTGTCCAGCAGTACGGCGGCGTTGTAGCAGCCGCCTGCGAACTTCAGGTTGCACGCTTGAATGTAGAGCTGGAACGCGCGAGAGATATCGGCGGGTACGCCGCGCCCGAACTCGTAGAGGTGGCCGGCCGTAACGCAGGCAGTCGGCTGTTGTGCGGCGCATTGGCGATTGCATTCCTCGACGTCGTCGCACCCGGCGATCATCGAGGCGACGTTGATCGGTTGGTTCGCGCGGCTCTGGCTAGGTGACGGAGCATGATTCCGGCACGCGCACAGGCCCCACGCACTCAGCAATAGAGCGAACCACCGCGTGTGATGAGAGTGCGTCATCTGTCTTGCCCAGCGTGCAAGTCGAATT
This sequence comes from Polyangiales bacterium, assembly GCA_036382515.1. Classification (GTDB taxonomy): domain Bacteria; phylum Myxococcota_A; class Polyangia; order Polyangiales; family JAFGIB01; genus JADGRF01. The sequence continues at coordinate 2,906 of DASVHQ010000435.1, read as the reverse complement.
ATAACATGCCAAGGAGCAGCACGCCGCCGTTGACCACGAGCCGTTCGTCGCGCTCGACACCGTTGTGGATCGGGACATAGGTGCCGTCGCTCATTTCGTCGACGGCGATCGGCCTGCGTTCGAAGCGAAGCTGACCCTTTGGAGTCGTCCCGATGTGAGCAAACACGACGGGCTGCTCTCCGAGCAGAAGCAGGGCCGAGCGCTTGACCGCGAACTTTGTCTCGGGATTGACGGCGATGGCGGCGGTCCCGAACATCTCCGGGCGAAGCTTCCCGTCCGGATTTGCGACCGAGCAACGCACCTTGGCGGTGTGCGTGATCGGATCGAGCGCGCCCGACACCCACTCCACGGAGCCGGTGAAGGTGTCGTTGGGGGCCGCCAGCACGTTGACCGTGACCTCCGCCCCCTTAGTGATCCGCGCCAGGTCCATCTCGTAGACGTCTGCAACCACCCACACCCGGTCCAGCTCACCGATCGTGAACAGCTCGACGTTGGCTCCGCCCGAGTACTGGCCTTGCACCTCGAGCCCGGGATTGGCGCCGCGCATGATGACCTCGCCTTCGATGGGCGAGGGCAGCACGTATTCCTGCGTGACGGCATCCAGACCAGCATTGCGCAGCAGCCTGGCCTTGCGCTCGGCGCGCTCCATCTCGGCCCTGGCGTTCAGGTACACGCTCTGCGCCAGCTCGTAGTCACGCTCTGCGGCCGCATGCAGCTCGAGCAGATCCTTTTGACGCTTCCAGTCCTGCTCGGCCTGGAACAGCGAGGCCTGCGCCTTGGACATGTCGGAGATCGCGGTGCCCAGGTCGGGTGACTGGATCACACACAGCGGCTGTCCCTTCTTCACCCGTTCACCGGGCTGAGCGAGGATCTTCGTGATGCGTCCCGTGACCGGCGAGAACACGTGTCCGACCCGAAGATCATCGAAGGTGACGCGACCGGCAGCGCGCACCAATCCGCCCACCGGGCGATCGCCAGTCGCTTCGATCTCGAGATGAGAATCCTTGACTTGCTGCGGCGTCAGCCAGACTTCGCCGGGAGGCGCCTCGTCTGCCGGCTGTGCCTGTGACGGATGCGTACAGCCAGCGGCGCAGAGCGCCACGAGCATCGTGAGTAGTGTCTTCGTGGTTGTCATCGTCGAGCTCCTTTCAAACTGCTTGCGCGAGATTCCAAGCCTGCATCGGACCGTGTCGCGTCCGACGCGGTCACCGGCGGGCCAAATGCAAATGGGTCTGCGTAGCGCCAGAGCCGCGCGATCTTCCCGTCTTGCAGCTCGGCGATGTCGACGAACTGAGTGTGCAACGGATGATTGGCAGCGAATGCGATTCGCGGGATCGGAGCGACCTGCAGGCCGGTGATCGCATATTCGAGCACCACGAACGAGCGGGCGCCCCACGCGTTCTGGATGACCGTGTCGAGAAGTCGGATCGCTTTGCGCGTGTTCCTGTAGTACGCGCGCGCCGCATCCTTTCCGTGAACCGGCGCGGCGCTGTCGAGCGTGAAGACGTCAATCTCGTCAGACATGGCCGAGACGAAATCCGCTTCCTTGCCGTCTTCGAGGGCCGTGAGCATCGAGCGTACGGCTGCGACGTTCTTCGTCTCCTCCGGCGTGCCGGCGTGCTCTATCACTTGCGGTGCGTTCGCGTCCGGCGCCGAGGTCGCCAGGTGTTGGAGATCGGCCGGACCGTCACCCAGCTGGGCCTTCACGACTTCCTCGTCGATGTATACGTGGAGCTCGGAGATGACTCCGCTGTCGCTCGTCCACAGTAGCGTGAGCCCTTTGATCACCACCGGCTTGAGTGTCGGGGCGACACCCATGAAGGCGCGCGTGTGTAGGCCCGTCATGGTCCACTCGATCGCCTGCGAGTCGACCGGGTGTGTGCTGTCGGTGAGCCAGACGCGCGTCATGACGAAGTGCCGCTGCTCGAAGGCGCCAAAGACGTCGTCGTGGCTCTTGAGCACACGACCTCGTCCGTGCGTGCTGCGGTTGGCGAACGCGAACTGTGCGTCTTCATCCAGAAGCGGGCCAAGCTCGACGAAGCCAGGCGACGCGAGTGCCTGCGTGTAGGCCGCGGCCAGTCCACGCTCCTTGTCGGTTGGGGTGACTGGATCCGTCACCGACGTCGAGCCGGCCGGCTGTCGCCAGTGCACGGGCGGTGCCGGCCACATCGCGACGGTCTCGCTCGCGCATCCCGAAGCCAGCGCGCATAGAAGTGTCCAGTGTGGTGCGAACCGGTTCATAGTGCCCATCCGATCGAAGCGAGCACGCGCGGAAAAAGCGCGCTGTTCGCGAACACCTTCGCCCAGAGCATCTGTTCGGGGATCGACTTGCTGGTCGTCGTGTACTGCAGCCCCACGCCCAGACTCAGCGACATGCAGTCGAGGACTAGCGTCTGATAGCCGACATCGGCTGCGCCCCCGAAGTCCAGATACGACCTCTGCGCGCCGTTCTCGGCGGTCGCCGTAAACGAGCCGATGATCCACGATGGTCCGACGAACACACCGCGCAAGCCTCCGCGACCGCTGTAGTAGCGATAGCCGAGCTCCGCGCCGAAACCGCGAAACGTCTGGATCGGAAGACGCGTGGGGTTCGAGGCATTATCGAAGATGGTGATCGGTGTCGTGCGCGTCAGGACGTAGAACGGGCTCACTATCAGGGCATGATGTTCGGCCGGTGCGAAGATCACGTTGAGGCTGAGTTTGCCCAAGCCGCCTTGCGGTGGTCGGCCTGGGTCAGAAGGTGCGACGCCCGTATGCATCGTGAAGAAGGGCAGAGGGTTCCACTCGATCGCGAGCGATCGGCCGGCAGGCGCCGACTCGGGGATCACCACGTCGACGGGTCCGTTCGGCACGGCGTCCAGCGCGTTTGCTGGAGCGGTCGCAGTGGATGGTTGCGGCTGCACGGC
>DASVHQ010000434.1:0-3424 GCA_036382515.1 Polyangiales bacterium | reverse complement strand
CACGTGAAGCGGCAGTGAGGAGCTTGCGACGTGTGTGCGACGCTGCGGCGGCCGCTCGCGCTGCCAGAAGAGCAGCAGGCTCGCGAGCACAAGTGGCACGACCACGCGATGGCTGCTTGGCACCACGAAGCCACGGTAAGCCAACTCGACGAGCGTCTGTTGCGCAGGGGTCAGCGTGTAGACGAGGCCCGGGACACGCGCGAAGATCCACACGCTCGTCAGGTACAGCACGAGCACGGCGTGCAGCGTGAGCGCTGCGATCCCCAACACCGCGCACAAGAGCTTGCGGCGGCTGGTCACCGGCGCGGCGACGACCAGCGCCAGCAAGAGGATGGTCGGCAGCAGGTAGCTGTAGCGTGGGCTCACGTACACGATCTGAGCTTGCGGTACGCTGGAGACGCGCAACTGCAGCCGGGTGTCCCACGCGGGTCCATCGTCGGGCGCGCCACTTCGGTCATCGCGCGCGGGCAACAGACGCACGCCGCCGGTGCCGAGCCCGGTTTGCCCGCCGAACGAGATGTGCTGTAGCGCGGCGTCCGCGACGCCGCGAAACGTGCTGCTGCTCAGAGCTTGCAGACCCGGCCACGGCAGTAGACCCACACACACCAAGAGCGCGAACCGCACGGCGGTACGCCGGATGAGCTCAGTGCGCGCGGTCATCGGAAGCTCTGGCGGTCGAGACGTGCAGCGTCCAAACCCCGAAACACACGCATGCCACGGCCACGAGCAAGAGTGGCATGACCTCTTCGTGCAGCGCGTCGAAAGCGGCGGGTGCCCGCATGCCTGCGACGTACAGCGCCAGCATGCGCAACTGGTTCGCCGCGTTGAGCAGCACGATGCCCAGCGCGGCGCCGGCGGCGCGGGCACGCCAGCTCGCTGGAAACGCGACGATGGCTGCCACCAGCAGCGCTTGCGCGTCGAGGGACGAACAATCCTTCACGATGTCGAGCGCAAAGGCCCCCGCGATGCGGGTCCCGGTCACCTGCGCGCTCGGATCGAAGAGGTGGACCAACCAACCAAGGCAAGTGGTCTGTGCGAGCAGGTAGCCGTGGATGATGCGTTCCGGTGCGCTGCCGCGCGCATGCGGGAAGTAGTAGCCACCGTACAGCAAGCCCATCATACCGAGGGTCGCGAGCCACGAACGCTGCGCGCGACGCTCCGGGCCTAGCGGCCACGGTGGGCGCACGACGGCAGGCGGAGCACTGAGCCGCCGTCGCGCGCGCGCCATTCGAGCTCGCGCCCGGTTGTGTTTGCTCTGCCGCACGCCGGCAAGCTAGCACGGTGTGTTCCGCCGATCAGCTGCAACGCGCGCGGCCTGGCTTGCGTGACGATTGTGCGACGGGTGCTTGAACTTTGGCGCAAAGCGCGCCGAAGCACTGGCTCAGCGCGCGCGATCGTGGTCGACGCGCGAGAGCCGTGCCCCGCTGGCCGTGAACACCCGGCGGCCGCGTGCCAGTCGGAGTTGCAACTGGTGAAGCAGCGCGGAAGGCCCGAGGTCAGCGAGCGGGAGATCGCCGACGAGGCCGAGCGCCAGCAGCCAAACCAGCCTCGATTCGTAGCGATCGTAGATCCCGGAGAGATTGCCACTGATCAGAGCGTTGAGCAGTAACGCGGCGCACGTGAAGGTCACGAAGCTCACGCTGCGCTGCGCAAAGCTCACGCCGCCGCTGGCTGCAGCCAGCAGCAGTAAGCCTCCGAGCACGAGCAAGAGCCAGCCCACCGGCGTGTGCACGCTACGGACCTGCTGGATGGGTAGCTCGTCGGACTGCTGGCGCGCGGCCCGGAACGCGACCAGATCACTGGGCGCGTAGCGAGCGATCTGCGCTTCGATCACTGGCCGCGCATCGCCGTCGAGGCCTTCACCGGTACGAAACCTCGTGAGCACACGCCAGGTGTAGTCGAGCGCCACCGCGAGATGCAGCCCCGGGTGCTCGCGCAAGGAGTCCCAGAGCATGCGATGTGTCTCCTGCGCGATTGCTCTGGCGTGGTCCCACGGGTGCAAGCCGAGCTTGTCGACCCACAGCAGCTCATCGACCGACATCGGCAACGAACGGCGATGCGGGCACAAGAGGTACCCGCGCGCTGGGCAGTGCTCGTCGAGCAGGCGGCTGGCGATCCCCGAATCAACCAGGTGACCAAACACGAAGGTGTCGCTACCCGAGGCCAGGCTGGCGCGCCCGCTGCGCGCGTAGTTGAAGCTGCTGATGGCTGCGAGGCCCACGAGCAAGGCGAGCGCCGGCGTTCGTACGCGTTGCCACGCTCGTGGCTGCCGCGAGCCGGCGAGCAGTAGCCAAGCAACCGCGAGCAGACCGATCCCGAGCGGCAGGTGAGTGAGGTGCACCGTCACGCACAGCGCCGTGAGCGCCAGGAGCGCACCGCGCTGCCAAGGCGCGAGAGCAGGATCGAAGACCAGGAGCCAGAGCGCGATCACCAGCACGGGGGTGAACACGTCGGCCATCAGTTGGCCGGCGATCCATGGAATCGCGCTGCAGGCGGTGAGAAAGCTCATGACTAGCAGGTAGCGGACGTCCGATGTTCCGCCGCGCAAACAGCGCAACGTGTAGCGAATCAGAGCCGCGACGAGCAGGCACTGCGCGACGACGACCGGCCAGAGCGTGAGCTTCCAGCTGAGCACGCGCATCAGCACGCTGTACCCGATCAACCGGTCGGGCCGCGGCAGGAGCGTGCCCGCGTGCTCCACGTAGATCCGCGTATCCCAGAACGTCAACGGATAGCGATTGTAGAGCGCGGCAGACAGCAAGAGCGCCGCACCGGCCAGGACTGCCAAACTCGGGAAGCGTCGCATGCTCATGGCCGTCTCACGGTGCGCAGCTTGATCGCCGGGAATCTAGGCTATGGATGCGTCGACTGAGTGGCAACCGTGCACCGGCTCGGCAACGGTCCGGGCCTCCGGGTCTCGAAGGCGTGCCGCGGCGGCAGCACCAGCGCTGCATAAGAAAAGGCCGCCGGAGCATGCCGGCGGCCTCGAGCCAAACTGTATTTGGCCGATTTTCGAGCTAAGCCCCGCTCGCTGGGTGAGCACAGACTCCACCGCAGCCGTGACGCGAGCATGGACTTCGTTGCGCGAATGAGTGACTTCTTGGGCACACCGCACGACACGTTCGTGGATGCGTCGGCGTCGTGCTGTCGCGCGCTCGAATCACGGCTCGAGGCAGTACACGTGCAAGTAGCTCGCGGTGCATGGCACCACATCGAAGTCGAAGAGCTCGGCGGCAGCGTAGCCAGAGATGCCGTACACGCCGTCGCCGCTCGTCGAGCTCCAGTCAGAGCAGTGCGAAGCGCTGGTCGGCACGCTGTCGGGAGCATCCGCTCCAGTCCAGACACCCACGGTTCCGCGGTACTCGCCATCGAGTTGCAGGCTGATGGGCGCAAGCGGTGTACGACCGGCGAGTAGGTCGGCAGC
>DASVHQ010000433.1:0-1713 GCA_036382515.1 Polyangiales bacterium | reverse complement strand
ACCAGGGGTTAAGGTGGTGGAGGGTGCTCCCGACGACAGGAGCGTGACCCGTGAAGAAGACCCGAACCAAGCACCGTCGCGGCCGGTGATGCCGGTGCCACCGGTGGCGATGACCACGTCGACCGTGGGATCCGCCGCGGCGATAGCCCGCACTAACGCTGGCCCCTCCGCGCGGCGGTGCGCATTACCGGCCCCCTCTGGCGGAAATTGAGCCCTTCGGCTGCGAACTCGGTGGTCACCTGACGTCCCCATTTGTGGACTTTTCGGTCCATCGAACGCACCGGTGCATCGGGGCGTGGTTTCCGCTCCTGCTTGCGCGGCCGTTGCCGGCCTTGGCGCTATGCCGACTCGAACTGCTCGGGCGGCGGGCGCGCTGGGCGTAGCTTGGGCGCTTCGGTGGGCATGCCGAGCTTGGCGAGCGCCGCGCGCACGGCCGCCGGCTTGGTCACCGCTGCGAGCATCCGCAGCCGGCCACCGCAGCGCTGGCACTCGAGGACGTCGATCTCGAAGCTGTGACGCATCAGCTCCGCCCACGTGTAGTTCGGGCGACGGCGCTTCCTTTCAGGCTTCGGCGTGTTGTCGTTGGCGGCAGGTTGCACGCCGCCGACGGGTGGCTCGGTTGCTGCGGCTAGTGGCAGCTGCGTCGGCTCTGCACTTGCGGGTTCCGGTGCTGTGACCGCAGGCGGCTGCGGCAGCTCGGCAGGAGCTCCGAACGCGACCACCTTGCTGCGGAGCTTGGCGTTGGGCGCGAGCACGCCACTGTAGATGGTGAGATTCTTTTGCGGTCGCGGCACCAGCGCGGCCAGCCGCTCGATGAAGGTCGTCGGCTGAAAAAGTATGTGGGTCGTTCCGTCGTGATAGCGGCGTTTTAGCTCCAGAGACACTCGACCGTCCTCCGTGAGGGCAAGCCGACCTGACGCGATGGCGGGACGCGCACCATAGCGCAACAACTGCTCCAAGCCCTGTCTGTTGTCGGCAGCGAACGCGACGTCGGCGTGCAGGTCGAAGCCTTCGTAGTGGGCGTGGCGTGGCTTGTCGATCTCGACCCACGGCATGTTGGGCAGAGCGCCGAGCTTGACGACGGCCTGTCCGGCATTGGGACCGAGCGCGGTTCGGCGCGTGATTGAGCCGGAGTAGCAGGCCGCAAGTGCAGGCGAATCGGAAGCCAGCGGGTCGCTGTCTTCGTCTGGCTCTTCTAGGCCCAGCCGGCGCAGCACACCGTGAATGCGCGCGTGCACGGCCGACAAGACCTCCGCGACGTCGAGCTTGCTCGGCTCGCTTGCCTCGATGAAACGTAACCCGTGCTCTGCATCCTCGACGAACACGCCATCGATCGCGATCACGTGATAGTGCGGGCTGAGCGCCAATTCCCCGTTAAATCGCTGGATAAAAGTCACGCTGCCGGTTTGCCCGTCAGGCTGACCGCTCTTGTTGCGGTAGTAGGTCCGCAGCTCACGGTTGAGCGCGCGCAGGAAGCGCTTGCACAGGGCATGGTCGTAGCCAATGCGATAGCGGTAGCGGTGCGGGACGGTTAGCACCCACTGGCGCACGCGCACGCGCGGAATCACGTGATCGGTCAAATGCAGAGCCGTCTCGGTCATCCGCCGGCCCCCACACCGTGAGCAAAATCCGCGCCCCTTGCACGACAGACCGACCACCACGTCGTGACCGCAGGTGTCGCAGTGCAGTTGGACAAAACCTCGCGCAACCACA
>DASVHQ010000432.1:0-16325 GCA_036382515.1 Polyangiales bacterium | reverse complement strand
AAGAACGTCAGCACGGCGCCCGTGAGCGCAAAGCCCGCGGCCTTGGCGAACTGCCGTTCGATGATGAACACCGTGATGGCGCCCAGTACGAGTCCGCCCAAGATTGCGCCGCCGCCCATCACCGACAGACCCTGATACAGCACGCCCACCTGGCCGAGCTTGTCGAGGCCGACTTCGACAGCGCTCGTGCCTGCTGCGCCCAGAGCGTTGTCGATTTGCAGCTTGCCCCAGGCCGCCAGATGCGGCGCAAGCGCGAGCACGATGGCGGGCGCGTGGCTCTTGGGCGTCTCCTGGAACGCCTGCGCGCCCATCAGCATGCCGATGTAGAGCAAGATGGGTGAGATCGCGACCACGGGCACCAGCGCCACGATCAGCGAGATCACGCCGAACCACGAGAGCAGAAGCACCATCGCGCCAGTTGCGGCCGAGTAGCCGATGCGGCCGCCCATGGCCTTCCAGCCGGGGTGGCCGATGTACACGGCGTTGATGAACGGGTTGCCCATCAGGCAACCGATCAAGCTCACGACACCGTCCGCGGTGAGCACACGCGTCGTGGGGAAGCTGTCGCCCGCGACGGCCGCCGACTCGACGTTGTCCATGGCCTCGACCAGGTCGTAGATGCCGAACGGGATTGCCGTCACGAGGATCACGCCCAGGAACTTGAAGCCCGAGAACACGTGCGAGACCGCGGGCATCGGCAGCGCGAAGCCGAAATTCGAGACCGACTGGCTGAGCTTGGCGACCGTGAGCCCGCCATACCCGAAGCCCAGCGCGCTCGAGATCCACGCGATGCTCGTGCCGACCGCGATCGCGACGAGGCCCGCCGGCATCCCCTTGAAGTAGCGTACGCCACCAAACCAGCTCGCGAGGATGAGCGCGAAGCATACGATGCCGATCACGGGCGTCATGAACATCTCGAGCGCAGGTCGCAACGAGATGAAGGCCAACGACACACCGGCGAGCGTACCCAGCAGCGCCGCGCGCGGCGTGATGCGTCGGATGAACGGTGCGATGAAGCCTCCTGCCATCAGCACGAAGCTCTGGATGAAGACCCAGGTCAGGCCTGCCTCCCAGCCTTGCACCGGGTCGTGCGTCTTGGTCGCGATCGGCAGCATGATCACGAAGGTGACCACGAACATGTGCGGCACGCTGATGCCCGATGGCAAGGCGCACACGTCCGTGCGCCCGGTGCGCTTGGCCAGCTTGTAGGCGAGCCAGGCGTAGTAGAACGTGCTCAGGCACATCATCAAGCCAGTCGCAGGCAGGATGCGCCCGAACACCAGCTGGTCGGGCATCTTCAGGACGAAGCGAAGCAAGCCCGACAGCACGAGCAAGTTGACGAGTATGTTCGTGCCGAATCCGAAGAACGCGTTCCAGTCGCCTGGAGTCCAGATCACGGGTTTCTTGTCATTCATGTTTGCACCTTCATGCTTTCTCTGCCGACGGCCCGGCTCACGCCAGCGCCGCCAAAACACGGTTGGAGTCGGAGACCCAGCCGAAGATCCCACCCTGCGCTTTGATCATGCGCAGGCCCATCTCGTGGAACTCCGGGAAATACGAGGCACAGCAGTCCGAGGGGACGATGCAGCGGTAGCCGCGATCGTTGGCCTCGCGCACCGTCGTGTGCACACACACTTCGGTCGTCACACCGCATACGATCAGCGTGCAGATGCCGCGGTTCTGCAGGATTGCCTCGAGCTCCGTGGCGTAGAACGCGCCCTTGCCGGGCTTATCCACCACCGGCTCGCCGGCTTGCGGATACAGCTCGGCGATCAGGTCGTGTCCCGCTTCGCCGCGGATCAGAATCCGGCCCATCGGACCAGGCGCTCCGATGCGCAGGCTCGGCGCACCGCGCTCCACCTTGGCGGGCGGTGCATCGCTGAGGTCCGGCCGATGGCCTTCTCGCGTGTGCACGACCAACATGCCTCGGCTGCGCGCGGCATCGAGGAGCGCGCGACATGGCGCGACGGCGGCATTGAGCAGTGACACATCGTTCCCCAGCGACTCACCGAAGCCCCCGGGTTCCAGGAAGTCTCGTTGCATGTCGATCATCACGATCGCCGTGCGCGCCGGGTCGATGGCGATTGGCTCCGGCTCGGCATTCACGAGGATCGTGGCCATAACAGCTCGCTTTCGTTGCAGGCGGCGTCCCACGGCAGCCGCGCACAGGTGCTAGTCGACCAGCGCACCCTAGCGGTGGTGCTGTTTCGCAGGCGTTGCCTTTGGGTTAATTGGACGGGCGTTGTGCGAGATCGCGCACGCGGCGCACGGCACGATCGCTGCCGGCGCCCATTCAGGCGTAACGCTCTGTTATGTAAACGTCGTGTAACACGCGCGTGTGCAGTGTGTGGGCGTCCGCCAAAGCAGTACGACCATTCGACACCAGCCCGCACAAACTTAACCCCGACGACATGGCTCGGAAACAGGCCCAGCTCAGGCTCCTGCTCACGACTGCGATCACGTTGGTCAGCGCGCCGCCCGGTCGCAGCGCCTGCGCTCAACGGCGGCGCAGAACCCATACGGAGGAGCCATGAGGACGATCGAGATCTTAGCGTCCAGCGCGTTGGTTGCGCTGGCATGTGGCTGTTCGCAGCCTGCACCGGCCGCAACACAGCAGCCTGCAGCACCTGCGGCCGCACCGGCCGCGCCAGCAGCCGCGGCCGAGCCAGTGAAAGACGACAAGGGGCCAATCAAGGTCGGCATCTTGCATTCGCTGTCGGGCACGATGGCGATCAGCGAGACCTCGCTCAAAGACGTCGCACTCATGGCGATCGAGGAGATCAACGCCAAGGGCGGACTGCTCGGGCGCAAGCTCGAGCCCGTGGTGGTGGACCCTGCGTCTAACTGGCCACTGTTCGCCGAGAAAGCACGCGAGCTGCTGACCAAGGACAAGGTCTCCGTGGTGTTCGGCTGCTGGACGAGCGTGTCGCGCAAGTCTGTGCTGCCGGTCTTCGAGGAGCTCAACGGCCTCTTGTTCTATCCGGTGCAGTACGAAGGCGAGGAGTCGTCGTACAACGTGTTCTACACGGGTGCAGCGCCCAATCAGCAGGCGATCCCGGCGGTGGAGTACCTGATGAGCAAAGAAGGAGGTGCCGCCAAGCGCTTCGTGTTGCTCGGCACCGACTACGTCTACCCGCGCACGACGAACAAGATCTTGCGCTACTTCCTGCAGAGCAAGGGCGTCGCCGATGCCGACATCATGGAAAAGTACACACCGTTCGGTCACAGCGACTATCAAACCATCGTCGCAGACGTGAAGAAGTTCTCCGCCGGCAAGCGCACGGCCGTGATCTCGACGATCAACGGCGACTCCAACGTGCCGTTCTACAAGGAGCTCGGTAACCAGGGCATCAAGGCCGAGGAGATCCCAGTGGTGGCGTTCTCGGTTGGTGAAGAAGAGCTGCGTGGCATCGATACCAAGCCGCTGGTCGGTCAGCTGGCGGCCTGGAACTACTTCATGTCGATCGACAACCCCGTCAACAAGGCGTTCATCGCCAAATGGATGGCGTATGTGAAGAAGGCGAACCTCCCCGGCGGCGACAAACGCGTGACCAACGACCCGATGGAAGCGACGTACACCGGCATCAACATGTGGGCGCAAGCGGTGACCCAGGCGGGAACCACGGACGTCGATGCCGTACGCCAGGCAGTCGGTGGACAGACGCTCAACACGCCATCCGGCTTCGTCGAGGAGATGGATGCGAAGAACCATCACCTGCACAAGCCCGTGTACATCGGCGAGGTGCAAGCCGACGGCCAGTTTCAGATCGTCTGGAAGACCGCAGGGCCGATCCGCGCGATGCCGTGGAGCCCGTACGTTCCCGACAGCGCGAAGAAGGTCGCGGACTGGACGTACCCCTGGCTGTGCGGCAACTGCACCGACCCGAAGATCGCAGCGAAGTAGCCTTCTCCAACCACGCGTCGCCCCGCCCTGCGCCCTGCCATGCGCGCAGGGCGGGGCGGAGGCAGGGAGCTTGCCGTGCGCACCAGCGTGAAACAGTGGATGGTCGCTGCCTGCTTGTGCCTGAGCATGACGAAGAGCGTGCTCGCGCAAGACGACGAGCTCGCGCAGCTGGCCTGTGACCTCGGCGCCGACGACCACGAGCTGTTGCAGGCCGCCGTCGAACGGCTCGGTCGGCGACCGGAGCCCGCGGCGCTGCACATTTTGGAGGCGCTGCGCGACGGGACACTACGGCTGGACGTGCACGGCCGTGCACTGATTGCGGACAAGCAGACAGGCGCGCTGCGCGACGCGCTCACCGGCCAGGCCGCAGGCGCGGCGGATGGCGTCTTGAAGACGCCGCTGGTCAACAACTCGCTGCGCCGCACGCTGACGCCAACCATTGCCGAGCTGCAGCTGCGCTCCGCTGATGCGGCGACACGTCTGGCGGCGGCAGACTCGCTCTCCAAGGGCTCGGACGAGAAGCTCGTGCCAGCGATGCGAGCCGCGCTCGCGCGAGAGCCGGACCCCGCCGTACGGAAGCTGCTGCGGGTGGCGCTCGCTCTGATCGACGTCACCAGCAGCGATCCGCGCCAACGTATCGCCGCCGTGCGCGCGATGCGCGACAGCGGCGACATCGGCTTCAAGGTGCGGCTGGCCACGTTGCTCGAACGCGGCTCGGACGGCAAGTACCGGGAACCCGAAGCTGCTGTGCGCAACGCGGCCGGCGAGGCAATCAGCACCATCGAGAACCAAGAGCTCGTCACTCGAGTGCTGCGCGATCTCTTCTACGGGCTCAGCCTGGGCTCGGTGCTGCTACTGGCTGCACTCGGTCTCGCGATCACCTTCGGCCTGATGCGCGTGATCAACATGGCGCACGGCGAGATGCTGATGCTCGGAGCGTACGCCACCTACGTGGCACAACTGACGTTTCAGAAGTACGCGCCCGCCGCGCTCGACTGGTACCTTGCGCTCGCAGTGCCGCTCGCGTTCTGCACCTGCATGGCCATCGGCATGCTGCTGGAGCGCAGCGTGATCCGCTTCTTGTACGGCCGCCCACTCGAGACTCTGCTCGCCACTTGGGGCATCTCGCTCATCTTGATTCAGACCGTGCGCCTGCTCTTCGGCGCGCAGAACGTGAGCGTCGCCAATCCGAGTTGGCTCGCTGGTGCGATCGAGCCGATGACCGGCGTGGTGCTGCCTTACAATCGCCTGGCCACGATCGCGTTCGTGACGGCGGTCGTGCTGCTGCTCGCCTTCGTGCTCAACCGCACCAGCCTTGGGCTGTCGGTGCGTGCGATCACGCAGAACCGCGCGATGGCGGGCTGCATGGGTATCCCGACGGCGCGCATCGACATGCTGACCTTTGGCCTGGGCTCCGGCATCGCCGGGCTCGGAGGTGTCGCGCTCTCCCAGCTTGGAAACGTGGGCCCGGAGCTTGGTCAACTGTACATCGTCGACTCCTTCATGGTGGTCGTGGTCGGCGGTGTCGGCAAGGTGGTGGGCAGCGTGGTCGCGGCGCTGGGCTTGGGCGAAGTGAACAAGTTGCTGGAGCCGTTCGCCGGTGCCGTGCTGGGCAAGATTCTGGTGCTGGGCTTCGTGGTGCTGTTCATCCAACGCAGGCCGCAAGGCCTCTTTGCCCTCAAGGGCCGGGCTGCCGAGAGCTGATATGAGTGTCGCACGAACCAAAGAGCTGCTGCGTACTCTGCACTCGCCGGCGCAATGGCTCGCGCTCGCGCTCGGGTTCGCGGCCTTCGCCAGCGTGCCGGCTTTCAACGGCTTGGTCCCAGCGGGCGCCGCGCTACACCTGTCGGACGAGCTTTTGCCGCTGCTCGGCAAATTCCTCTGCTACGCGCTGGTCGCACTGGCGATGGATCTGGTGTGGGGCTACACCGGCGTGCTCAGTCTCGGCCATGCCGTCTTCTTCGCGCTCGGCGGGTACGCGATGGGCATGCACCTGATGCGCGTGATCGGCACCGCGGGCGTCTACCGCTCACAGCTGCCCGACTTCATGGTGTTCCTCGATTGGAAGGAGCTGCCCTGGTACTGGCACGGTTTCCAGCACTTCGCCTTCGCTGCGAGCATGGCGCTCTTGGTGCCTGGAGTGCTCGCGCTGGTGTTTGGCTTCTTTGCTTTTCGATCGCGCATTCGCGGCGTGTACTTCTCCATCATCACGCAGGCGCTGACCTATGCGCTCATGCTGCTGATGTTCCGCAACGACACCGGTTTCGGTGGCAACAACGGCCTCACCGATTTCAAGCGCCTGCTGGGTTATCCGCTCGCAGACCAGGCCACCAAGCGAGGGCTGTACCTGGCGTCGCTCTTGGCGCTGCTGCTCGGCTATCTCGTGTGCCGCTACGTGGTCACCAGCAAGCTCGGGCGCGTGCTGCTGGCGCTGCGCGACGCCGAGAGTCGCATCATGTTCTCGGGCTACAACCCCTTCCACTACAAGCTCCTGGTGTGGACGCTGTCGGCCGTGCTCTGCGGCTTGGCGGGCGCGCTCTACGTGCCGCAGGTCGGGATCATCAACCCGAGCGAGCTTGCGCCCTCCAACTCGATCGAGCTGGCGATCTGGGTCGCCGTGGGCGGTCGCGGCACGCTCGTCGGCGCAGTGATCGGCGCGCTCTTGGTCAACGGGATGAAGAGCTGGCTCACCGGCGCCTATCCGGAGCTCTGGCTCTATGCGCTGGGCGCGCTGTTCGTGGGCGTCACGCTCTTCCTGCCCAAGGGCCTGGCCGGCGCGTTCGACCTGCGGCGCGTGCGCAAGTCGGGAGTGAACGTTGACCCGCAAGTGGCTGAAGTCGTGGCGCCGCCGAGCTTGCCGCCGCGCCCCGAACCCTCGGAGCCACAGCCGCGCGAACCCACGCGTCGCGACAACCTGGCAGGTGAAACATGACGCAAGCACCGACCGAGCACGAAGCGCATGAAGTACGTCGCGGCCGAGCGACGCTGAGCGATCCCACGATCCTGTGGGTCGACAACGTGAGCGTGAGCTTCGACGGCTTCAAGGCGCTCGCCGATCTCACATTCATGCTCGACCCCGGCGAGCTGCGCTGCGTGATCGGCCCCAATGGCGCCGGCAAGACCACGATGATGGATGTGATCACCGGCAAGACCCGCGCCGACAAAGGTCAGGTCTTCATGTCCGGGCGAACCATCCCGCTCACGGGCTTGAGCGAGCCCGAGATCGCCGAGCTCGGCATCGGTCGCAAGTTCCAGCGTCCGACGGTTTTCGAGAACCTCAGCGTGTTCCAGAACCTGGAGCTGGCGCTGAAGACGAAGAAGACGGCTCTGCGCTCGCTCTTCGCACGGCTCTCGAGCGAAGCGCGCGACCGCATCGGCCACGTGCTCGACACGATCGGCCTCAGCGAGCGCGCACACACAGCGGCGGGGCTCTTGTCTCACGGACAGAAACAGTGGCTGGAGATCGGCATGCTGCTCGCTCAGGATCCGAAGATCTTGCTCGTCGACGAGCCCGTGGCAGGCATGACGCAGCGCGAGATGGAGCGCACCGGAGAGCTGCTGGTGTCGCTGGCAGGGGAGCACACGGTCGTGGTCGTCGAGCACGACATGGACTTCGTGCGCGACATCGCGCGCAAAGTCACCGTGCTGCACGAGGGTCGTGTGCTTGCAGAAGGCTCGATGGACCACGTGCAAAACGACCCGCGGGTGATCGAGGTCTACCTTGGCTCGGATGCCGGAAACTTCGGAGGCAGAGCATGCTGAGCGTGCGCGGCATCAATCACTACTACGGGCAGAGCCACGCGCTGCGCGACGTGGACCTCGAGGTGCCCGAGGGCACGTGCGTTTGCGTGATGGGCCGCAACGGCGTGGGCAAGACCACGCTGATGAAGACCCTGATGGGCCTGCTCCAACCACGCTCGGGCTCGATCACGTTCGCTGGCAAGGAGCTCGTCGGCCTGCCGCCGGAGGCACGCGCGCGTGCTGGCATTGGCTACGTGCCACAGGGTCGCGAGATCTTCGCGCAGCTGAGCGTGGAGGAGAATCTGCGGGTCGGGCTGGCTGCAACTCGCAAAAAGCACATACCGGACAGTGTATTTCGCCTGTTTCCGGTGCTTGCCGAGATGCTGCACCGGCGCGGCGGCGACCTCTCAGGCGGGCAGCAACAACAGCTGGCCATCGGACGTGCGCTCGCTCTGGGGCCCAAGCTCTTGATCCTCGACGAGCCAACGGAAGGCATTCAGCCCAATGTCGTGCAGCAGATCGGCGACATCGTGACGCGCCTACGCACCGAGGCGGGCATCACCGTGCTGCTGGTGGAACAGAAGCTGGCCTTCGCCCGCAAGGTCGGCGGGCACTTCAGCATCCTCGATCGCGGGCGCAGCGTGGCGAGCGGAGTGATGGGTGCGCTCGACGACACGCTCGTGCACCGACACCTGGCCGTGTAGACGAGAGCCGCAACTCACCGATGCTGAACGAGAGGACCAACGACGTTGATCAACGAGCCGCAACCAGCGGGCTGGCAAGCCTCACTGCACCTTGGGTTCGCCAAGCGCGGCGAGCGCACGACCTTGTATCGGCGCGAGCATCGCGGCCCGCTGCGTGTACAGCGCGCGTTCTATCCGGAAGCGTGCGGCGTGTGCCACGTGATCCTGCTGCACCCGCCGGGCGGCGTGGTCGGCGGCGATCGCCTGCAACTGCACGTGCAAGTCGATGCCAATGCACACGCGCTGGTCACCACACCTGGCGCGAGCAAGCTGTATCGCAGCGCCGGTCCAGTCGCGGACTCGACCCAGAACCTGAACGTAGCGGCGGGCGGCTGCTTCGAGTGGCTGCCACAAGAGACGATCGCCTTCGCCGGAGCTCGGGCGCACCTGGCCACGCGCGTCCAACTCGCCGCCGATGCTCGCTTCATCGGTTGGGAGATCACTTGCCTTGGTCGGCCAGCATCCGGCGAGCGATTCGAGCGCGGCGAGCTCAGCCAACGCATCGAGCTGTGGCGCAGCGAGCGACCGCTGTTCGTGGAGCGCGCGCTGTATCGCGGTGGCGGCGCGGCACTCGTGGCCCCGTGGGGGCTCGCGGGTCAGCCGGTGGTTGGCACGTTCCTGTGCGCCGTGCCGGAGCTGCAACAGCTGGCGCTCGGCGACCTCGCACGCAGCGCGCTCGCCGGGTCGCAAGCAGCGGCTGCGTCCGATCGCGTGTCGGTCTCGTGCATGGGCGAGGTGCTCGTGGCCCGCTATCTTGGGCCCAGCACGGAGCGAGCGCGCGCTTGCTTCACGCAGCTGTGGCAGCTGCTGCGTTCACAGCTCGTGGGCCAGCCCGCCATCACCCCGCGCATCTGGCTGACGTGAGAGACAAGCCATGGAACTGACACCCCGAGAGAAGGACAAGCTGCTGATCTTCACTGCAGGCTTGCTCGCCGAGCGCCGCAAGGCGCGCGGCCTGCGCCTCAACTACCCCGAAGCGGTCGCGTACATCTCGGCCGCGATCATGGAGGGTGCACGCGACGGCCGCAGCGTGGCCGAGCTCATGAGCTACGGCGCGACACTGCTCGACGGCGACGACGTGATGGATGGCGTCGCCGCGATGATCGACGAGGTGCAAGTGGAAGCCACCTTCCCGGACGGTACCAAGCTTGTGACGGTGCACCACCCGATCGGTGAAAAGCAGGCGGCCCCATGAAACCTGGAGAGCTGCTCGTGGCCGATGGCGAGATCGAGTTGAACGTGGGCCGAGAGACGAAGACCGTCAGTGTGCGCAACACCGGCGACCGTCCCATCCAGGTCGGCTCGCACTACCACTTCTACGAGACCAACGACGCGCTCGACTTCGATCGCGCCGCCAGCCGTGGCTTTCGCTTGAACATTGCCGCCGGCACCGCCGTGCGCTTCGAGCCCGGCCAGGAACGCACGGTACAACTGGTGGCGCTTGCGGGCGAGCGAGCCGTGTATGGTTTTTGCGCGCGCGTGATGGGCAAGCTCGGAGAATGACGATGCGCCGCATTTCACGCCGAGCCTACGCAGAGATGTTCGGACCGACCACGGGCGACCGTGTGCGACTCGCCGACACGGAGCTGTTCGTGGAGGTCGAGCGCGACCACGCGATCTACGGCGAAGAGGTGAAGTTCGGTGGCGGCAAGGTGATCCGCGACGGCATGGGTCAGAGCCAACGACCCAGCGCCGAAACCGTGGACCTCGTGATCACCAACGCGCTGATCATCGACCACTGGGGCATCGTCAAAGCCGACATCGGCATCAAGCACGGGCGCATCGCCGGCATCGGCAAAGCAGGCAACCCCGACATCCAACCCGGAGTCGACATCGTGATCGGTCCTGGCACCGAAGTGCTGGCGGGCGAGGGCCTGATCGTCACCGCGGGCGGCGTGGACTCACACATCCACTTCATCTGTCCGCAACAGGTCGAGGAGGCACTGATGAGTGGCGTCACCACGATGATCGGCGGCGGCACCGGACCGGCCACGGGTACCAATGCCACCACCTGCACGCCCGGCCCGTGGAACCTGCACCGCATGTTGCAGGCCGCCGACGTTTTGCCGATGAACATCGGCCTGCTCGGCAAGGGTAACGCGAGCTTGCCCGAAGCCCTGGACGAACAGATCGTCGCAGGCGCGATGGGACTCAAGCTCCACGAAGACTGGGGCACCACGCCCGCGGCCATCGACTGTTGCCTGCGCGTCGCCGAGACGCGCGATGTGCAGGTGGCCATACACACCGACACGCTGAACGAATCGGGCTTCGTGGAGCACACGCTCGCGGCTTTCAAGGGTCGCGCGATCCACACCTATCACACCGAAGGCGCCGGTGGCGGCCACGCTCCAGACATCATCAAGGCCTGCGGCGAGCCGAACGTCTTGCCATCGTCCACCAACCCAACGCGGCCTTACACGGTCAACACGCTGGACGAGCACCTCGACATGCTGATGGTGTGTCACCATCTCGATCCCGGCGTTGCCGAAGACGTTGCATTCGCCGAGTCGCGCATTCGTCGCGAGACGATCGCCGCCGAAGACATCCTGCACGACCTGGGTGCCTTCAGCATGCTCTCGTCCGACTCGCAGGCGATGGGCCGCGTGGGCGAGGTGGTGTGCCGAACCTGGCAGACTGCGCACAAGATGAAGACGCAACGCGGCCCGTTGCCGCAGGACAGCGCCCGCAACGACAACTTCCGCGTCAAGCGCTACATCGCGAAGTACACGATCAACCCAGCGATCACGCACGGCGTCTCGGAAGAGGTCGGCTCGGTGGAGGTCGGCAAGCGCGCGGACCTCGTGCTGTGGAAGCCGGCGTTCTTCGGCGTGAAGCCGGCGATGATCCTGATGGGCGGGATGATCGTCGCGGCGCCGATGGGTGATCCCAACGCCTCCATCCCCACGCCGCAGCCCGTGCACTATCGCAAGATGTTCGGGGCCTACGGCCGCGCGCTGCAAGCCTGCTCGACACTCTTCGTCTCCGCCGCGGCCCAAGCTGATGGCATCGCAGCCCGCCTGCAACTCGGCAAGCAGGTCAGCGCCGTGCGCAACACGCGGGCGCTGCGCAAGACCGATCTGATCCACAACGGCTACCTGCCCAAGATCGAGGTCGACCCGCAGACCTACGAGGTGCGCGCCGACGGCCAGCTTCTCACGTGCGAGCCGGCCACGAGCCTACCGCTCGCGCAACGCTACTTTCTCTTCTGAACGGAGTCTCCCATGCAGCAGATCCGACAGCGCGCGCAAGCCGCAGACCGCCCTGACGACAGCCTCACGCTGGTCTATGACGACCGCAAGCGCAGCCGGCTGCGCACGCGCAGCGACGCGGGCCTAGAGCTGGCCGTGGTGCTGCCGCGCGGCAGCGTATTGCGTCACGGCGACCTGCTGCGCGGCGACGACGGCCGCGTGTTCCAGGTGCGTGCCGCGGCCGAGAGCGTGTCCGAAGCGAGCACGGGCGACCCGCTCTTGCTCGCGCGTGCGGCGTATCACTTGGGCAATCGCCACGTGCCGCTGCAGATCGAAGCCGGCAGGCTGCGCTACCAGCACGATCACGTGCTCGACAAGCTGGCGCGAGAGCTGGGTCTGCGCGTGTGCGAGCGGCGCTGCGCCTTCGAGCCGGAGGGCGGCGCGTACTCCCACGCCTCGGCCCCCCACCCCCACCACGACCACAATCACGATCACGAGCACAGTCACGGCCACGATCACGAGCACAGTCACGACCACAGCCACGACCACAGTCACGGCCACGATCACGGCCACCACCACTGACCGACCAGACGCCGATGCTCGCAAGCGCAAACGAACCGACACTGCAACCCTGGACGCTGCCGCTCTTGCGCCTGGTGAGCCCTGGCCTGCCGATCGGCGGCTTCGCGTACTCCAAAGGTCTCGAATACGCTGCCCACGCCGGCTGGGTCCGGGACGAAGCCAGCGCGCGCGAGTGGATCGTCGGCATTCTGACGCACACCGTGGCACAGCTGGATGCACCTCTCTTCGTGCGGCTGTACGACGCGCTCGCCGCCGGAGATCTCGAGCGAGCAGCCCACTGGAACGCCATCGTGCGCGCCAGTCGCGAGAGTCAGGAACTGGCGCTGGAAGACGCGCAGCTTGGGGCGGCGCTCGGTCGCTTGCTCGTCTCGCTCGACGCCGTGACGCGCGAGCAATGGGCAGACCTCCCAGACGCGAGCTACGTCGCCGCGTTCGCGCTTGCCGCCGTGCGCTGGGACATTCCACGTAACGCGGCGTTGCAGGGCTACCTGTGGGCCATCCTCGAGAGCCAGACCAGCGCCGCCGTTCGGCTCATCCCACTCGGACAGAGCGCCGGCCAGCGCATCCTGGAGGCGGGCCTCACAGCCTTGCCGGGCGCGATCGAAGCAGCGTGCGCGTTGCCCGACGACGAGCTCGGTGCCGTCGCCGTGAGCCTGGCCATCGGCAGCGCACTGCACGAGACACAGTACTGTCGACTTTTCAGGTCGTGAAAGGGGAGACCACGTGAGTCAGCTACTAAGAGTGGGTATCGGTGGACCGGTGGGCTCGGGAAAGACTGCGTTGGTGAATTCGCTGTGCCGTGCGATGCGCCAGCGCTATCAGATGGCGGTCGTGACCAACGACATCTACACCAAGGAAGACGCGCAGTTCCTGGTACGTGCCGGAGCGCTACCCTCGGAGCGCATCGTGGGCGTCGAGACCGGTGGCTGCCCACACACGGCGATCCGGGAAGATGCCTCCATGAACCTGGCTGCGGTCGACGAGCTCGCCGCACGCTTCGGAAACCTGGACTTCGTAATCGTCGAGAGTGGCGGCGACAACCTCGCGGCCACCTTCAGCCCCGAGCTGTCCGACCTCACGATCTACGTGATCGACGTCGCCGCCGGCGACAAGATCCCACGCAAGGGCGGACCCGGCATCACGAAATCCGATCTGCTCGTGATCAACAAGATCGACCTGGCACCTCACGTCGGCGCTTCGCTCGAGGTGATGGACCGAGACGCGCGCGAGCAGCGCGGACAACGACCCTTCGTGTTCACCAACATGAAGACCGGCGAAGGCTTGCAGACCGTCGTGAGCTTCATCGAGAGCCAGGGGCTCATGCAGGCTTGAGGCGCGTAGGGTGCGCCGCAGCGTGGACGGCCGGGGCGGCGTGGTCGGGCTCAGAAACGGCGCGGCATGCACGTCACCCCACGATGCAACCACTTGAAGTAGCCTCCATAGACGTGAGGCTTCACGAGCGTGATCGCGGCCGGCTGGCAGATCGCCACGCAGTCGCCACAAGCAATGCAGGGCGGTAGGCCGGATAGTGCGACCAGGAAATGCCGTGGTGTACAAGAACTCGATCGTCGATAGACGGCCACGATGTTCCGCTGTTGCAGGCGTGATCGCCTGGGGATCTGGGCCCTGTCCAGCGCCACGGCAGGCATGTCACGCTCGTTGGATAGCGCACTTCGTGGGCCCGGCCGACCTCGCACCGCGCTCGATGGCGCCGACGCCGCACCGCGTGCCGTGACGCGCGCGCCAGCCGTGGGCGCGTGCGATGGGCAGCGCTGCTTGCGAAGCGAGCTGCGACTTCCTGCTCTCGCACACCGGCGGCCGCACCGTGGTCGACCCGTTCGTTGCAGCTGACAAGACAGCTAACGAGTCGGCTGGTGAAGACTTGACCGCTTCGCACGGCGCTCACTTCTCGAACTGCGGCAAGCTCCAGGGCTCGGCAGCGGCGGCCTGCGCCCACTCTTGCATCGCGGGCATCGACAGCAGCGTGTCGCAGTAGCGCCGCGCGCCCGCATCGAGCGACACGTTGTACGTCTGGAACCGAAACGCAACCGGCGCGTACATCGCATCTGCAATGCTGAAGCGACCGAACAGGAACTCGCCACCCGCGCCGTACTGCACACGACAGGTCTGCCACAGGCTCTGCACGCGCGCGATCTCCGCCGCGAGCGCCGGCGAGTCGTCGTGGCACGGCAAGCGCCTGCGCACGCCCATCGGGAGGTGAGTGCGCAGTGCGGTGAACCCCGCGTGCATTTCATGACTGACCGACCGTGCCATGGCGCGCGCCTTTTGGTCGTCGGGCCACAGTCGACTGCTCGGGAAGCGCTCCGCCAGGTACTCGCAGATCGCAAGCGACTCCCACACGCACAAACTCCCGTCGTACAGGACAGGCACGCGGCCCGACGGCGAGAGCCGAGCAAGCTCGGCGCGCGAACTGGGATCGTAGAGCGAGATCACCTGTTCCTCGAACGCTTCGCCCGTCTGCCGCAGCGCGAGCCATGGCCGCAGCGACCACGAAGAGTAGTTCTTGTTTCCCACGACGATGCGCAGTGTCATCCCCTCACCTCGCGGGGATCATCGCCCGCCCGGTGCGCACGAAGCAAGCGTGCAGCGCGCACGCGAGGCCCGCGACACACTGGGTTTCGCTACGGCGCCGGCAGCTCGCTGCCGCCGCGCTCGACGTAGCCGATGTCTGGGGCCGCACCCGTGTAGGCGTCGTTGATTCCGTACAGGCGCAGCGCCGCATCGATGAGCGGGCTCTTGTCCGAAGGACCGAAATGTCCGGTCGCCGGGGCCTGCAGCGCCGGATCTGCGCCGACGCCGTGACACTCGAGCTTCGTTGCGCTGCAAAGCGCCGCAACATCATCGTAGCGTACGTCGTTCCACTTCACGCGCGGTGCACCGCGCGTGGTGAAGAGCGCGTCGTAGTCGAGGTCATTACCGCTCACGACCTGCGTCGACTCGATCGAGTACGAGGTGCCGCGGATCACGTTGTTGCGGAACACGATGTTGGTGAACGCACCCGAGACGTTCATGCCGTTGTGCGCCGCTTGGTCGGTGAAGCAGGTGTTGTGCAGGAGCCAGACGCGACCCGAGCTGTCGTTCGAGACCTTGAAGCCGCTCTCCTGATAGCTCGTGAAACGGTTGCGCACGACCCACACCGGTCCGTAGGTGATGGGCGCGAGCGAGACACCGTTGTGCACGACATCGAGCGCATTGCCCCAGAAGCGCGCGTTCACGTCGGCGCCCTCCGGTTCGAAGCCGTCGTCGCCGATGCGCGTGAGCCGGTTTTCGTACACGTCGGTGTCGAACGCGAGCGCGGGGTTGTGGTCGTCGTCGAACGAGCCGGCGTACACGCCGTTGAACACGTCGTGCACGAAGTTGTGCGCCACGATGGCACCCTCGCCGCCTGCCAGCGTGATTGCGTCATTCTCGTGATCGGTGGCTTTCACCGCATCCCACGGCCACGCGAACACCGACGACTGATGCAGCTCGTTGCCCTCGATGCGCACGGCGCTACTGCCCTTGCGCACCCACACCAGGGTCGGGATGTCGTGGATGTGGTTGTTGCGTACGACGACATCGCTCGACGCCTCGGTGATGTCGATGCCCTTGCCGTAGTCAGCCTCACCGTAGAAGCGAATCTCGAGCCCTTCGATCCACACGTGCGCCGCCGCCGTGAGCTGCAACGCCGTGTTCAACACGGGGATCTGGAAGGCGTGCGCGCTCGGTGCATCGGCGCTGTGCACGTAGAGCTTACCGCTGTCGACGAAGAAGCCCTCCGCGATGGGCTCCGCGTTGTTGCCCACGGCGCTGCGCAAGTCAGCCAGTGACAGGTAGTGGTACAGGCGCGCGCCATCGCGCGACACGTAGCGCGGGTCCCCGGACCAAGGTGTGCTAAAGACGCCGCTGCCCTCACTCGTCCAGCTGAGCGAAGCGCTCGGCGCCGAGCCGTCGAGCACCGCGCCCGCTTCGCCGAGCACACGCAGATAGCGATCGGCCGCGCCGCCTGCCGTGATGGTCACGCTCTCGCGATAGGTGCCGGCACGCACATGGATGTCCACGCCGGGCCCCGCCGCCGCGATCGCAGCCGTCAGCGTACCAAACGGCGCTGCCGTGCTGCCGCTGCCGCCACTTTTGGCCTTGGCATCGACCCACAGCTCGCTCGAC
>DASVHQ010000431.1:0-4429 GCA_036382515.1 Polyangiales bacterium | reverse complement strand
GCGGGCGAGGTCTGCTCCGGCAGCGCGTGCGTGGTGTCGTGTCAAGCGGGGCTCAGCAACTGCTCGGGAAACTGCCGGGATCTGACGAGTGACTTCAACAACTGCGGCGCGTGCGGCGATCAGTGCGCGGCCGGCCAGGTCTGCTCCGGAAGCGCGTGCGTTGTGTCGTGTCAAGCGGGGCTCAGCAGCTGCTCGGGGAACTGCCGGGACCTCACCAGCGACTTCAACAACTGCGGCGCATGCGGCGACCAGTGCTCGTCCGGCCAGGTCTGCTCCGGCAGCGCGTGCCTAGTGTCGTGTCAAGCAGGGCTCAGCAACTGCTCGGGGAACTGCCGCGATCTCACCAGCGACCCCAACCACTGCGGCTCCTGCGGCACGGCCTGCTCGGGAGGTCGTTCCTGCGCGGCCAGCGCGTGCGTCTGCCCGGCCGCCCAGACGTTCTGCTCGGGCCGCTGCACCAACACCGACGACGACCCGAACAACTGTGGCAGCTGCGGGACGAAATGCGGAGCGGTCTGCATCGCTGGCGCGTGCACCCTGTGCCCGGCGGGCCAGACGCAGTGCTCGGGCGTCTGCACCAACACCGCCAACGACCCGAAGAACTGTGGCAGCTGCGGGACGAAATGCGGAGCCTCGATGGTATGTGCGGCGAGCATGTGTGACCCATGTGGTGGCGGTTTCTTCAAGCCGCAGGTGACGTACGCCACAGGCGCTGGAGTCGATGCCTTAGCCTTGGGCGACCTCTACGGAAGAGGGAAGCTCGACGTCGTCGTCGGCTATGGGACCGCCGACACGGTTCAGACGCTGTTAGGTGTCGGTGACGGAACCTTTGGGTCACCGGCGACCTATCCGACTGGCTCTGGAGGCTATCCCTCGGGCATCGCCCTTGGGGATTTCAACAACGATGGCAAACTCGACGTCGCTGGCGCCACCGCGTATGCCGCCATCCTCATGAATACCGGGGTGAGCTTGGGGCCCAGCAGCGACTTCCCGGCCGGCGCCAACCCGTCGCTGATCTTCACCGCGGACCTCGACCGTGACGGCAAGGCCGACCTCGCAGTGACCGACATCAACAACGGCCAGGTCGATGTTCTACTCGGCAACGGCAACGGCATGTTCCAGGCTCCGATCGCCTACGCTTGTGGCGGCGGAGCGTGGGGGATCGCCAGCGCGGACCTCAACTCCGACGGGAAGCCGGATCTGGTAGTGACCAACACCACCGCGGGGACCGTCAGCGTGCTGCTCGGGACGGGTGGGGGAGCCTTTGGGGCGGCGACTAACTCCACCGTCGGCGCCCAACCGTACTCGGCGGCTACGGCTGACATGAATCACGACGGGATCCTCGACCTCGTCGTGGCGAACTTCGGCAGCAACAACATCGGTGTGCTGTTGGGCAATGGCAACGGGACGTTCCACGCCCAGACAACCACTGCGGTGGGGACGAAGCCGCAGACCGTGGCAATCGCCGACTTCAACATGGATGGGAGCCTCGACCTTGCGGTCGCCAACCAGGGAAGCAATACCGTGGGCATCCTCAACGGGAAGGGCGACGGGACGTTCCAGGCCCAGGTCATTTACGCAGTCGGTTCGCAGCCGCAATACCTCGCCGTCGGCGACGTCAATGCCGACGGCAGACCGGACATAGTCGTCGCCAATGGTGGTGCCTCGAACATCAGCGTGCTGATCAATTACTGCCAGTGACCGCGCCCCGCGGCACAGTCTGCCCGGCGCAGTTCGCATGGGCGATCCACTGTCACCTCGGTGAAGAGCGCGGTTTAGTGGCTCACGTGGGCCGCTCGCGATCGATGGCGATCTACTGGTGGCAGGCAGGGTCGTTGTAACTGGCGCCGACTATGCCGGCGACGGCGCTGACGTGTTTCGCAGAAGTGGGACACAGTGGTCGCTGGAAGGCCATGCGACAACTGGCGCCAACACGAGTTTCCGCGACAGCAGCGTGCAGGCCGTGCACGCGGGACTGATGAACAGCCCTGGCCACCGCGGCAATATCCTGCATCCGGGTGACGTGGGGCTGGGGCGCTGGCAGACTGGGCACAGCGTTTGTCCGGCCTACCGCCCTGCTCGACCAGCACGTGCAATTCACGCCGCAGCAGGGGCTCGCCGCCCGTCAGGCGCAGGCGCTCGACCCCGAGGCTCGCGAGCACGCGCGTGCAGCGCGCGATCTCTTCGAAGTCGAGCAGGCTCGCGGACGGCATCCACGTGTAGTGCTCGCGCGGCATGCAGTAGCGGCAACGCAGGTTGCAGCGGTCGGTGACCGAGATGCGCAGCTTGCCGAGCCCGCGGCCGCACACATCCGTCGGGCGCGGGGTGAGGGGGTGCCGCGGCAGGGCTCGCTCCACCGCTCGTATATGCAGCAGCCGGCGCCCCGGCGCCAGATGCAAGCGTCGCTCAGCTCGCGCGCGGCTCGCTCTTTCGGGCCACCGCCCAGCCGGAACCTGCTCCGAGCCTGTGCGGGAATACGCGGCCCGAGCTGCGCGAATACAGCCAGGGCGGCTTCAGCGCGCTCACCCGCTCACGACCCGCTCTGGCTCGCAGCGCGCGCGCTGCCCTGCCCAAGCCATGCCGCGAGGTTCTTGCCGAGCACGGCGTTGCCGCCGATCAGGAAGCGGTTCTGAAAGATCGCGTCGTCACCGAAGACGACGAAGCCGCCCTTGCCATGGTGCCCTGTCGCGACGACGCCAAAGGCCTGGACCGCATCGCCTTCGCCGAGCTTCTGGTCCGCGTTGAGGTCCACCCATGCGGTTGGGCCGGTCTCGGCGGTGAGGCTGGCGTTGTCGGCGGTGTTCAGCAGCGCCCAGGCACCGTGCACGTTGAACGCGGTCACGTTCTTCGTCAGCTCGTGGGGCGAAAGCCGGCTGACCTGGAAGCTCAAGGGATCGTCGTCGATCACGCCTTCGCGTTCGCGGATCACGCCGTTGGAGATCGACACCTCCAGTCGATGCAGGAAGTCTCCCATCGGTGGAGCGATGTGCAGCATCACGCAGAGTCTGCCGCCGCGCTCGAGGAAGTGCAGCAGCGCGTCGCTCTCCGCCGCCGTCAGCGGCACAAACGGCCCCGAGATCACCACGGCATCCACGCCTGACAGACGGCTGTCGGTGAGCGCGTCGTGCGTGGTCCTGACCAGCATCCCCTGGTTGCGGACGAGGGCGGCCAGGCCCGAGAGATCCAGCTCGCCGCTCTTGTCGGCGCCGAACTTCTGACCGTGACCTTCGTCGAAGAGCACGGTTGCGGGCGGAGCTTTGGGCTGCCCGGGCGCGCACGCGGCGCACGCGATCAGCCCCGCGAGCGCCAAGCACCCGGCAACGCGGCGCAGGCTGCGCTCGCGCGCGGTATTCCTGGACCGACCAAGCCCGTGCAAACGCGACGACCTTCTCATCGGCTGACCTCGATCTCCGGCTGTGGCCCACTGGCATGCCACGGGATACTCCGGGCAGAGCAGCGGACGGCACGGCTATCATGCCTGCGCGCGGCCGACCCCACGCTTGACGGAGTTCAATCCGCGCGCGGCGGCCGCGCGTGGGCATGGTTTGCCGTTCGCCGGCGCGGGATTTGTGTACTTGCATGCTGTGGCGAGTGAATTGCTGGGAATTCAAGCACTGCGGCAGGGAGCCTGGCGGCAAGGCCGAAGGCGCGCTCGGCGAATGTCCGGCGGCCTGCGCGCACGAACTCGACGGCATCAACCATGGTCGCAACGGCGGCCGAGTCTGCTGGGGCGTCGCTGGCACGCTCTGCGGCGGCGTCGAGCAAGGCACCTTCGCCATGAAGTTCCGCCGCCAGGGGGTAGTTGGTAGCTGCGCAGGCGGGTGACGTGGGGCTGGGGCGCTGGCAGACTGGGCACAGCGTTCATCCGGCCTATCGCCCGACCGCACGCAGCACAGGCTCCGCAGCGAGCCCGTAGCGCGCGATGCGATCGCGGTCCACGCGCACGCTGACGACCGATTGCCCCGCGGTTTGTTCGACCTTGATGTCCTGCGCTCCATGCACTCGCGACAAGACGCGCGCAATCTGCTCACCGGACCGGTGAAGCTGCTCGAGGTCGTCGCCGAAGATCTTGACGGCGACGTCGGAGCGCACGTCGGCGATCAGCTCGTTGAAGAGCATTTCGATCGGCTGCGTGAAGCCGAAGCCCACACCCGGCACTTCGCGGACCAAGGCTTGCTCCCGCCCAGCTTTGCCTGGTCGCACAATGCCGGCTATCGCCCGGTGGGCTTTGCCGCCACGGGCAACCTGTTTGCTGCGATGGGCGTGCGTACGCGTGCGCGCGACATGGTGCTGGCGGTCGCGCTCTTCCCGGTGATCTCGCCGGCCCTCTTGTGCGGCGTGGTCGCCACGCGCGAGCTGCTCGGTGGAGCGCCGGCACACGAGATCTGGTCGTGGGCACAGATGCTGTTCGCCTTCGACATTGCGTTCA
>DASVHQ010000430.1:0-2757 GCA_036382515.1 Polyangiales bacterium | reverse complement strand
AGGCGTGCAGATCCTCGCCCCCCGCGCGTTTCGCGATCTGCCAGAAAACGGCTGCGTGATCCGCCACTCCTACCGCGCCTGGCTAGCGCGCGGTGAGCGCGTGATGGGCGCCATCCACCCCGCCAGCTTCCGCGACGCCGGCATCTCCCCCCGCCACTACTGGCAAGCCAACCAGTCCCTGCTTCAAGGCGAAGCGACCTGGCCCGGCATCCACCCCGACCAACATCAAAACGTTGTAGCCCCCGACGTGCACGTTCCGTCGAGCACCGCAGTGCACCAGTGCGCCATCGGTGCCGGAGCAAACATCGCTCCGAACCTACGCCTCGAACGCTGCATCATCTGGCCCAACGCCACCGTCACCCAAAACCTAACCGACACCATAGTCCTACCCAACAGCACGCAAGTCGCAGTCTCCGAGCCCTGAATCCCCAGCCCCAGCACCGCTCCCCACCGCAAGCGCCTCGCGAAGCGAGCGCGTCCCGCCAGCACCGCTCCCCGCAAGCGCCTCGCGAAGCGAGCGCGTCCCTCCACTCCCCCCCGCCAGTCGCAGGAGCGCTGCTCTGCGCCCGCCGCGCTGACGTGAGGTCGAGCTGGGGTGGGTCCGAGCACGTACCGTACGGGGGACGTGCTGCACGTCTAGAGGAGCACGCGAAGGCGTGCTCCGAGGGGTCCCCGAACGGAACGCGCGCAGGACCCACCCCAGCTCGACCGATCACCCTCAACCCACGCAGAGCAGAGCAGAGCAGCGCTACGAAGACCCCATCCACTTCACGAGGATCACCGTGATGTTGTCCGGCCCGCCGTTCTCGTTCGCCTTGTCGATCAACGCCTGCGACGCCGCCTCCAGGTCCTTGTGCTTCACCATCAAGTCCCGAACATCGTCGTGATCGACCTGGCCTGAAAGCCCATCCGAACACAACGCGTAGATATCCCCGGCCTGGGGCGTATCCAGAATGGCATCGACCTTCACGGTCTCCTTCATGCCGAGCGCCCGCACGATCACGTTCTTGTGCGGAAAATTCGCGACCTCTTCCGGCGTCATCGACTTCATCTTCATGTAGTCGTTGAGCAGCGAGTGGTCCTCGGTGAGCTGCTCGAGCACGTTGCCGCGCAACCGATACACGCGGGAGTCGCCGACGTGGCCGATCAAGCACAGGTCGCGCACGCACAAGAGCGAAACCATGGTGGTGCCCATGCCGTGCAGGCGCTGCTCGCGCTGCGCCGCCTCGAAGATGCGGCGGTTGGCCAGCTTCACGCCGGTGACCAAGCGGTTCTCTTCGTACCCGCGCGTCTTGTCCATCTTGTATGGCCAAGTGGCTTCCGGGTCGGCCGACGTGGCCTGGAAGAATTCACTCATCGTGTTGATGGCCATTTGGCTGGCCACCTCACCGGATGCGTGTCCGCCCATCCCGTCAGCGACGAGATAGAGGTGCTCAGACTCCACGAGGGCGAAGGAGTCTTCGTTATGTGTGCGCTTCCTTCCGACGTCGGTTGTCCCGGCGGTAAGAACGCGCGCTTGACCTGGCACGAAGCAAGCCCTCCAGAATTGCGAAAAAACCTAGCAGTGTCGGACGTTGCAAGTCAACCACAGTGCAAAAGGATGCGCCAGGTTGTCGTGAGCCCTTGCGAACCGAGGCTAGCGCACGCAGCCGCTACGACGCACGGCTTTCATGGTAGTACGGTGCGTACGGCGTTGGCGACTGCCTTTGTGGTCCGCACGCGCGACCGCGACCGACGGGACGCACGAGACCATGACGCTGCCGAACGAGATCACCCAAGAGCTGCGCCTTCTGCTGGCGGCAGCGCGCGGGCAGCTCGAGGTGGAAGCCGAGTTGGGGCTAGCGGGCGTTTCAGGGAAGGTCGTGGCCCCCACGGCGGTCCGGCCGATGGCCGGCGCAGCCAGCACAGCACCCGTCACATCCGCCGCGCCCGAGGCGGAGACGCAGCCGGCCGTGCTTGCCTCACAGGCTGCAGCCGCGCCCGAGGCGCCGGCTGTGACCGCACCCGCTGGCGAGCGCCGCGGGCAGCTCTTGCAGCTCGCGACCAAAGCGGCCGAGTGCACCACCTGCGTGCTGCACCAGGGCCGCAGCAAGAGCGTGTTCTCGCGAGGCTCCGACAGCGCCGAGCTGGTGTTCGTAGGTGAAGGTCCGGGCCGCGACGAAGATCTGCAGGGCGAGCCGTTCGTGGGCAAGGCCGGCCAGCTGCTCGACAAGATGATCGTCGCCATGGGCTACGGCCGCGAGGAGGTCTACATCTGCAATGTCGTGAAGTGCCGGCCGCCCGAGAACCGCACGCCGCGGCCCGAGGAGGCGCTGGCCTGTCGCAAGTTCCTGGCGCCGCAGCTGCAGCTGGTCGGGCCGAAGGTGATCGTGGCGCTCGGGCGCTGCGCGGCGCAGGCGCTGGGCGCCGCTGAAGCCACCGGCTCGTGGCGCGGGCGCTGGTCGCAGTGGGAAGGGATCCCCGTGCTGTCGACCTACCATCCGGCGTTCTTGCTGCGTAGCCCGGAGTTCAAGCGCACGGTCTGGGAAGATCTGCAGCTGGTGATGGCGCGGCTGGGCAAGGCGCCGGCTCCCAAGCGGTCGTAAGGGATCGGGCTGCGGCCCTCGCGTGACTGGGGACAGCGCGACCTCGGGCGCGGAGGGAACCATCAGCGCCCCACGCGGGACCGCTCCACCAACGTTCGCCACAGCTCGCGGCTGGCCGCCGATCGGCGATCCTGATACGCAAGCACTCGCCATCCGTCAGCGCGGGCCGCGA
>DASVHQ010000429.1:0-4412 GCA_036382515.1 Polyangiales bacterium | reverse complement strand
GTCGGCGTCCCTCGTCAACAGCGCGACGCGGGCGCGGGCCTCCTCCAGTACCGCGAGCGTCACGCCGTGAACGCCCTGTTCGCTCGCTGCTACAAACAGCTCATCGAGGCGCCGCGCTGCGCGCTCGTGCTGGCCCTGCGCTGCCCACGCCAAAGCCGCGGCGGTTTCGATCTGGCGCAGGTAGATGCTACCGATGCCAACCCGCAAGGCTTCCGAGAGCGCGTGCTCGGCGAACTGAGCGGCTTCGTCGGTGAGCCCGAGCCGAATCAGCACCTCGACGTAGGGCGGCACGGCCTTCGCCCAACTGTAGTTCTCACCCGCGGGCGCGAAAGCGAGCGCTTTCTCGAGCGCCTCACGCGCTTGCGCAAGGTCGCCTACCAGCCGCGCGTACTCGCCGCGGTAGACCAGAAGCTGACCGCGCCAGTGCGGAAAGCGCTCGGCCGTCGCTTCCAGTGACTCGAGCGTGGCGCGCAGCGCGGGAGCGTCGCCGCACAGCGCTTGAGCCTGCGCCAAGTCTTTGCTGCCCGAGATCACACTCAGGTTGTCGCGCGCGCTGGTGAGCGCCAGCGTTTCGATCTCTTGCCGGCAGCGCTCCGCGCTCACGCTGTCGCCCGTGTAGACGTAGTAGATCATGCGCAACTGCCACGCATGCGTAGTGAATCCCCCCGCATCCTCCAGCCACTGCGCGACTGAGAGAGCGCTCGGATCCCCGATCGGTGCCAGACGTTCGAGCGCATCGAGGTAACGTAAGATGCAGAGGGCCGTCACGCGGTAGATATCCGGCATCCCCGAGACGCGGCGCTGCAAGCGGCGCAACACGTCCTGCAAGCGCTGCCAACCTGCATCGAGGCCGCGCCCGGCGTTGCCCGCGCCCACCAAGAGCTCATAGGTCAGGTCGAGCGCGGGTGAGAGCACGCGAAACGGCAAGAGCGCGCGTGCGAGCGGAGGCACGCCGGTGTGGAAGGTCTGGGTGACGTTGCAGACGCCCAATGCGGAGGTCACGTACACGCCGAGCAACGGAAGCGCGGCGATCGGGTTTAGGCCGCGCTGCCCCTTGGGCACGAAGAACCTACGCAGCGCGGCGCGGAACATGCGGAATGCAAGCTTCCACTTGGAAACCCGAGCGCCCGTTTCCAACGCGGAGAGCTCTTCCTCGGAGAAGTACCCG
Organism: Polyangiales bacterium; assembly: GCA_036382515.1. Taxonomy (GTDB): domain Bacteria; phylum Myxococcota_A; class Polyangia; order Polyangiales; family JAFGIB01; genus JADGRF01. The sequence goes on along the minus strand of DASVHQ010000429.1, from coordinate 3,244 downwards.
AGCCCCGTGTCTTCCGTCAAATACCGAAAGAGCGGTGCGCCGCGCGCCAGCCAGCTTGGCACGGAGAGAGCCGCCACCGACATGATCGCGACGTAAAGTGGATACAGCTCTCGGCGTGGCCAGCCTTCTGCTTCGGCGGAGTCGAGCGCGCTCTCGAACGTCGCGCCCCACTCGCCAAAGGGCAACGTCATCTTGGCGAGCTCTTCCTCGCTCAGCTCTCGAGTCGCTTGCTTCGCATAGCGGTTGATGGTTCGGATCGCCCGCGCGCGATCACCGGCCTGTTGGAAGTGGTGCGCGGCTGCGGCCAGACTGAGCTCGTCCCCTCGCGCTTCGAAGTGCTCCGCAAGCAGCGTGTGCAGCGAGCGCGCCTGCGCCTGCGGCAGCGTCGCGAGGAATGCGTCGCGCACGCTCGCGTGAGCCACACGCTGCATCGCGCCCATCGAGCTCACGAGACGCTCCGCGACCAAGCCAGCGACCGCAGCGTGGGAACGCTCGCGCGTGGTATGCGTACGCATCAGGTCCACACACTCGGCCGTGGTCATGGTTGCGGCCGCCGGAATGATCGATAGAAGCTGCCCCCAGAGCCGTTGGTCGGCGTCGAGGCGCCGCACGCGCTCCTCGATGAATCGCTCGGCCGTATCCGGCAGCGCCAAAGCCGCGAGCGACTCGGGTAGAGCCCACACTCCGCCGTCGTACGCGGCGATGCCATGGTCGACCAAGTGTTGCGCGACGGCGACACAAGTGCCGGGCCGGCCCGCGGACACCGTGTGACAAAACGTCGCCGTGGCGCGCAGGTTCGGTGCGTTGTCGAAGCACGAGGCCAGCAGATCGGTGATCTGCGCGAGGTCGAGCGGGCCAAGCTCCACGCGGTCGGCGTGCGCGCGCAACAGGCGCATCGCTGCCGCAGCCTCGTCCGGCAGGGGCAGAGCGTGACTCACCACGAGCACGAGCGAGCGGTGTTCGGTCATCCGCAAGAGGCGCGCGACCAAGGCCAGCGCGGGCGCGGAGTACACGTGCGCATCGTCGATGAGGACTACGATCGTGCGCTCCCTGAGTACGCGCCGCAAGTCCTTGAGGACGGCGGCCTCACCCGGGGTGACCTGCGCGCTTTCGTCGATGCCGTCGCGCGCCGGCCGTTCGAGCGCGTCTTCCCGCAGCCCCGCACGCAGCGCGGTGACCAGCGAGCCTTCGTTCGCTCCGTCGCCGGCATCGGCGCGCACGACAAGCGCGCCCGCGACCTGCGCTTCGAGCGAAAACGCATCGAGGATGCGCGAGCGCCCCATGCCCGTTTGCCCCGCGATGAGAAGACAGCTCCCTTCTCTGCGCATGGCCCGCACCACGCGGGTGCGGAAATCGCGCACTTCGTCCTCGCGACCGACAAGCCGCGGAGTGATCAAAAACGAGCGAGCGGCGGCCTCCGATGTCTGCGCCGGCAGCCCCGCCACTGCGCTGAGACGCGCAAACACGATGCCCGCGCTGACCGGACGCGCCAACGCATTGAGGTCGAGCATCGACATCACCAGCTCATCGAGCGGCGCCGGCACGTCGGCGATGAGCGCCGATGGCGGCAGCGGCCGCGAGCGCCACGCGTCGCGCAGCTCCCCCATGTGGCGCGCGGGGTACGCATGACGCCCGGTCAACAGGTGATAAGCCGTCGCGCCGAGCGAGTAGATGTCGGTGCGCTGATCGAGCGCGAGCCGATGGACCGTCTCCGGCGCCATGAACGCGGGCGTTCCCACGCAGTCCTTGGTGACACCCATCGGCGTGAGACTTCCGAAATCGATCAACTTGATGGTCCCGTCGGAAGCCTGCTGGATGTTGCGGCTCGTGACGTCGCGGTGCACGAGCCTGCGTGAGTGGATGAGCGCGAGCGCCGAGGCCACATCGCGCAGCACCGAGCACGCCTGCCGCCAGGGCATCGGCGCAAGCTGATTGGCGGTCGTCCCGGATAGCAGCTCCATCGTGTAGTAGGGCGCGCTGGCGATGCCGTAGCCGTACGCCGAAACGATGTGCGGGTGGGCGAGGCTCTTGAGCGTGTGGAACTCGCGCTCGAACAAGCTGACCACGACAGGCTGCTTGGCCGCCGCCGCCGTCAGGCACTTGAGCGCAACCGTGCGCGACGAGATCCGGTCGAAAACCTGATGGACGACACCCATGCCCCCCTCGCCGAGCTTGGCGTCGATTCGATACCGGCCATCGATGAGTTGCGGTGCGCCCTCGGTCCCCATAAGCTCAACTGAATCGTAGCCTAAAAAACCTCGGACCGCGCGGCGGGGGCTCATTGTCGGTGCGATTTAGAGATGTCCGGCGCTCTGCGAAATACAGTTGTCCGGTTCGGTGTCTTGGTCAAGGTCTGCGCGGCGCGCCTTCTTGGTCCCGCGCCGATGGGGTAAGCCGGCTTGGCTCTGGCGCACTCGCGCGTCCTTGGGGAACGCGCGTGCCGACAGCGCCGCGCCGCGATATTCGATGAACACTTGACCGCTGTCGTCCTCGCGTACCAGCACACGCTTGCCGGGTGCTGACTCGGCGATAGGGCCCGGCTCGATCACGTACATCACGCGCTTGTAGTGCAGGGTGACGTTGCTCGTGAGTCGGCGTTCTTCCTGCAGCGTGAACGCGCGTCGGAGATTGTCCGGCGGTAGTCGGGTCGGGAGCCGGCGCGGTGGATGCTGGAGGGGTTGCGAGCTGCGTGATGGATCTTCTGCGCGGAAGGATGGCGAGGTGAGCGCCGCAATGCACCCTCCACGTGGTTCTGAAGAGTGGCCGCCATCAGCGGCATAGAGGACATAGGAACCGAGGTTGAGGCTCAAGGCGTCGGAGACATCTGAGACCCGCGATTCGCTTCTTCAGCCCAAAGATCCACCGGACCAGAATTTCCGACCCACGTCTCGCTCACGCATGAGTCTGCAAACCCCGGGCGGGTCATTCTGGAGCCCAACCGAGCGCTGCGGTTCCGTCGGATTACATGGGGTAGTGGTCAGCATCGGGACGAGGCTGATCGATAACGGGGCGGTTCTTTGCGGGACGTGCAGTGGGCGGCCCAGCGCTCGGAGCAGGCAAGCCGCCGCAGATCGAGCTTGCGCATTTCGGGTGGGCCTTGCAATTGAGGATGTTGCCCGTTGCATCGCTTTGGTCTCCGTCCTGTAGGCCGCCTGTGGGGCCGGCCACGTGAAGTGGGCGCAGCAGAGCCGCATCACTGCCGTCCCGGCGGGAAACGTGGTCTCATGGCCGGAGCCATGAGTGA
>DASVHQ010000428.1:0-3182 GCA_036382515.1 Polyangiales bacterium | reverse complement strand
ACAAGGCAGCTGCGGCGGTGGACCTGTATTGCAGCGCGAAGCGACGCGCGGTCGCGTAGTTAGATTGCCGGGATGAGTCTGCTCGGCGTCGTGATGAGGCTGAACGGCCTCCGGGAGTCACACTCTGCGCGCGGTCCGGTGGGTCCGTGCTCGGAATCACTCCCGACGGCCTGCGTTTGCGCTGCGCATGACGTCTCTGCGGACTGGGAAGACGGCGTGAACGAAAGTGGGTTCCCGGCGACGACGGGCTGCCGGTCTGCGGCTGCGCCCACGCCCGGCAAGATCCAGTGCCCGAGACCGCCCACGAGCGTGCTCTAGCCCGACTTTGAAACTTTTTCAGCCTTTCGGGCACACGTGTTGAGCAGTTTCGCGCACTTGCAGAGCGCCGAAGCCGAAAAGGCCTAGGCACACGACTGGGAGCTGCAGCATTGACATTCCGTGCATCTATGACTGTAGTAGCTAGGCATGTACCTTCGCACGACGAAGCGACGCAACGCCGATGGCTCCGAGGTCCACTACTACCAGCTCGCTGAAAACGAATGGGACCCGGCGAGAGGCTGTGCGATCGCCAAGGTGATCTACAACTTCGGGCGCGCTGAGCAGGTCGACGGCGAGAGGCTGCGGCGGTTGGCGGGCAGCATCCTTCGGGTGTTGGGCGACGAGGTCACCGCAGCTGCGAGCAGCGAGCCGGGCGACGTTGTGGTGCGCGACAGTTGGGCCTACGGCGGCGTGTACGTGCTGGAACAACTGTGGCAGGAGCTTGGGATCGGCAGCGTGCTGCGCGAGCAGGCGAAGTCCAAGCGCACCGCCGACAAGTTCGAGCGCGCGTTGTTCGCGATGGTTGCCAACCGCGCGCTGTCGCCGTACTCCAAGCTGTATTGCTGGCAGCAGTGGTTGAGCGAAGAAGTGTTTCTTCCCAGCGCCCAAGAGCTGCAGCTGCATCATCTGTACTTCGCGATGGACTTCTTGGAGGACCACAAGGCCGAGATCGAGAAGGCGGTCTACTTCAAGATGGCGGATCTGATGAACGCCGACGTGGACCTGATCTTCTACGACACCACCTCGCTTCACTTCGAGGTCGATGAAGAAGACGAAGTCGATCTGCAGCGCAAAGGCCAGCCATACCAGGCGCTGCGCAAGCGCGGCCACTCCAAGAACGGTCGCACCGACGCGCCGCAGATCGTGGTCGGGCTGGCCGTCACTCGCGACGGTCTACCGGTGCGCTCGTGGGTCTTCTCCGGTCAGACCAGCGACATGACTACGGTCGCCAAAGTGAAGGCCGACTTGCGCGGCTGGCGGCTGGGCCGGTGTGTCTTCGTTGGCGACGCCGGGATGAACAGCGAGGAAAACCGTCGCTCGCTGTCGTTGGGAAACGGCAAGTACATCCTGGCTTCACGTATGCGCGCGGGCGATGAGGTCAGCACCGAGGTGTTGTCGCGCGCCGGGCGCTATCAAGAAGTGCGTGACAACCTGCGCGTCAAGGAAGTCATCGTCGGCGACGGTGAGCGTCGCCAACGCTACGTTGTATGCCACAACCCATCCGAAGAAGAGCGCCAGCGCAAGCATCGCGACAAGCTCGTGGCCGAGCTCGAAGTGGAGCTGGACTCGCTGCAGCAACGCAAGGGCAAGGGGCATTCCAAGCGCGCTTGCGAGCTGCGCGTGAGCGCGCGCTACGGCAAGTACCTGCGCGAGACCGCGACCGGCAAGCTGCTGCTCGACCGAGGCGCCATCGCGGACGCGCAGCGCTATGACGGCAAGTGGGTCATTACCTCCAACGACGACACGCTCAACGCCGAGGACCTCGCACTGGGCTACAAGCAGCTGCTGCGCGTCGAGCAGTGTTGGCGACAACTCAAGAGCGGGCTGCACATGCGACCGGTCTTTCATTACCGACCCTGGCGTATCCAAGCGCACGTCAGTATCTCCGTGCTTGCTTTGCTGCTGGAGCGCATTGCGGAGATCCGTGCGCAAGACAGCTGGCGCAACCTGAGCGCGAAGCTGCAGAAGATCCAGGTCGTCGAGTACGACCGCGGCGAGGCCCGCGTGCAGCAGACCACCGAGCTGCGCGACGAGCATCGCGACCTGTTGCAGCTGCTACGAGTCGCCCCGCCGCCGCGCCTGCACACCGTATCCGAGGTGCCAGCCCCCGACGCTTAGGCTCGGCGCGCCCAACGCCCCTAGTAACACGACCTTTCGCGATGATTCTGGGCTATCTGCCGGAAATCATGTGGGAAAGTTTGCCTAGAGCGCGGAGCCCTTTTTCAAAGTCGGGTTTAACGATCGCTGGTAAGCAGTTCACCGACGGGTGCCCTGGACGCCAGCCCAAGGGAAGCGCGCGCGCCGCGTGGGTGGCCGGCGTGAGTGACAAGCCGCGGCCGGTGCCGGGTGCCGCCGCCCTGCGCAGCGCACGATGTCGACTCGGACGGGCGCGCGCCTCAGTTCGAGGGCGTAGCGTTCAGCGGAGCTACGAGCGTCTCGGCGTGTTCGCCTGGGTTGCCGCTGTGGGCGGCAGCCCACGCTCGCGGCGTGAAGCGTTCCGGGTTGGCGGCGACCTCGTCAGGCGACGCGCGCAGGACCGCCAGCAAGTACGGTTGAAGCGGTGCGCGTGCAGCCACCGCCGTCTGCAGCACGCTGCGCATGATGTCGAGCGCGAAGCGCCCCTCGAGTGTGGCGCGAAACAGCGAGCTATTCTCGATGAGCTTCTCCAGGCGCAACATTCTCTCGGAGAAGTTGTTCGTCGGCGACAGCCGCGGGTCGTCCAGATATACGGTGAGCTTGTCGTAGTTGCGTGTGATATAGCGCGCGGCTTCACCGAGCTTGGTCTCGCGCGACCAGCGCTCGCTCATGTCTTGTGCAAGCTCTTTGATTTGCTGCCACAGCTGCCGGCAGTCCACGCCGCGCACCGCCTGCACGTTTTCGGCGTTGCGGCCGACGATGTCTAGGCCGTGCTCATGAATGAACAGCCCCTTGAACAGATGTAACATGGCGCCGCAGCACAGCGGGTCCTCGTGCTCATAGAGCGCGAAGGGTCGCCGCGCGTGGCTGGTGCAGCCCGCATAGCGAAATGTGAAATACCGATTGAGCGTTTCGTCGGCCACCAAGTTCACCGTCGAAAGATCCGACTGGACCGTCAGCGCAGAGTGCTTGGGGCTGCGCTTGCGCAACAGCATCTGCAGCAGGTC
>DASVHQ010000427.1:0-3522 GCA_036382515.1 Polyangiales bacterium | reverse complement strand
GGAATGGTGGGCTTGTTGTCTCGAAGGAAGAGCAGCACCTCGTTTGAGGAGTTCACGAAGATGATGCTCGCGCCTTTGTTCTGGGGGCCGGGCGACCGGTTTGTGTGCGTCTCATCCATTCCTGGGACTCGTCAGAAGCTTCGAGAGTTCGACCGAATCGTACTTTGACTGGTATTTCGTAACCAGTCCACCGACGGGTGCAGCGCCGCGCAGGGCACGCGAGCTATGAGTGCGGGCGAGGTCGCGTAGTTGCGTGCGACCCGAGGAGCCCAGAGCCATGCGCCAGTCCGATCCGCGCTCGACCGCCGCCCACAAGCAGCGCCTGCGGCAGCTCGCTGCCGCCTTCGACACCTATCGCCGCGCTCAGCCCGGGCGTCGGTTTCCGCGTGGGCTTCGCGACCAGGTGGTCGCTGCAATCGAGGCGGGCGCGTCTGCCAGCGCTATCAGCAGAGCCTGCAAGCTGTCGTGGTTGCAGATGACAGGTTGGCAGCAAGCCGCCGCGCGCAACGGCCGCGTGTCACCGGCGGCGAGCGAAGCGGCGGTAGCAAGCCCTCGCGTGCTGTCGGTGGTGGACCGCGGCACGCGCCAGGACACGCTGCTCGACAGCGAGATCGAGCTGCGCATCGGCGGCTGGCACGTAAGTCTGCGCCGCGTCGCGCAGTGATTTGGACCTGGAGCTCTCATCATGCTCAGCGTGAAACTTCGTCGCGTATTTCTCGCACAACACCGTGTCGACTTTCGTCGACGCTTCGACGGTCTGCTCTCCGAGGCGCTGCAGCTGGGGGCGGACCCCTACGACGGCGACTGCGTGCTCTTCGTCAAGCGCGACCACACGCAGCTACGCGCCATCGTCGGCGACAGCGTGGGCCTGTACCTCATCTGCCGGCGCTTCGAAGGCGGCCGGTTGCGCAACCTTGCTGCGTTCGCGCGCGACCCGCAGGCCACTGAGATCTCCACCGCCGAGCTGTCGCTGCTGCTTGAAGGCGCGAGCTTCACCGTGCACCAGCGCGCTCGGGTCTGGCGACAGCGCGACCTGCACGCTGCACCGAGCGATGAGTTGACCCCGACTCAACGGTGATCCGAACGCTTGGTGCGCTCGAATCCCTCTTGACCGTTTTATCCGAAGATGATCTCTACTGGTCGTGCCCCCGGCGACTGCCGCTACGCTTGACCCACTGACTGACGCAGAGCGCGCAGAGGTTGCGGCTTGGCTGCAGCTGCACGCTGCATCGCTACCGCAGCCGGTGCGGGTCGCGTTGCAGCAGCACGGCGCGCTGTGCGAGGGCCTGCTTGGTAGCCGTCGCAAGCTCTCGGCAGTGCTGCTGCAGTTGCGGCGCGCGCTGGGCATCAGCGCAAGCAGCGAGCGCCGCTGCAGCGGAGAGCCGTTGGGGCCGGTCACGCAGGGCGACCGGATGCGTCCCAAGAGCAAGCGTGAGCGGCTGGAGCTCAACATCGAACGCTCCGAGCGACTGCTCGGGTGGCACAAGGAGTTGATCAAGAGACATGGCCACAAGCTCAAGGCCACCAGGAGCAAGCTGATGGGACTACCGGTTGACCCCGAGCTCGGCGACGACGAGCGCAGTGAAGCCGACAAGGCCGCCGACCAGGCCGAGGTGCGCGAGCAAATGGTCAGGCTGCAGCTGGGCGCACAAGCGCAGCCGGCACTGGAATCGTCGAGCGAAGCGTTCATGACCGGTGCGCAGGTCGCGACCGTCGAGGTTACGCTGCCGCTGCTGGCGCCGCCGGACGAGCAGCTCGATGGCAAGGTCATCGACACGATCATAGAAGAGCGTGAGCGCTTCGACTTTACGTTCACGGTGCGCCGCATCACGGTGCAGGTGCAGAAGAAGGTCATCGCGGGCATCGACGGCGAGCGGCGCGTGGTGTCAGCGAGCACCGCGGCACTGGGGCCGCCTCGCTACGCGGTGACCTGGGAGTTCTTGGCGCACATGAGCGTGTTGGTTGCGCAGTACGCCATGCCGATGAACCGCCTCTCGACGCTGCTGTCGACCGACGAAAAGCGTTTCTCGGCCGGAGCGCTTTCGCGGCTCTTGCGCTACGTCGCGCAACGCTTTGCGCCGATCTACCTGACGCTCTTTGATTGTCTGGCCGATGCCGGCATCTTGAGCGGCGACGACACCTCTTGCCGCGTCATCGAGGTGAATCGCCACTTCGCCAGCCAGAGCAACCAAGAGGGGCAGCTACCGCCGTGGCACCACTACCGCAACGTCGAGGCGGCTTGCGAGCTGCTGGTGCAGGGCGACGATAGTCTTGCCGCCGCGCTGGCAAGTGAGCTCGGCTTCGAGCACGAGCGCCGCAACGGCGACGGTGCCAAGAGAGCGTTGCACACCACGACGCTCTCGGGACGCAGCGACGCCGACGACCCGCGCAGCCTGGTGGTGCTCTACCGTAGTCACCTCGGTGGCTTTGGCGACTTGCTGCAGATGCTGCTGCGCAAGCGCAACCCCAAGCGCAGCGCGCTGACGATTCAGTCGGACCTGGCGACGGTGAACCTGGTGGCCGACCAGCAGCTGCAACGCCTCTTCACGGTCCGCTACGCCGGCTGCGGCAGCCACGCGCGCCGGCCGTTCGCGCTCTACGAGCACGAGGACCCAGTCTACTGCGCCGCGATGCTGCATCTGTTCAAGGGGCTGTTCATCCATGAGCACAACCTCAACCTCGTCGGCCGCAACGCCGACAACGTGCTGGCGGTGCGCGACGTCGACAGCCGCGCGCTGTGGCAGCAGATCAAGGAGCTCTGCCAGGAGATGAGCCAAACCTGGTCGCGCGAGACCAAGCTCGGCGAGGCTGTTCGCTACGTCACGCGCAACTTCGACAAGCTCACCACGTACCTCAACGACCCGCGGCTGGAGCTCACCAACAACTTCTCCGAGCGCATGTTGCGAATGGAGAAGCTCATCGAGAACAGCTCGCTCTTTCGCACCTCGCTGGAGGGCCGCTTCGCGCTGGACATCATGCGCACGGTGTTGCAGACAGCGGTGGCCGCACGCGCTCCGCTTCAGCTGTATCTGCTCGCGGTGCTGCGCGCGCCGCCCGACGAAGTGGCCGCCGCCCCGGAGCGCTTCACGCCGCTCGCCTGGGCCACGGCTCAACGCGCTGCGCTGGCCGAGGCCGCCGACCCAGAGGTGGATGCCATCGGCCCCGAGTCACCAGGCTGAGCTGCCCACGCGCCGCGTACAGCGACCTCGCGTCGTGCGCGGCGCGCGCCGGGCGCACGCGCGGGGGGCCCGTTGGTGCACTGGTTACGTTTCACTGACTCGCGTTGTTAATGTCCTGCGCTCGCGCTGCCCTGCGACGCTCTCGCTTGCAGGCAAACCGCGGCTGCTTCTTGGCCTTGCGGCCCCTGCCCCAGAGAGAGACGGCGCGAGGTCGGCCACCGTCAGAAACAAAAGTGCGCTGTGTGGTCGGGCCGCGGCGGGCTGCAACGTCCGCCCGCACGACGCGCGGTGGCAAGGCCGCGGTGCGAGCAGTAGACGACATGGACGTGGGATCGATATGGGC
>DASVHQ010000426.1:0-2833 GCA_036382515.1 Polyangiales bacterium | reverse complement strand
TCCACGTCTGCGCTGTCACTCGCGGTCATCGCCGTTCCCCGCCGGCGGCCGTCTCCCCAACGTCCTTGCCCACCGAGCCTGGGAGCTCAGGGATCAAACCCCGGCGCCGGGCCTCGGCCTGGACCTCGGGCGGCATCGTGCGCGCGTCCACGATGATTCCGTCGACCGAGATCATCCAGGCCATCGGGTTCGACGCGAGCAGCTCCCGCCTGCAGAGCTCCGGCTCCATCTGCCCGATGCGCAGAGCGTCGCGGATCAGCTTCGCCTTGTTGGCGAGCGTGCTCTTCGGCACTCCGGTGAGCGCGCTCAGGTCGTCTCCGGTCAGGTGTGGCCGCTGCGTTCGATCGAACAGGAAGTTCACGCTGCCCACGGCGTAGATGGCCGCCGCTGCCCAGATGCGAAGGTCACCGCGCGCGAGCGGCGAGGGTCGCTTGCGGGCTAGCTTGGCGACGAGCTTGCGGATGAGCTGCCCGTACTCGGCGTCGAGGTGCTCGGCGCAGAACGGGTCGGTGAGCTTGAAGATCTCCTCGACGTCGTGCCGGAGATGCTCGGGGATACGAAGAGGGTTGTCGCGGCCCATGCGGTCCCGAAAGTGCACCGCTGAGGGCGACCGTTGCAAGGTCTTTGCAGCGCTCGCGCGCCTGAAGTCACCGAAGCCGTGGACTCGCTGACCGGCGAGCTCGAGTGGATCGATCCAAAGCGCACGCTGCGCGATCTGAAGGCCGAAGACGTTGCGCGCTTCGGTCTGGACAAGCCGAGATACCGCGTCGCGTTCGAGCTCGCGGGCTCGCGCGTCGCGTTCAGCGTCGGCAGCGAGACGCCGCAGGGGGATGGCGCGTACCTGCAGCGCCTCGGTCGTGCGGCGCTCGATGCGCTAACCAGCTACGCGCCGCTGTGGCGCAAGCACGCGCAGTCGCGCCCGATGGACGCTGACGGCGGCAACAGGCTGCGCCCGCAGGACATCCACGCCCTGGCTTGGGTGCTGGCGCAGGGCAACGACGTCGTCCCGATCCCCGGCACCAAACGACGTGGCTTCCTCGAAGAGAATCTGAAGGCTGCTGAGATCGTGCTCACGCCCGACGAGCTGGCGAGCATCACTGCCGTGGCACCCAAGGACGCCGCCGCGGGCGCACGCTACCCCGACATGAGCACCGTGAATCGCTAGCAGGTCAGATGGGTGCGCCGCCGTCGATCGGCACCGGGCTGCCGCCGTTGCCCGCACCGCCGCTGTTGCCACCTGCGCCACCTGTGCCGCCGGTTGCGCCACCCGCGCCACCGACTCCGCCGTTGCCACCAGCGCCCCCCGATCCGCCGGTTGCGCCACCGGTTCCGCCGGTGGCACCTGCGCCACCCGATCCACCGCTGCCAGCCGTGCTCGGGACGGCGTCGCAGGCTGCACCGGTCGGTGCGCCGGCGAAGCTCACGCGGTAAGCCTCACCGCTGTCTTGCCCTGGCACGCCGCGCTGATCGTGATCGACGATCACCATGCAGGTGCCCTCCGCCGCGTGGCCGGACGCGTCGACGACACGCACGCCCAGCTTGTACACGCGCCCGTTCTTGGGTCCCTGACGCTCGGAGCGAACGCACGCGTGTTGCGCGTCGAGGAAACCGACGTCGGGCGCGAAGTGCCCATCGCCGATCGAGTCGGCCGGCTCATCGCTGCTCGCCCAGATGAATTCGCCCTTGAGCTCGCCTTCGCACGCATCAGTGGCGCTGACGCAGTCGCTGACGGAGAGGCCGTGCAACTTGTGGTTCGGTGGCCAGAGGTTGATCGTGTGCTCGGTCAACACTGGCGCCTGCGTGTCCACCACGTTGAGCTGAGCGGAGCACAGCGCGTGCCCCTGCTCGTCTTGCACCGCGACGCTGTGCGGCCCCACGGCGAACGGCCCCGGCTCTGACACCGTCAAGCGTTTCGCCGCACACGGAGCTTGCGTGCTGTCCTGCACGTAGAGCGTGGCCAGGTCGGCCACGCCGCCGCCGCTACACTCCACTGTCCTCGGATCGGGGCACAACCACGCGCCACTTGGGGCCGGGTTGGTCGCAGTTGAGCATGCGGCGACGAGCGGCTGGGCCGAGCTCGCGACGCCTGCGGAGCCGTGGGCGCCACCCCCGCAGCCGGCGCCGGCCATCGCCAACGCCATGGTGCAGGCTCCCAGGGTGCGGATGCCGGATAGAAGTCGGTGCTTTTCCATGTCTGTACGGTGCGCGCGTGCCCGGTTCCGGTTGAAGAAATGATGGCGTCGGGGCCCAGGCCCGAAATCTCGTGCGTGCCCCCTGGGTGCGCTGTAGCCAAGGCGGAGCACCCCGGGCTGCGCTACAGTGCTCGCGTGTCCACGACCTTGCTCAGCCTGCTGATGGTTCCGCTCTTCGCGTTCGGCGTGTACCGCAGGTTCAAGCGCAACATGGGGCCTCAACCCTTGGCGCCGCGCCGGATGATCGCTCGGATGATCCTGCTGTCGTCGATCGGCGCGCTCGTGCTCTCGTCGGGACCAACCACCACGGGCCTTGCGGCTGCCGCGTCGGGCGCTTGCCTGGGCGCGCTGCTCGCAGCCTTCGGCCTGCTCCACACCAAGTTCGAGGTCACGGCGATGGGCAACTTCTACACGCCCAACAAGTGGATTGGGCTTGGGATCAGCGTGCTCTTCCTCGGCCGCGTCACGGCGCGTATGTTCACGTTCTACGAAGCCTCGCAGCGTGCTCTCGCCACCGGAGCACCGCCGTTCTCCGGCATCCAGCGTAGCCCGCTCACGCTCGCGGTCGTGTTTCTGATGATCGGCTACTACGTTGCGTACTACGCGGGGATCTTGCGGCAGGCACGGACGCTCGAGTCGGC
>DASVHQ010000425.1:0-1523 GCA_036382515.1 Polyangiales bacterium | reverse complement strand
CTTGCGAGCGGTGCCAGGCGCGTCACGCTTCGCGCACCCAGCCTGTGCTGTCGGCGTGGCTGCTGTGGCCTACAGCCCGCGCGCCCAGTCCGGTCGCAGTGGCAGCTGTCCCTGCAGCGCGGCGTCGATGCTGCTCACGATGGCGTCGCGATCCTGCGGCAGTCGACCGCCGAGCGCGAGGTAGTTGCTCGCGTGGTTGGTTCGGAAGATCGCGTCGCGGGGGCGTGTGCGTTCCACGATGATGCGCAGCTCTTGCAGCATGCGCTCGACCGGTGGCAGCTGCCAGAAGCCCTTCTTGTGCAGGCTCAAAAGAGGCGTGCCAGGCACGACCGCGGTCGTGAGTGCTGCGAAGTACTCGGGGTCCATCGCGGTGATCAGCTCGGCGGTTTGCTCGGCGTGCTCTTGCGAGCGCTCGACGCCACCGATGCCCAGCAGCACGATCGCGCTCACTCGCATGCCGGCTGCGTGTGCCTTGGCTGCCGCCTCCACGTGCTGCGCGTGCGTGCTGCCCTTCGCGATGCGCTTGAGCGTTTGATCGTCGCCGGACTCGGGGCCGATGTAGAGCAGTGACAGACCCAGCTGACGCAGCTCGGCGAGCTCGGCAGGGCTCTTGTCCAGGATGTTGTCGGCGGTCGCGTAGCACGAGACCTGCGAGAGGCGTGGCAAGAGCCGGCGCGCGCTCTGCAAGATGGCGCGCCAGTCGTCCATGGGCAAAACGAGTGCGTCGCCATCGGCCACGAACACCTTGTCGATGTGGTCGGCGGCTTGCTGCGCAGCCAGCGTGAGGTCGGTGAGCGTCTCGCGGCTCTCGCGCACGCGAAACTGCTTCTCGCGGTACATGTCGCAGTACACGCACTTGTTCCACGAGCAGCCGATCGTGGCCTGCAAGATGTAGCTGTGCGCCTCGGAGGGCGGGCGGTAGATGCTGCCTTCGTAGCGCATGGGTTCTCGCGAGCGGCGCCACTCATAGCGAAAAGCCGGGGCGCGCGGAAGCCCGCGCCGGTCGCTGGCAAAATCCGTTGGAAAATCGGCCAGATGGCCGGTGCGTCCGGGTCGCGCGTTGCTTGCGGGGGCGGCAGGCATTGGCTATATCGCTGCCCCGTTGCCCAGTAGCGGCGACGTTCCGGTGTTCGCGATTGCCCTGCGTGCCTGCGGGCACGGCAGCCGCGGTCGGGAAGGAAAGCGAGTCACGCATGAGCTGGGTCGACGACAAGGCATACAACGGACTGGCGTTCATTCGGCAGGTCCGTGAGCAGCAGGTGTATCCGCACTTCCGCCCGTACGAAGACGGCGGTGTGCACGCCACGCTCTATGGCAAGCCGGTCGTGAACTTCAGCTCCAACGACTATCTCGGCCTCACGTTGCATCCGAAGGTGAAGGAGGCGGCCGAGCGCGCGGTGCGGCGCTTTGGCTGCGGTCTGTCTTCCTCGCGCGTGCAAGCCACGACCACCGCGCACATCGAGCTCGAGGAGCGTCTGGCGAAGTGGTTCGGCTGGGAGAGCTGCTTGCTCTTCACCACGGGC